>CAZNTU010000398.1:0-3659 GCA_964575975.1 uncultured Desulfobacteraceae bacterium
CACTGGCTCCGACTTGTCAAAGAATGGGCCGAAAACTATTTTTCAAACAGGCTCTTATGTCGGAAAGCCGTATATCGCATCGACGAGTTCTTTCGCCGGCGAAGCCTTGTAGATATAGTCCCAAGCCCCCGCTTCGATCATCCTTTCCCGCGTGCCGTTGTCGTCGTGCATGCTCAAGCCGATAATCCGAATGTTCGGATTCGCCTTGGCTATGCGCCTGGTCGCCTCGATTCCGTCCATGTCGGGCATGGCGACATCCATCAGGACGACGTCCGGAGCAAGTTCGGAAGCCAGCCGGACCGCTTCGCGCCCGTCCGCCGCCTGCCCCACGACTTCGAGATCCGATTCCTTCTCCAGAAGTTCCGACAGTCCCTGGCGCATTACGGCGTGGTCGTCGGCTACAAGGATTCTTGTTTTCCTCCGAACTTGCGCCCCCTGCTTGCCTGGAACTTCGATTTCGCGGAGCCTGCGGGTAGCCGTTCGGGTATTGGCACGACCGCTCGACGCCGGAGCGGATACTCCGCTTCTCGGGATTCTCAACGTGATGCGGCATCCTTTGCCGGGGGCGCTTTCGATCTCGCAGCGCCCTCCGACGAAGGTTAGCCGTTCCCTGATGCTGAAAAGCCCGAAGCCCCTAATCCTTGCTTTGCCATCGGAGAACAGGCCGGGGTCGCATCCTTTTCCCTTGTCTTCGACCCGGACGAAAACGGAATCGCCTTCGACGCCCGCCTCGACGGCGGCCGCATCGCGGCCCGAGTGCTTTACGGAATTGAAAAGCAGCTCCCGGACGGAGCGAAACAGCATGGAAGCGAGGGCCGGAGTTTCCGGTTCGGCTTCTTTCCGGATTCGCAGAGCCACGTCGAATCCGTGCTTGGCCTTCATATCCTCGGCCAGCCATTCCAGCGCCGCAAGGAACCCGCTTTGATGCAGCACGGGAGGGCTCAGTTCGTGCGAAAGCGTTCGGCACCTTCGAATGCTTTCGTCGATCAACTTCTCGATTTGCCTTATCTGCTCCCTCGTTCTTTCGCCGGGGCTCTCCGGACTCAGCATTTGGAGGTGAAAGCGGACGGCGGCAAGATACTGTTGCAAGTCGTCGTGCAGGACGAGGGCGATTTGTTTCCGCTCCCGGTCCTCCGCGTTCGAAAGCTCCAACGCGAGCCGCTGGAGCTGCATGGCTCGCGTTTCGGCCAGGGCTGTACGTTCCATTACCTGCTGTTCGAGCGTTGCCGCGAGCTTCCGCAAAGCCTGCTCGGCCTGCCTTTGTTCCGTGATGTCGGTGTTTGTGCCGAACCACCGCAGGACTTTGCCTGTCTCGTCGCGAATCGGGACGGCGCGCGAAAGAAACCAGCGGTACTCGCCCTCCTTTCCGCGCAGCGGAAAAGTGTCTTCCCAAACCTCTCCCGTGCGAAAGCAGCGGCTTATCTTTTCGAGCACCCGATCTACGTGGTCGGGATGATGCACTTGGGTCCAACCCCAGCCTTGCATCTGCTCAAGGTCGGTTCCGGTAAACTCGTACCAGCGGCGATTGTACCAGTATATCCAGCCCTCCGCGTCTGCTATCCAGGCAAACTGCGACATATTGTCGGCCAGAGTGCGGAAGCGTTTCTCGCTTTCTTGCAGCGCCTCCTCGGTTTTCTTGCGCTCGGTGACATCCTCGACGACTCCCATTACACGTACCGGCTGGCCTTCGTGGTCGTATTTAAAGTGTCCGTACGCGCGAATCCACCGAATGTCGCCGTTCGGCTGAACAATGCGGTTCTCGTGGGACAGCACGCCTTTTTTTATTCCTGTCTCGTAGGCGTCCAATATCCCGGGACGGTCCTCCGGAACGACGTGTCGCATGGCGATTTCCAGCCCCCATTCCGGTTGAAGCTCGGTATAGCCCCATATCTGATCGTGGCGCAGGGAACGGACAGCTTTGTCGGTTGTAAGATCGAGATCCCAGGTGCCGAGGTTGGCGGCCTCGACGGAGAGGCGAATACGTTCTTCGCTCTCGCGCAATGCATCGTTAACGGTCCCGAGTTGCTCCGCCCGTACCTGAAGCTCCTCGGATTGCGCCTGCAGCTCTTCCGCCTGCTGCCGGAGCTGTTTGTTTTTTTCTTCAAGCGCCTCTTCCGCCTGCTTGCGCTTGGAGATGTCCCGGAAGACCAGCACGACTCCCAGAGTACGTCCCGAACGGTCTCGAATGGGCGCCCCGCTGTCGTCGACAGGCACCTCTTTGCCGTCCTTGCGGAGCAGCACGGTATGGCTTGCCAGCCCGCCGATTTTACCGCTCCGGAGCACCTTGCCCACCGGGCTTTTCACGGCTGCCCGGGTTTTCTCGTTTACGACCCGGAAAACGTTTTCGACCGGCACCCCTATGGCTTCTTCGGCTTTCCATCCGGTCAGGGACTCGGCCGCGGGATTCAAAAACTCGATAAATCCTTTGGCGTCGGTGGCGATAACAGCGTCGCCGATGCTGTCGAGCGTGACGCTCAGCCACTCGCGCTGCTCGTGCGCTTTCTTGTCCGCTTGATGCTTGTAGAGCGCAAGTTCGATCTGCGTGGCAAGATCTCGCATCTCGAAGGGTTTTATAATATAGCCGAACGGTCCGGTGAGTTTGGCGCGGGCCAGAGTGGCCGGATCGGAATGGGCCGTGAGATAGATCACGGGAACGTCGTATCGGGCGCGGATTTCCTCGGCGGCCTGGATGCCGTCGTTTCGACCGTCCAATCGAATGTCCATCAAGACAAGCTGCGGAAGCAGACGAAGGGCCATTTCGACGGCCTCCTCGCTATTCGCGGCAATCCCCGCGACCTCGTATCCAAGCTGCTCTATCTTGCTCCGCAGGTTTTCGGCGACTATGGCTTCGTCTTCGACGATTAGAATCGAAATTTTACTCATGTTTGGAGTCTCGCTTTTTAAAATATAGCGTGAATTGGGTTCCTCGGGAATTTTCGATCTCCAGGTCGGCATGGAGTTGTCGGACAAGCATCCTGACGATGCGCAAACCAAGGGAACGGGATTTTTCCCACTCCATGTCCGAAGGGAGTCCGACGCCGTCGTCGCAAACGCCTATGCGAACTTTTCCTCCCGCGTCTTCGTCAATCGATACGATCACCTTTCCGTTGTTTCGTCCCTTGAAGGCATGTTTTATCGCGTTGACGAACAATTCGTTCAGGATCAGCCCGCAGGGCACAGCCGCGTTCACCGGCAGCAATACCGGTTTCAGGTCCAGATTCAATTCAATGCCGGATGCCGCCGACCCTTGCGCCCGCCACAGATATCCCAATAGGCTTTCCGCGTAATCGGCGAAGTCCACTCGGGCCAAGTCGGCCGAATGGTACAATTTTTCATGCACCAGGGCCATGGAGCGCACGCGGTTGGTCACGTCTTGCAAAATATTGCGGACGGCGGCGTCCTTGACTTCCTCGGCCTGCAAAGCCACCAGGCTGGAGACGACCTGCATGTTGTTTTTGACGCGGTGATGGATTTCCTTGAGCAGCACCTCTTTTTCCGCAAGGGAAGCTTTCAGCGTCTCTTCGGCCCGTCGCAGGTCCGTCATATCGGAACACGAAAGAAAGATCAGCCGCTCCCCTTCGGCCGTATCCACCATCGCGCCGCTGTAGGAGAAGATCTTCTCCCAGCCCTGGTCCGGCCGGCGGATGCGAAGCTCGAGG
>CAZNTU010000399.1:0-3656 GCA_964575975.1 uncultured Desulfobacteraceae bacterium
ACGGCGAGGTAGTGCTTTTCGAACAGATGGATCTCCATGTCCCTGCGCCGTTCGAGAAACTCCCGTTCCCTATCCCGATAGACGCCGGTGAGAAAATGCACCGCCTGGTTGGTCGAGCCTCGCCAGCCTTTGTTGTCGTTCAGCTCCTCGACGTAGGGACCGTCGATCAGCACGTCGATCTCGGCCAGAAAGGCGGAAACGTCCTCGTCCTTTCGGTCGAGGAGCCGTTCCAGGGTGAAGCCGGTGTAGCACACGACGGTCGCGGCTCTCTTCGCCCGGACCAACCGGACGAACTTCGCCAGGTTCTTCGCCTGAAGCATGGGGTCGCCGCCCGACACGGTCACGCCTTCGATGCCTCCGACGCGCAAGACCTCCTCGGCGAGCCGTTCCGGCTTCATTGGCATTTCGGTCTTCGTTTCCCGCCAAGCAGGGGAACCGCAGTTGGGGCAGTCGAAACAGCATCCCTGAACCCAGACCGCGAACCGCCTGCCGGGTCCCAGAACTCGGGTGGACGGACAAAGCTCGGCGATGTTCAAACAATCGTCCATACGATATTCCAAGCCTTTTTTCTTTTTCATTCGACAATCTTCCCCGTGCATTTGCCGAACCTTCCGGATTTCCGACATCCTAAAATAAAAACAGGTCTCGCACAACCACGATGTTTCTTGCACCTTTGACTCGAGGAAATCGACCATCGGCTTTTTCGCGTTCTTTGCGGTAACAATCCGGACCGGATAGAGGAACATCCTTGACGATTGACTTTGCGCATCTGCAGCGATACAATCGACAAAAATATCGATACAATTCGATACCGAAGGAGGTGAAAACGTTATGCCACTGAGCCTGAGAATACCGCCCGAAAAAGACCGTTTGATTCGGATCGCGGCCGAAAAGGCCGGAAAATCGAAATCGGCCTTCATCATCGAAGCCATAGACGAAAAACTGGGCATTGGAAAGTCCAAGGAGAAAAGGATTCGGGACTTCGCCGGGTGGGCGACCCGCGAAGAGATCGAAGAATTGAGAGAAGCGCTCGAGGTTTTCAACAAAATAGACGAAGGGGATTGGGAGTGAAAATCGTCCTGGATACCAACATTTACAGCGATTTGGCCGAAGGAGTGGAGGAAACCGTGAACTGTCTGGCGAATCGAAGCGGCGATCTGTTTATGCCATCCATTGTGATCGGCGAACTTCAATACGGATTTCAAAACGGCAGCCGCCAGGAAAAAAACGAACGCAAGCTTCTGGAATTCATATCCGAATTCAATGTCGGCATTATCGACGTGAACTTCGAAGTCGCGCGCAAATACGGCTTGATCTATCTCTCCCTTCGGCGAAAAGGGCGAAAAATCCCGTTGAACGACGTTTGGATCGCAGCTTGTTGCATGGATGTCGGAGGAACGCTGTTGACCAGGGACAAGCATTTTTCGTTGGTCGATCAAATCGAGATAATCGTACTGTCGCCCCTCCAAGGCTGAAAGGTCCGAACCGGCGGGTTTTAATTTGTTCCGCCAATTTTGTTGCCGGGCGTCGGAAAGCCAATGCGGTCTTCCGGACGAGAATGAATCTTTAGACTGGGATTATGATATCGGCCCATTCAAGACCGGCGCGCATGCAAGGGTCCGCTTGTCGTTCGGGGGTAAGACTAAATTCCGACGAGACGAAAGCCGAGATCGCCGCCACGGTGATCCGGAGAGCAGTGGAAGCGATAGGCGCATCGAACGTAGGACGAACGGTAGCTCCACGCCCCCCCTAGGACCGCGCGAGCACCGCCTTTTCCGGCTCCCGTCAAACAAACGGGATTTTCCGCTTGGTGTTTATTGTAAGCTCCATCGTCGTACATGTCTTCGCACCATTCCCATACGTTGCCGCTCATGTCGTATATTCCGAGACCGTTCGGTTTCTTCGATCCTACCGGATGGGTCGATCCTTTGCTGTTACCATCGTACCACGCGACGGCGAATACGTCTTCCCCGCCCGCGTATCTCTCCCTTTTGCCTCCGTTTCGGGCCGCGTATTCCCATTGCGCCTCCGTGGGCAAGGAGAAAACGAACATGTCTTTGTTCATTTTCGATAGCTTGAGAATGAACTCCTTGGCCTCGTTCCAGGAAACGCTTTCCACAGGGCAATCGTCCCCGTTTTTAAAGCGCGACGGATTGCAGCCCGTCACTTTTTTCCATTGCCCTTGGGTGACCGGATATTTACCGATGTAATACGGATCGAGCCGGACCGTATGCGCGGGTTTTTCATTGGACCCGCCGTCGCCGAAAACATCCCCCATTTTGAACGTGCCGCCCGGCACGAATACGAATTCCATTCCGGTTGCCGGCTCCACCCAATTGGAACCGGGGATTTCGGAAACGAACCCGAACACTTCGAATTTCCGGTCTTGGCAAACAAACCAAATCCCCCGGACCTTCGCTCGACCATTTTCCGCCTCCAAAGCGACGAACACGGGATGGGTTGGGCCGCTTTCCCATAACATGCGGGCGGTCTCCCGCTTTGCCACGATAAACGCCCTTGCGCAGGCGACGTTGATTCCGGCGACCGTATTCAGTTCGATATCCAACGTTATCTTCACTGGAAACCTGGATGTTTCGATGTCGTACGCGTTTTTGACCAATTCGGCCTTTCCCGCGCGAAACGGCGGATGCGCGATTATTCTTCGCTCGAATTCCTCAAGGGTTTCGAACGGATCTTTGTTCAAACCGGCCATGGCGCTTTGCTCGGGATCAATGCGCAGATTTTGGGTCTCCGCTTTGTCGGTTATGTCCTTCTCCGAAGAAAGCCTGTTCGGAATCGGCGTTTGGGTATCCTCGATCGACTCCAGACGTTCTTCGATGTATCGAATCCTTTGCTCCAGTTTTTTCAGGGTTCGGCTTAATTCGTCGATTGTAAGGATTTTCATCCAATTGCGCTTGGCGATCCCTGCTCGCATTTTATAGTCTTCGATCGCGGATTCCGGCAGATCTAAAACCGGAAACAGGGTCAAGTCGTTTTTCAGCTCCCAGCCGCAGTCTTCGCAAAAGTCGGGAACCAGGCTTTGCAATTCGATTTCGCATATCGGGCAGTTTTTCACAGTATCCTCTTTCGACCGCATTCGTTTTATTTCTCGTTCGGACGAGCGTTTACTCGTCGATAAGCCGTTTCATTTGTTCGACGAATCCTTTACGGACAGTCTTCGGGCTTTTAAATCGTCCATTGCGGATTCAAGAGATTTCTTCGATTTCGCCGGCCAATAGCGAACCAATGTTTCTCTGTATTCGATCTCGTTTTTCGTTCTCCCTTTCATGAGGCGAGAACCCCTTCGCGATAGATGTTCCCTCGAATCGGAAAATAGGAGAACAATCCGTCGTTCCACTCCGAAACGGAAGCGTCGAGTATGCTGATTACCACGTCGAATTCGAGTTCGATGTCGAAAAGCTCTTCGATGATTCTCTCTCTTTCCCTCCAATGGAGAGGGCGAGACGTCAGGAGAAAAAGATCGATGTCCGATCCGTTTTCGGCGTCCCCTCTCGCTTTGGACCCGAACAAAACCACTTCGGCGACCGGATGTTTCTCCTTCAAAATACGGGCCGCTTTCAATATGGCCTGTTCCTCTTTTTCGTCCAGTCCAAGCATCGACAATTTCTTGTCCGGACTGGCGATCAAATTTTTTA
>CAZNTU010000400.1:0-3637 GCA_964575975.1 uncultured Desulfobacteraceae bacterium
TTATTGGTTGATTGGTTATTGGTTGATTGGTTATTGGTTGATTGGTTGATTGGTTGATTGGTGATGGGGGTTAGGCAAAGGTTGTTCGGTAACTGGCAAAATGCTGGTTGACAATCGACAAGCCGTGATTGTCGATTGTCAATTTCAAATTCCAAGCAATTCATTATCGAATTACTTTGTCGCGCTGCCTGAAGCGTTCGACCGGATGAGGGCCTTTGACTTCCAGGCGGTAATCCTGGCCGTTTTTATCGATATACTGCTGGATCACTTCCTGCGAGGGGACGCTGGCGCCGTTGACCATCTTTTGGTACTCGAAATAGCGGTGGTCCGCAGCCAGCTTGTCGCCGGGAACGTATTCGGTATCCTTGGCGTTCCAATCGGTCTGCTCGGCCTGGATTTTTCTGACGTAGTCGATGTTGCTTTCCATGACGAGAGGTTCGGGCATGGCCTTGGGCAGCTTTTCCGTCGGATCGGTCTTCTCGTACTTCTTCATGTTTTCGCAGGCCGCTTTCAGATGGCCGATCTCCATGTCGAGATGCTTCTCCCAGAGTTGCTTCACGTAGGAGTCTTCCTCCTGCTCTATAAAGGAGTGATAGAGATAGCATTCCGTGTAGTGGTGCATCACGTCGCGCATGAACCAGGACATGTTCGGGTCCATGAGGGATTCGTAGTGGGTGACGTGCTGTTCCTCGATCATGCCGATCTCCTGGTACAAGCCCCGACCGACCTGCGTATCGGCCCGGTTGCCGACGTTCATGTAGAAGTTCATGGTCTGCTGCTCGGCGGCGACGATGATATTCACGTTCAGCTTGGTTTGAATATCGGCCTTTTGTGCGTCGTAATGGGGACGGATTTCGTCGAACGGGTGCCGGTGCTCCGACACGGTGGGTCTTCCGACGGTAATTTCGGTCATTTTGCCCACTAGATTTTCCGCTTTGATCCCTTGGGTCATCTCCAACAGGTCCGCATACCGGTAAAGATGGTCGAAATCTTCGAGAAGCGCGAAATCCAGCGCGGCCTTGACCACCGGGTTCTTCTCCTTTTTGGCGAGCGCCGCCGTCAGATCGACCGCCACCTGCTCGTAGCCGATCGTGACCTCCAAGACCGATTCGTTCGCCGGCGTCAGCCAGTTGATCGCCTTTTGCTGCTGCTGCTCGATCCGCCGGGTCATGGCCATCTTTTTCTTCAGTTCCATGTCGGTGCAGTGGCGGGCGAACTGATGGCCGAAAAACGCCCCCTCCAATTCCGCCCCGTTCATGATGATAATCCGGCATCTGGTATATGGCGGAACCGCATTCTTGTCGTAGGGCTTGACATTCAAAGTCGCCCAGTCCCGCAATTGTTTTTCCAAGGGAATGCCCTTTTCGTCGAAAGGATTGAATCCCATTTTTCTACCTCCCGTTATTTTTAGGTTTTCCGTGGCTTCGCCTGATCTTTTCCATACAAAGGAAAAACCGGCGTATATTTGTATTTCCGTCTCCCGATAAATAATCCGGAGCGGAAAGGCAGATGCCGCGATAGAGCGAAATCGCGAAGAGGGTTCGATGAAGATCGAAGAAGAATCAAACAAGTTCGGTCTCCCGAACATACGGCCTGTCTACAGTTCGTCATTGCAGTTCGTCGAAATCGCGAAAAGCCCGTTTTCACGCCACTATAAATGGCTGCGCTCGGTTTTCAAATAGGCGGTATCGGGTATTTGGAAGCCTTGTCGGATGTATTCGGCCGCGAATTCGCGCTTTTTGCAAATACTCCGTTTCGCTGCGGCCTTTACCTCGATTTCGTCTTCGAAATCAGGATTGCCGAGTATTTTTTTCCGTCTTCCGGAAAGCGGATAATGAAAAAAAGATTTCGCGGAGAAATGAATATGGAGATTTCGATATCGAAAATCGTGTTCGGCCTGTCGAACATGCGGGAGTTGACGGTCCTCACTTCCAAAAGGTGGTGGGACGACGACCCTTTCCGCTTGGCGTCGTCGCTGGCGTTCTATACCATTTTCTCCTTGGCCCCCATATTGCTCATCTCGGTGGGTCTGGCAAGCATGATTTTCAGCCAAGAAGAGGCGAAAAGGCAAGTAGTTCAGCAGATCGAGCTGATGACCGGGAGCGAAGGCGCGGTCGTCGCCCGGCAGGTCCTCGGAAACCTCTCCGCCATCGGGGGAAGCTTCAAGGCCATTTTGTTCGGACTATTCGCCGTCCTGGCGGGATCGACGGCCGTGTTCGCGAACCTCCAGTCGGCGTTGAACTACATTTGGAAAGTGAAACCCTCGCCGGACAGCAGCATGTGGAAAGGATTCGTCCGGGACAGGCTCCGCTCGTTCGGAATCGTCCTCGCCGTGGGTTTCCTCCTGCTCGTATCCATGGGATTCAGCGCTCTCGTCAGCGGCATGCAGGAATTCATGACCCAGAAAGCGGGTTCGCTCTCCTGGTTCTGGTCGTTCGCGAACATGGTCATTTCCTTCGTCATAACGACCCTTCTCTTCGCCACTATCTACAAATATCTTCCCGACGTGAAAATCGAGTGGAGGGACGTCACCGTCGGGGCCGCGATAACCGCCGCCCTTTTTTCCGCCGGCAAGTACCTGATCGGACTTTACTTGGGAAGAATGACCATCGGCGGCGCGTACGGCGCTGCAGGCTCCTTCGTGGTCCTCCTGATCTGGATATACTATTCTGCCCTGATCTGCTTCTTCGGAGCCGAATTCACCCAAGTCTACTCACTAAGATACGGCGCCCGGATAAAACCCGAACCCCACGCCGTCCGCATCGAGTCCGAAGCGGATTCCACAATCCCGTCGCAAAATCCCAAGCGGGAATAAAAAACGGTTTCAGCCGAGAAGACGGTCCGTCCCGAGGACTCCGAGCGATTTCCAAAGCCCTGTCGAGATCCGCGAAAACGATGCGAGATTTCTTCCGCTATTCCCCGACCCTCCGCGCTTCCATGAACCCCGCGACCTCCTCGATGGAAAACGGAGGGTTCCGCATGTGAAGAACTGCGTGGCAGTTCGGGCAGACGGGGCGAAGGTCCTTTTCGGGATCGACCATGTAACGCCCCCCGATTTCGGAAAGAGGCTTCAGATGGTGGACGTGAATGAAGCCTTCGGCGACGGGACCGTATTTCCGGCCGAAATCGAACTTGCATACCCGGCAAATCGGTCCGTAGATCGCGAGGCATTTCCGGCGGGCCTCGGGGTTCCTTTCGTAGGAATTCACCAAGACTGAGTGCGCGGCCCCCTCCGGCAAAGATTCGTCCTCCGCGATTTCCTCGGGCTGCCTCGATTTTCCGTCCACGCCTATCTTGTCGTGCAAGCGGAACAGGTTGGCCAGCATCTCGTATACTTGGATTATTTCTTCGTCGGTCCAGTCCCCGAATCTTTTTCCGAAGCGATATCCCGTGTTGTGCCACGTCAACCTTTTCAGGGTCGCTTCGGAAAATTCCTGCTTCCTGACTGTAAAGTCCTTCCATCCGGCTTTGAACCGTCCCCGGCGAAGGTTGTCGGGCCTGCTTCGGACATCCTTTTCGAATTCCAATTCGGCGTAGAAACGAATCACTTCGTCTTGCGTCATGGGGTTTCTCTTTTTTGGTTCGCATACGTCTAAAAGTTGTGTGATTTTGTTTACGGCCCGTTAGAACGCGTTCT
>CAZNTU010000401.1:0-3602 GCA_964575975.1 uncultured Desulfobacteraceae bacterium
GGTTTTTTCTCAGTCTGCGAACCGATGCACGAAACCCTCCAGTTTTTTCTTTATGATGGAATAAGGCGTATCCAAGAGAAAGGCGGAGGGGCTCGGCCCCATGATTTTCAGGACGGCCGACACGCTGTTCAAGATGGAGGCGACCCTGCCGTAGGCCAGCGCGGAGGCGACAAGCCCCGCGATCTCCCGGTCGGAGACGTTTTCGTAGAGATACAGAAATTCCAGGGGGTCGGGATGGACGTATTCCCGGCGGTTCAATTTTTCGTACAAGTCGTCCAATTTTCGTTTTTCCGGCCAAGCCGATTTTTTCATGGCGATTTTCCTGTTTTCAGCGCAAAATCTTACGCCCTTCGCGTGATATTTTTAAGCGGCCCCGGTCGCGTGTCAACACTTAACGGTTGAGAGCATTCCACGTTCGTGCTATGAAAATTGAAAACGGTTCGAAACCGAACCGATAGCGAAAGGAAAACGGACGCATGGGCAAGCACTGCCTTCGAAAGTTAACGATCCCGGACTCGCTGGTAATCGTGGGTTCGGACGCCTCCGGCAAGAACCACGTGGCCAACGTCGCGGCGGAATTGATCGAAAACGCGGGCTGCCAAGTCGAAAAAAGAGAGGGATGGTTCTCGAGAAAGGCGAGCGACGTGGTCACCAGCGAGGGGAAAAGCGCTTTCAAGCTTCTGATCGAATGGCTTTTCATCGCCACGGTCCCCATGACCCGCCATGTCATGTCCGAAGTATTGAGCGTTCTTGTCAGGTGGGACCTGAAAAACTTCAGGAAATCCGACAAGAAAATCATCGTCATCAGCCATACCCCCTTGCGGGTGCTGGCCTTCTACCTTGGCCACCGGCACGAACATCCCGGCCGGTTCGTCCTGCCCAGACATCTGCACTCCGCCCTCTCGGCCATACAGCCGATCACCGGGGCGAAAGCCATCGCTTTGAACATCGGCCACGAAACCCGGAAAAACAGGATCGCCAAAAGAATGCAAAGGGGACTCGTGGACCAGTTCGACCGATACATGGTTCGGAACGGCCATCTGTCGGTAAGAATCGAGGATATTCTGGTCGAACTCTCCGAAAAATATTTCGGGGCGTACAGGATTCTCAACGACGATTCGGAAGAAGAGCTTTTGCGGCAACAGATAGCGAAAGCGTTTGGCGAAGCGAGGAGTAAAGAGTGAGGAGTGAGGAGTAAAGAGTGGGGAGGGGGGAGTGGGTGGAGAGCGGTGACAAAAGGTTTTCTTGAACAATTCGAATCTGTCGGTTCTCAAGAGTCAATTTTGCGTCAAACTGTCGGCCCTCCGAAGAGTTTCCACGCCAGCATGCCCCACGAGAGATTGTAGACCGTCTTGAAACCTCTTTTTTTCAAGGTGTACGCCGCGATGGGGCTCCTGTGGCCGGTCATGCAGATCAGGATCAGCGAAAACCATAAGCGCGATATAAAAAGCCATCGAATTCCATCCTCCTACTTGATGCCGCGGGCAAGCTTGATCCCCTCGTACGCCTGCTGGATCTCGCGGAACTTGTCCTTGGCGAATTGCGTGAACTCCTCCGGAAGCCCCTTGGCGGCGATGGCGTCCGGGTGGAACTCCCGGACCAGCTTTCGGTACCTGCTTTTGACGAAGTCGTCCGTGTCGGACGGGGAGCATCCCAACACGTCGTAATAACGGTCGGCCGTCTTGACGTGGCGGGCCTTGATACTTTCGTATTTCTCGTTTCCGAATTGGAACAGCTTCGAGGCCATAAGCAGAAGAGCCTCCTCGTGTTTCCCCGGTTTTCCGCTGGCCGTGGAAACCTTGAACAGCAAATCCAGCATGAATTCCAGAATCTGGGGCCTTGCGGAAAAACGTCCTTGGAATTGCACGGCGTAGTCCTGGAAAGACTGGGGGGAATGCAAGGCCGCGTTGAAAATCTTCACCGCGACGTTCCTGCTCTGGGGATTGAGCTTCAAGTCCTTGGCCATGATGTTCTCGATCGTATCAAGCTCCTGCCGGGTAATCTCGCCGTCGGCCTGGACCAGCTTCGCCAGCATGGAAAAGGCGGCGACGAAAAAAGTCAGTTGCGACTGCTCGTCCTCCGACAGCGTCGCGCCGCCAAAAAATCCCTCCTTATATTCAAGTTCCGATCCCTTGTCGAAAGCGTGCCCGAAAAGAACGCCCGCCACGGCGCCCAGAGGTCCGCCCATCGCGAAACCCAACGCGCCGCCGACAATTTTTCCCATCCAACTCATTGAAAGATTCTCCGATTTTCTAAACGAAACAAAATCCGCCCGCTTTCCATCAGTCGCGATTCGGCGGCCACCGATAAAATTCGAAAACGGCAATCTTTTTATAGCCAATCGTTCACGTTGTCAATTCCGGCCGTGCCGGTTCGCCTCTGATTTCCCCGTACAGGGTTTCTTTGGCCGTAATACACGCTCCCCCTTATTCATAAAATATTTCCGTCTGATATATTTCCTGAAAACAGCATCGATTCGATAGGCTTTTGGCGCGGAAAAAAGCAGATGGACAAGGAAAAACACCAAAACGGCCTGGGCCGACACGTCGGCAAGATCGTTTCCATTCGAGGAAGCATCGTGGACGCCCGCTTTTCGCGATATCTTCCGAAGATTCACAACATCCTGACCTGCGGAGAACGGGACGAAATCAAAATAGAAGTGCTTCTTCACTTAGACGACCGAACCGTCCGAGGCGTCGGCCTGACCGGTACGCGGGGACTCGCCCTCGGCTCGGGCATCCGGGACACGGGACGTCCTCTTCGCGTCCCTGTGGGGGAATCCCTGCTGGGAAGAGCGTTCAACGTGTTCGGAAAGCCCATCGACAAGATGGAGGAAGTGGAGGGCGTCGAAAAAAGGAGCATCCACGGCAAGCCGATCGGCATGGAACGGCAGTCGGTCTCCACCGAGGTCTTCGAGACCGGCATCAAGGCGATCGACCTGCTTTCGCCCCTGGAACTCGGGGGAAAGAGCGGCCTCTTCGGCGGCGCGGGCGTCGGCAAGACCGTCCTCATCATGGAAATGATCCACAACATGGTGGGAAAGCACAAGGGGACGAGCCTGTTCTGCGGAATCGGCGAACGATGCCGGGAAGGCGAGGAGCTTTACCGCGAGATGAAGGAGGCCGGGGTGATGGACAAGACCATCATGGTGTTCGGCCAGATGAACGAACCGCCGGGGGCCCGCTTTCGCGTGGGACACGCGGCTCTTACCATGGCGGAGTACTTCCGGGACGATCTGAACCAGGATGTTTTCCTGCTGGTGGACAACATATTCCGTTTCATCCAGGCGGGCATGGAGGTGTCGGGCCTGCTGGGCCGACTGCCGTCCCGGCTGGGCTACCAGCCCACGCTGGGCGCGGAACTGGCCGAGCTGGAGGAACGGATCTCCAATTCCAAGACCGGCGCGATCACGTCGGTGCAGGCGGTCTACGTTCCCGCCGACGATTTCACGGACCCGGCGGCGGTACACACGTTCGGCCACCTGTCCTCATCCATCGTGCTGTCCAGGAAAAAGGCCGGGGAAGGACTCTACCCCGCCGTGGACCCGCTTCAGTCCAACTCCGGCATGCTCGCCCCCGATATCGTCGGAGAAAGCCACCATG
>CAZNTU010000402.1:0-3596 GCA_964575975.1 uncultured Desulfobacteraceae bacterium
ACAAGGTCGAAATATTTCAATTGGTTGCGGCTTATGTTTACGATGTCAAGATAACTATCACCTCCCCAAAACCACCACCACCAACGTAATGTCGTCCTCCAGTTCGAGTCCGCCTTTGAATTCCTTCAGCGCGGCGGCGATTTCGTCCAGGATCTCCTCGGCGCCCCGGTCGCGGTATTTCCTGACGATCTCGAACAGGGGCTCTTTTCCGAACATTTTTCCGTCGGGGCCGCGAGCCTCCCAAACGCCGTCGGTAGCCAGAACGACGACCTGGCCGCCGGTCAGGCCGGACATTTCGGCCTCCTCGTATTCCCATGTCTCGTCCACTCCCAAGGGAAGCCCCTTTCCCTTAAGCTCGTCGAACGAGTCGGCAACCGGGTCGTACAAAATGGCGGGGTCGTGCCCGGCCCGGACCCACGTTACCTTTCCTTTCTCGGGATCGATTCCCAGGAAAAAGAGGGTCATGAACCTGCCCGAGTCCCCCACGTCCCGGGAAAGCTGCGCATTTACGTCGGTCACCACGCGGGCGATGCTTCCGGGAAGAGACGACCGGATTCTTACGAAAGCCCGCGCCGTGGCCATGAGAAGCGCCGAGGAAATGCCGTGCCCCGCGACGTCCCCCACAACCACGGCCAACCGCCCGCCCTCGCGACCGTCGCGTTCGAAAAAATCGAAATAGTCCCCGCCGGTACGGTCGCAGTAAAGACTCCGTCCGGCGATGTCCAATCCTTCCAACTGCGGCGGCGAACCGGGAAGCAGATTCAACTGGACCTCCCTCGCCAATTCCAGCGATTGCCGCAACTTTTCCCTTTCCCTCAACCCCTCGGCCATGTCGTTTATCGCGTCCCCCGCATAGCCGATCTCGTCGTTCGAAATCACCCTGACCCTCGAATCCAGCCGGCCATTCCGAATGCTCTTCAACACGGAGATAATCTCCTCCAACGGCTTGGTCAGGTTGAAAACCACCAGCCCTGCCAGAAAAATACCCGTGAAAATGAAAATCAAGGAATTGGTCAGGATGGAGTTCCTGAGAAGCTCCAAAAGCCGAGACGGCTCCAAGGGAGACGTGTAGGTTTCTCGCACAATAAACACGAATGCCAGGCATGGAATGATATTGCTGGCGACGAACAACGCCCCGACGCGCGTGCGGATTCGAATGCGAAGCGTTTCGGCCACCCGCGAGAGTCCTCCCTCCGGGAAAAAATGGGGGACCATCTTTTTCTGCAGAATATGCTCCAGAAGAAAAAACGCCACGATCAGGGTGATCATGCAAACCATCATGGTCCGAAACACGATTCGATGCAAACTCAGTTCCCCGTCGTGGGCGATCGAAAATACAAGCGGATAGACGACGGCCGCCGTCGCCCAGACCGCGAAATCCACCGCGATCAACACGAACGGCTCGTTCAAAAGCCTCCTCCGAGCCTGCGTCCGCAGATGTTCCGTAACCGCGCCCGCGTCGCCGTACAGAGCATTCAGAAACTGTCTGACCGGCCGTTCGTAAACCAATGTGAACAAAAAAACCGACACGAAGACCACCGGCAAAAAAACGATGTCCACCGAATCGGCAAGTATTACAAGCTCCTCCGGGGGCGGCGCGATGGACCTAAGCGTGATAAGGCTCACCACCTGCACGCCAACCAGGTTGGCGAAGAAATTCCCCGCCACCATGAGGTTTTTCAATCTGATAAGACGCACTTTGTCCATTTCGTGTTCGCGAAAGTCCTTTGCTAAAGGTTGCGGACCCAATGCACGTACAGAAATCAATACCACTTTTTCCGTTCTTTTGCGACATCGTATTTGCGCCGCGTGCGAGTGTGTGCTAAATTGCGCTCGTTCGAGGTTTCGTCCCGTTCTTTTGGAGTCTCGGCGTTGGCCGTTCTCGGGGCCAAACGGCTTAAACCGCAATTACAGCGATTATGACTTTGAAAGACTTTGAAATTGTTCCTGAAATTCCAACGGTAAGACTCGACCTCGCCGGAGACTATCGACGATGGAAACGAAATCCCCAGGCTCCCTTCAACGCACCATGATCGTCTACCTGCTTCTCGTGGGGTTCGCCTCCGTTCTCGTGGGGATAGAATTCATAGCGGAGACCGACGGAACCGAGCTGAAGGAAAGCCTGGTAGCCGGTTTCGCGAAATATTCCGCGAACGAGATCGGCGCGGACGAAGCCCTCGCCCCCATTCAAAAGCTGAGGAACAAGGCGATCCTGATGATCGCCATCATCCTCTTCGTCATGATCATCGTCCTGACCATGTTCATCAAGAATATCACGGAACCTCTCCAGCACATGATCGAGGCCTCGCGGGACATTTGCCGGGGCGATCTCAGCCGGACCGTCAAGATTCGCTCGAAAAACGAGTTGGCTGAATTGGGAACCGCCATCAACGAAACCACGACCAATCTACAGGAAATCATCCTTCTTTCCAAGGCCATCGGCGAATCGGGAAAGGAACTGGTGGAAAAGACGGCGGACATAGTCAAGAGGGACATTCACACCGACGAGGACATGCGAATCGTGAAGGAGGAAATCAAGCGTTTCGACCGGGACCTGGAGATGCTGGACGAGGTCGTTCATTTCTTCAATTTCTACACGTTCGACCGGGAGAAAGATGACTGAACACTGGATCGCCTTTCCCGCCGGTATCGTCATCGCCTCCGTGGTTTCCACTGTGGGAATCGGCGGAGGCATTTTGTGGATGCCCTTTTTCCTGCTGGTGCTGAAGATCGCTCCCGAAACCGCCGTGGTGACGTCTCTTCTGATTCAGACGGCGGGAAAAGGCTCCGGGAGTTTCGCCTACGTTAAAAAGGGGCTGGTGGATTTGAAACTGAGCCTGTTGATTCTTTCGACAGCGGTACCGGGAATCCTGATCGGCGCCCGTCTTTCCAACCTGTTGGACCCTCCCGCCATGAAACTGGTACTGGGATTGATACTTCTGACCACCGCCTTTCTCTTCGTCTCCGGCCACGAACCCTACGACCGCGAGGGGGAAACCCGAGCGGACATACGGTTGATCTATCGTCGGCTGTGGCTCCCGGCGGCGCTTTCGGTTGGAAGCGGCCTTCTTTCCACGGGAATCGGGGAATGGCTCATTCCCGTAATGAAAAGCCGGTTGAACCTTCGTATGGCCAACGCCATCGCCGCCAGCGTGTTCATCACGTTCGGAACCAGCGTCCTTGCCGCGACAGCCCACTTGATCATGGGAGGCAAGGCGGCCCTGCCCATCTTGGCATGGGCAATCCCCGGCGTCCTGATCGGCGGCCAGATCGGCCCTCGCCTGGCGCAGAGAATCGACGACCGGACTTTGAAAGAGATTTTCATTTTTCTTCTGACAATCGTGGGCGTACATCTGATCTACAACGCATTTTGATGGCTCAATTGGATTTTGGAGGAAAAAAGGTTGGTTCTTTTTGAATTCCCCCTCGTAGCGACAGGGGGAATTCCTTAGCTTGACATCGTAAACACAAGCCGCAACCAATTGAAATATTTCGACCTTGTGCGGTCGGGTCGCAATTCCCCCCTTGAGGGGGGGGGCTAGGCGGTGCAATTCCCCCCTTGAGGGGGGCTAGGGGGGTGTCGATGCGCCATGTTC
>CAZNTU010000403.1:0-3594 GCA_964575975.1 uncultured Desulfobacteraceae bacterium
ATGGAAAAATCCCTCGTGGTTCAACGCCAGAATTCCGATGCGGTCGCCCTTTCCGACTCCCTTGGCGGCAAACCCCGCCGCCAGTCCGTTTACCTCTTCCAGCAGCTTCTTGTAGTCGGTGCGCTTTTCGCCCGTTACCAAAGCCGTGTTTTTCCCGTAAAGCAAAGCATTTTGCTTCAAAATGTCGTAGATGGTAAAACTTTGAAGTATCAATTTTTCCTCCAGTCGATGTTGTTTTTTGTCGATCGAACCCCGGATTACGCGACGGGTTCTATCCATCCCATGTCGTCGTCCTTTTTGCCGTACTGGAGGTCGGCGATGGCGTCGAAAAACTTGTGCGCCATGGGCCCCACTTTGCCGTCGGAAACCGTTATGACCCGGTCTCCGTATTTAAGTTCGCCGACGGGGGATATGACCGCCGCCGTGCCGGAGCCGAAAATTTCCTGCAATTTTCCGGACTCGTGCGCTTGCACGACTTCGTCGATGCCGATTCTCTTCTCGGACACTTTCATGCCCCATTTCCTGCCCAGCGCCAGGACCGAATCCCTGGTGATGCCGGGCAGTATGCTTCCGTTGAGTTTAGGCGTTATGAGTTCGTCGTCGATGACAAAGAAAATGTTCATGGAGCCGACCTCCTCGACATACTTTTGTTCCACGCCGTCGAGCCAGAGCACCTGTGTGTAGCCCGCCTTGTGGGCCTCCTCGGCAGCGTAAAGACTGGCTGCGTAGTTTCCAGGCGTCTTCGCCTCGCCCAACCCTCCGCGTACCGCTCGCACGTGATTTCTCGTGACCCATATTTTAACAGGATTGAAACCCTCCTTGTAGTACGCCCCCACTGGGCAAAGAATGATAAAGAAACGGAACGTGAAGGACGACCTTACGCCGAGAAACGGGTCCGTGGCGATGCAGGTCGGGCGGATGTAGAGCGAGGTTTGGGGAGCGCTGGGAACCCAGTCCTTTTCGACTTGGACAAGCTTTTTCAGACAGGCGAGAAAAAGGTCCTCGTCGATTTCCGGCATGCAGAGCGCCCGCGCGGAACGGTTCATCCGCTTGATGTTTTCTTTGGGCCGGAAAAGCTGGATTTTCCCCGACGCCGTCCGGAACGCCTTCAAGCCTTCGAAGATCGCCTGGCCGTAGTGAAGCACCATTGTGGCCGGGTCCATCTTCATTGCCTGGTAGGGTTCGATTCGCGGGTCGTGCCAACCTTTGTCGGGACGGTAGTCCATGTTGAACATGTAGTCCGTGAAAATCGTTCCGAAGGTTAGTTCGGAGTCGTCCGGTTTCTCCTTTAATTGTTCCGCTTTTTTAAGAGTCGGTTCCATGCCTGCCTCCTGTATTGGGTTATTGGCAAGAGAATCAATGCTCGCCGATTCGCTTTCAAATGTCGTATTTCGAAAAATCCGAGATACGGTTTTTCAATCCAAAAAATCAAATAGCATATGCAAGTTTTAAATCAAGATTAAAATGATCATGGTCTTTTTTTTGCCGACTGTTCGAGTCGAAGGGCGTTCTTCTTTAAGAATTGACAATTTTACCGAAGCCCCTTATTATTGCGCGACTTCAATTGGCCATGCCAAAATATTCACGAAAGGAAAATCGAAAAAAATGAACACGACCGAATCCATGGCGAGAATCGATCCGGTAAGGCTATCTTTGAACAGCCGGTTCAAGTTCGCTTGCCATCCGGGAGTAAGATGCTTTACGCAATGCTGCCGGGGAATTAATATCATCTTGACGCCATACGACATCATCAGACTGAAGAATCGCTTGCAGCTTGGTTCCGAGGAGTTTCTCGCGATCTATACCAGGCCTGAAATCTTGGAAAAAACCGATCTTCCGATCGTTACGCTGAAGCTCTTGGACGACGACCGTAAGTCGTGTCCGTTCGTGCGCGACGACGGATGCCTCGTCTACACGGACAGGCCCACGGCTTGCCGGTACTATCCGGTAGGGGTGGCGTCGCTTTCGCACAAGGAAGGAGCCGACGACGAAGGATTCTACTTTTTCGTCCACGAACCCCATTGCAAGGGTTTCGAGGAGGACAAGGAATGGACGGTCCGCGAATGGCGCAAGGATCAGGGAGTCGATGTCCACGACGAAGTGAACGCCGAATGGACCGATTTGATCGTTCGCAAACGTTCTTTCCCTAAAAACATCCAGCTGACGCAAAAGGCCAAGGAGATGTTCTTCATGGCCAGCTACAATATCGACAGCTTTAAAAGGTTCGTTTTCGAAAGCTCGTTTTTAAAAAGGTTCGATATCGAACCGGAGACGGTCGAGAAACTCAAAAACGACGACGTCGAGCTTCTGAAGTTCGCGTCGGCGTGGATGAAATCCATTTTGTTCCAGGACAAAGCCTTCCAGGTCAAGGACGGAAGCGAGGAGCTTCAAAAATAGCAAACGCGAAAAAAAGCGGTTTCGGGCGTGCTTTCCAGTTAAAGCCCGAAACCGCTTTTTTATGGACCGATTCGGCAAGGAATTATTTCGATCCTATTCGTAGCCTTCGTAGGCGAGCCCTTCCCAGTTGGACGGATTGTTCAGACGGGCCTCGATGTCCACGCCGAAAAATTCGGCCGCCGGGACCAGAATTTCGGGATTGTTTTTCCACACGGTCCGAGCGGCTTCCAAAACCGTGTTCAACCCGTTTCGGGTAACTTTTCCCAGAGGCCGGCGACAACCGCCCGACGGCATGCCCAGGACCGTCATGAGCGTTTTGATCCCAAGCGGGTTTCTCGCCTTGCAAAGCACCTGTCCGTAGGGAGACTGCTCTTGGGTTTTAATCATCACCAGTCCGAACAAGGGGGTCAGGGATTTCACCAGTTCGGCGGCCTCTTCCGTTTTTCCTTCCTCGATGAGGGAAACCATTCCGGAGACCGCTCCGGGCGCTACGTTGGACACCACGGAAATTACTCCCGCGCCTTTCACGAGAGGGTCGGTCATTATTTCGAATGTCAGGGCGTCGTCTCCGGAGAGGATCGCGAAGTCCGGTCCGCAGCATTCCCGAGTCCGTCGCATGTTTTCGATGTTCCCCGTGGCCTCCTTCACCGTGTTGACGTTCTTGTAGTTTTTGCCGAGCAGGGCGAGGTCCTCGGGAAGAAGCTGCGCGCCGGTCCTTCCCGGAATTATATAGGGTATGATTTCGAGCTCGGGGAAGGCGGCGGCCAGAGGCCCTACGTATTCTCTGCGGATTTCGATGGAACTGGGGCCATTGTAATAGGGATCGACGAGCAAAACGGCGTCCACGCCGACTTCCGCCGCATGCTTGGTGGCTTCCATGCTCTCCTTCGTGTTGTTGCTCCCCGTCCCGGCTATGCACTTGCATTTTCCTCGGGTTTGCTCGGCGATTTTTTCCACCACGTTCAGGTGCTCCTCCCATGTCAGCACCGGGCTTTCTCCGGTAGTGCCGACTGCCAGAATGCCGCTGATTCCGTTTTGCACCTGAAAGCGGGCAAGCTCCTCCAATCCCTCGTAATCGACTGAATCGCCCGCAAACGGCGTGATCAGCGCAGTGTAACATCCTGTGATCATAAAACCCCCCTTTCGACCGAAATATCCATGAGAACTCCGATCATTGGTCAGTTGACGATAGATGAA
>CAZNTU010000404.1:0-3586 GCA_964575975.1 uncultured Desulfobacteraceae bacterium
GTAACAGACCGCTGGCAGACCTTCACCGACGAGCCCGTCCCCCCCCGTCTTTTGGACAAGCTGTCCGCCTTCTGTTGCGAGTATCTCGTACACGCCGTGGACGTGGAGGGAAAATGCGCGGGCGTCGATGTCTCCCTTCTGGAAATCCTGGGGGCCTGGCAAGGGCTACCCGTCACGTACGCGGGCGGGATTCACAGCATGGAGGACATCGAACTGATCCAAAGCTACGGGAAAGGGGCCATCGATTTCACGGTAGGAAGCGCTCTGGACATCTTCGGAGGAAAAGCGCTCGCGTATCGCGACCTCGCGGACAGATACGGACACGACGATCGTCGATAGTTCCCCGTCCCGGACGCTTCTCGTGTTTCCTAGAATAGATGTCAGCCGGCGGCGAACGAACCCGTCGACGGAATTGAACATGCAACGAAGAGCATGCTTGAAATATTCGAACTACCGGCTGGCGTCGGATTGATATCGTCAATGATGTCTCTCGAGCTGCCCCCCCTTGTCGGAACTTTTCTGCCAGTCCGACAATTCTGCTCCCGGCCACCTCCGAGAGCAGACCTCCCCGCTTCCCGCGCGCAAACTTCCCGTAAGTTCCGTCGCAAAGGTCTCCGCCATGGAGATTCTCGAATTTCCAATACGCTCCATATGGCATTGCTGATCATCGGGGCTGTCGTCAGCGGTACGATTTTAGGGGTACACGAGCCATGGATCAAGTTTCTGGCCGGGACCGGAGCGATCATCCTGACCTTCCTGGCCGGTGCGGAGCTTGATCCAAAGGTCTTCAAGCTCAAGTGGAAGGAAGCCACCACATTGGGAATCGCTGGTTTTGTTGCCCCTTTCCTGGGTTGCGCGGCGTTGGCATATTACATTCTTGGCTGGGACAGCCGGGCCAGCTGGTTGGCCAGCGTGGCGCTTTCCACAACTTCCGTTGCCGTTGTGTACGCCGTAATGTTGGAGACGGGCTTGAATGAAACCACATTCGAAAAGACCGTACTGGCCGGTTGCTTCATAAACGATCTTGGTACCGTTCTGGCCCTATGTTTGATATTCGCGCCTTTCACCGCCAGAACCATGATATTTGTCGGCGCGAGCGTCCCTGTTTTTTTAATTCTGCCGTACCTGACCCCCCGGTTTTTTAAAAGATACGGAAACCGTCCTTCCGAACTGGAAACCAAATTTTTACTGTTGTGCTTGTTCGGAATGGGCGCTTTAGCCAGTTGGGCCGACAGCGAAGCCGTGTTGCCGGCATACCTTATCGGGATGGTTTTGGCGGGCACGGTGGGAAAGGATCACGTAGGGAGCAAATCGTCGCAGAGGGAGTCGAGTGCCATTTCGAGGTACGAGTCGGACATCCCGCCGAACAGATCGTTCATCTGGCCGACGAGCGTCGAATGGATGCCATAGTGATGGGTCATCGAGGCGGAAGTCTGTTGCAGAAATGGCTGCTCGGTTCGGTGGCTAAAAGGGTTTTGAGCTACGCAAACTGCACGGTGATCGTGGTACGGGGTTGACCTCGAATGGCATTTGCCGAAACGAAACCGCTCCGCCCATGCGGCAGTTTGTCTCGACAAGGAGATTCCGAAACATTTGCGGCCCTGCCGTCGCCAGTCTCGGGATGGGCCAGAGCTGAACAGAACGGGAGGAACGATGCTGAATTACCAGGCGATCGAGATTTTCACAAACGAAGAGGCTCGCTACCAGGGAAAGCCGGTTTCGGACGCCGTCGTTGAATATGTCCGTAGCTTGAAGATCCCCGCGCGGTGCGTTGTCACCTGCGGAATAGCCGGGTGTTACGAAAGCGGAGAGGTGGCGACCGGACGTCTTGAAATTCTTTCCTTGAACCTGCCGATCCGAATTTGCATCGTCATTCCGGTCAAGGAATCAAAACGCGTACTGGACGGCCTCAACGGCATGGTCGTCGAGGGCATCGTCGCCCTGCACGATCTAAGGGTTCTCAGGCACAGTACCCGCAACGCGTTCTTTCCACGACAACTCAGAGTCCGGGACGTCATGACGGCCGAACCCGCAAGCGTGAAAAGCGACACGCCCCTGAGCGATGCGGTCCGACTGCTCTTGCCGTCGATTTTCACGGGACTGCCTGTTCTGGACGATCAACAGCGGCCCATCGGCGTGATCACCCAGGGAGATTTGATTCGAAAAGGCGGACTTCCCTTGCGGTTGGGCATGCTGGCGGAATCGGAAGACCATCGCCGAGAAGCGGTCTTGAACCAGCTGGCATCGCGTAAAGCGGCCGAGGCAATGACAGTTCCGGCGGTTATGATCGCCCAGGACAGACCGTTGACCGAAGCGGTGGAATTGATGCTGGGAAGGGATGTCAAACGCTTGCCCGTGGTCGATGGAACCGGATGCCTCGCAGGCATGCTGTCAAGGCTGGATATCTTCCGCACAGTCATGCGCGAGGCTCCCGACTGGGACGCCTTCAAGGCCCAGAAAGTCGAAGTGGAACATTTAAAACGCGTGGGGGATATCCTTCGCCGCGACGTGCATGCAGTCTCTCCCGAAACCAAAATCGACGAAGTGATCCAACACATTTTCGACAACGATATTCAACGGGTGGCCGTGATCGATTCCGAAGGAAAGTTGTTGGGATTGATCTCGGATCGCGATTTGCTACGCTATTTCAAGCCGACGCAAAAAGGTATTTGGCATCGGCTGGCCAAGGTTAAACACCCCTTCGAACAAGATGCTTGCCGGACTGGCGACTTGCGACGTTGTCTATCCGAAACAAACGCCGCCTCGGTCATGAACATGGAACTGACAACAGTCGCCGAAGAGATGCTGATCGAAGACGCCATTGGGATAATGATCGAAAAGGGGCTTAAACGCTTGCCCGTCGTCGATAGCCAAGGCCGCTTCGCGGGCATGATCAGCCGGGATTCGCTACTTCGAACCGGTTTCGGCTCAACGGATTGAAAGGAAAACCCATGCTTCGATTTGAAAAGGAGATTTTTCATAGCAGGATCGTGCTTCCAAACGGCGAGATTGTCGAGCGCCCCATCGAGATTCGAACCAACCCGGTCACGGGCCGAACCAGTCGAATCGCCTTCAGTCGCGGAGAGGAGCGCGAACCCGGGGCCGAGTCCCTTCCCGACCCTCCTCCTTTCGCGGAGGACCGAAGCAATTGCCCGTTTTGCCATGGCAGGGTCGATGCGCAGACCCCGCAACTTGCTCCCGAACTTTGGCCGCAAGGGCGAATGAAACGGGGAAGCTCGACGCTTTTTCCCAACTTGTTCCCCTATGGCCGGTATTCCGCGGTAAGTCTTTTCGACGACGAACACTTCGTTCCGATCGGCACGGCCCGACTGGATTCCTACACGGACTGTTTCCTAAACTGCCGGGACTACCTGTTGCGGGTGTTGGACCACGACCCCGCGGCCGTTTTCATGGCCATCACCCAGAACCACCTGCCATCCGCCGGCGGCTCGCTTGTCCATCCCCATCTGCAGGTTCAGGCCGACCGCATTCAGGCGAATCGACAGCGTATCCTGCAAAGCCGCGCCAAAGAGCACCGGAGGCAATACGGCACTCGACTGTTCGGCGACTACCTTGCCCTTGAAAA
>CAZNTU010000405.1:0-3580 GCA_964575975.1 uncultured Desulfobacteraceae bacterium
CAGGGCTATCCAAGCGTTGAAATAGCCCATCTTCTCGGAAAGAGTGGCGCAAGCCCGGTCGATCAGACGCAGGGGGTCGTCTTCGGAGACAATGAGCTTGTTGACGTTCCGGATGGCCAGCAGCACCCGTTTGATATGTTCCGCGCGGGTGTTGGCTTCGGCAAGCAGCACCACAAGAGCGCCTTTTTCGCTCGCGATCATGTCCGCCTGGCCCTCCCG
This sequence comes from uncultured Desulfobacteraceae bacterium, assembly GCA_964575975.1. Taxonomy (GTDB): domain Bacteria; phylum Desulfobacterota; class Desulfobacteria; order Desulfobacterales; family SKZT01. The sequence continues at coordinate 220 of CAZNTU010000405.1, forward strand.
CAAGGCTTTGAGAGCCCCTTCTGCCTTGGCAAGGCGGCGCTTGAGTTCCTCGTAGTCGGAAAATCGTCCGTCGGTCATCGCATCGCCTCACAGTGGAAGGAACCGCAATACTTTGTCGTCGCTTAGATTGCCGTAAACAAGAACCCCGTCATCGGGTTCGACAATCTGAAGGGCCGGCGCCAGGCAGATTCCTTTTTCGAGCATGATATCGGGATTGGCGAGGACATCGACGACTTCCAGCTCGACCTCGGCCTTTTGGGGATTTCCGGCGGACCTCTCGAGCAACTTGCCGATGTTTGCCTTCGCCATGCGCGAATTGGGGGCGTCTCCCGCGACGTACAAGCAAAGGACGATGCGTTTGACTTTGCCTGGAGTATTGGTTTCGGCGGTCTTGTCGTTCATGGAAAGCTGCGTATTCAACATAGTTCATCCAAAAGAAACTGAATCGTAGTGCAACATGCGGGTAAAAAAATTCGATCTTTACGGAAAACGAATCCCGATGACTCGTAATTGGCGACCGGTTTTTGGGCAAAGTTCCAAAGAGAGCGTGTCTCTTTAAAATCGGGAATTCTTTATATAATGTTCGCAGGCAAAATGCAAGTTCTTCCTAACTGCCATTGTCGTTGCAAGCTTCATTGCGAAATGCCGACGGTTCATTAAAGGGCACTTGGGTTCTAACCCTCCTTGCGATTTCGTCCGCGCCTTTTGTTCCGGCCGAACAGGCACGCCTTGATGCAAATCCCGAAGCAGCTCATAGGCCATCCCCCCCCCTCTTTTCCGTTGCTATTTCTCATAGAGAACACCTGGGGCGATGAAAAATATCGTTTATCAAGCTTGATCAATCCGCCATTTTTTGTTCCGGAGGAGCCGGGCGAAGACAAGCGAATAATCAATAATCAACGGTTAATAATCAATGGTTAAGTGGGGGCGGGGAAGATTCGGAACCCCGTTCGCCGTAAGGAGGGCCAATTGACCATTGACAATTGAATATTGATTATTGAACATTGGGTTCGCCGTTTTTCATCGGGTCTGCGACGTAACAAAACCGAGAGGAATTTTCAACGCCAAAAACTCGACATTTTCATCACCCCAGAGAACACCTGCGAACGGAGAGATGAAATTCGTAAAAAAAGTCTTTTCGCGAATGAAAAAATGGGATAAGTTCGTTTGAAAAAAAAATGCCCAATCGTGGATGTTGATTTGACGCAAGCTTCGAGGCGGAATGGGAATCGGCGGAATTCGAGGGTTGCTTGACAGTGCCGAAAAATCGATATGCGAAAAAGAAGAGAGGTAAATGAATGGAAGAGTCTGAACGGACAAGGGTGGTGATATTCACCAATCGTTTCCGGATCGTCGGGCAAATCGATCTTTTTCCCAATGCTCGACTGACGGATTTCATGCTGGACGCAAAACCGTTCATCGCGGTTACGGATGTCAAGGTTTACACGCTGGACGGCAAGCCCGTGCTTGCCGCCGGCTTTTGCGACGTTCGGAAAGACGAGGTGGTTGTCGTCACCACCGAGGATACGATCCAAAAACAATAAAGCGCGATAAAAGCGGTGTTGTTTCGAATGCGTCCGACATCGGAGATTCCATTTGCGACCGAATACTGGAACGGCGCGCTGAAACTTTCACGGAAAGAGAACGCTCATGTCGATTATAGAACGCGTGCTTAAAGCCGCCATTGATTTAGGCGCCTCGGACCTGCATTTGGCGCCCAACGAGCCGTTTGTGATACGAAAACTGGGCACTCTTCAAAAAGCGAAGGGGAGCATACTATCGCCCGATCAGACGAAAAAGATCATTTTGGAGATTTTGACGGAGGAACAGAAAGAGCGTCTCGAGAATAATTATCAGCTTGACTTCGCTTACGAGATACACGGGCTGGGGCGTTTCAGGGGAAGCGTCATGCTGCATCATCGCGGGTTGAGCGCGGTCTTCCGGATCATCCCCGCCAAGGTTCCGACGCTGGAAGATCTCAAAATGCCTTCTGTGGTCAAAAAGGCGTTGGACAACCATCAGGGACTGATCCTGGTGACAGGCGCCACCGGGCATGGAAAATCGACGACCCTCGCCGCCATGATCGACTATATCAATACCAACAGGGCGCATCACGTTCTCACCGTGGAAGACCCAATCGAGTTCGTCCATCCCTTGAAGAAAGCCGCGATCAATCAACGGCAGCTGGGCCGGGATACCCTTTCGTACGCCAACGCGTTGAAGGGCGCTCTGCGAGAGGACCCCGACGTCATCATGATCGGCGAATTGAGGGACCTGGAGACGATTTCCCTCGCGATATCCGCCGCCGAAACCGGACACCTTGTTTTGGGTACCCTCTCCACCGCCGGCGCGGCTAAGACCATAGACAGAATCATCGATTCCTACCCCTCGTCGGAGCAAAGCCAGATCAAGATGATGCTTGCCGAGTCCTTGAAGGCCGTCGTTACCCAGCGCTTGATTCCCGACGTCCATGAGAAGGAAATGGTACTCGCTCTCGAGATTCTGATCGGCTCGCTTCCGTTGGCGAACCTCATCCGCGAGGGACGCACCTTTCAGATCAAATCCATAATCCAGACCGGAAAGAGCCTGGGGATGCAGTCCATGGACGATTGCCTGGCGAAGTTGCACAAGGACGGGCGCATTTCGGGGGCTAGGGCGTACGCGAACGCCTCCGACCCGCAAAAGTTCAAGCAGTTCAATACCGAAAAAACCGAGTAGAGGAAAGGACGATCCAGTCCGATGGCCACGATCGACGCATATTTCGAGGAAATGGTCGCGAGGGGCGCGAGCGATCTCCACATGATGGTGGGATTTCCGCCGCTTCTTCGATTGAGAGGCGAGCTTGTCCCCACGCAATTCCCTGTTTTGACCCCCGAATCCTCCAAGGAGATTCTCTTTGAAATACTCCAGCCCAAACAGCAGGAGACTCTGGAAAACAACAAGGATTTGGATTCCGCCTACGAACTGAAGGGAGTGGGGCGGTTCCGGTGCAATTTCCTGTACCAGCACCGGGGATTGGGAGCGGTTTTCCGGTTGATCCCGACCAAGATACTGACGCTGGAACAATTGTCCATGCCGCCGGTCGTCAAGACCATATCCGAGTTCACGCGAGGGCTCGTGCTTGTGACCGGCCCGACCGGAAGCGGCAAGTCCACGACCATGGCGGCGATGATCAACTATATCAACGAAACCAGGGACGCCCACATCATCACCATCGAGGACCCCTTGGAATTCGTCCACCCAAATAAAAGATGCCTCTTTTCCCAGAGGGAAATCGGAACCCACGCCACAAGTTTCGCGGAGGCCCTTCGGGTGGCCAGCCGCGAAGACCCGAACATCATCCTGGTCGGAGAAATGAGAG
>CAZNTU010000406.1:0-3578 GCA_964575975.1 uncultured Desulfobacteraceae bacterium
CCTCCTTGACATCCAGTTTATGCACGGTTATGGCCGTTTTTTCCGGATTCGGCTCTCCCGTAACCTTCACGGTTTCGCCTACATGCCTGACCTTGATGTCCCGAGGAGGGTTAAGGAGCATGTAATGCTCGTGATGCTTGATGAAAAGCACGAAATCCGGTTCAAATGACAAAATGCGCCTCCATCATCTCCTGCGGATATTCATGGCCGTGCATAGCGAAAGACACTCCCATTATTCTCCCTTCTATCGTCTTTGTTTCGGCGGCGCTCGCCGCGAAAGGCAACAACAGAGTCAGGGCGAAAAAAGACGCAATAGCGAATTTTTTTCGATGTTCATGACTTCCTGCTTATAATCTCTGTTTTTATCATATCGTACGGGGTGTACGGGTTGAATCCTTTTGAAACTATGAAAGTTTCTTTTCACTTCCTTTATAAGCAATATATATGCCATGTGTGATGAGTTGGGTCCAAAACCTTCATGCCGACGGCCGTTCCGAAATTGAATAACATGTAGCGCCTTCTTGGGCGATAATTTCACATCGCACTCTCGGTATGGGCACGATCATAGAATATTATGTCAATAGATTTTATCAAAGAGCCGAAATACGGAACAATACTTGCTTGTTATCAATGCGAAGCCGCAAATTCCTTAAAGGAGGTTAAGTTATGCAATATGATACAAGATCATTTCGCAAGGCCATCGACCCTGTGTGCAAGATGACGGTGGACGTCCGTAGGGCGACCATTGGATTTACATTCGGGGAAGAAACTTATTATTTTTGCGCGCAGGATTGCCGAAAGGCCTTCCAAGATTGCCCGAAGAAATACCTGCAGTCTTCTGCGGAAAAGAAAAAAGGATGGTGGGGCCGCTACTTGGATCGGCTGCGGAAGGCTACCGGCGGCAAGCCTATAAAGTGTCATTGAAAGGAGCTTGGATCTGGCTGGTGCGCGAATCTTTCGCGCTTTGCCTCCTTTGGCGAGAGCCATTTTTCAAGTCCGCGAGGCAGAACTGGAGCGAAATGGAAAATCGGAAAGCCAAAACAGCCACGCTGATTTCGATGGTTACGGTCGTGGCGGTTTTTCATTTTCTGACGCCCACCGTGCCGCACACCTCCCATGTGGTCCATATCGTCCTGCGAAAGCTATATTACCTGCCGCCGGTCATGGCAGGCGCTTGGTTCGGACTCCGAGGGGCCGTCGTCACTACATTCTCTGTCAGCATCGCCTTTGCGATCCATGTATATCTCGACTGGCCTGGGAACTATATGGAACAGGCCAACCAAATCGGAGAATTGGCAAGCTTTTGGGTGGTGGGGCTCATCCCGGGTTGGCTGTTCGACCGGCGGCACTCGCTTCTGGAGAGTCTCGCCAAGGCCAACGAGGAGACCCTGCTGGCGCTGGTCTCGGCCCTCGACATGCGCGAGAGGAACACTCGACTCCACTCCCAGCGGGTCAGAGACTTTACCCTGCTTCTAGCGGACAGGTACGGGGTAGGGGTGGAACAGCGGAGGGCGATGGGACTCGCCGCCCTTTTGCACGATGTGGGGAAGATCGCCGTCCCCGATGGCATACTGTTGAAAAGGACGGGGCTTTCCGAAGCCGAATGGAAGGAAATTCGCAGGCACCCGGCGGAGGGGTACGGGCTTTTGCGTCGGATCGCCTTTCTCGAGGAGGCGGCGGAGATCGTGCATGCCCATCATGAACATTACGACGGTACGGGGTATCCGCAGGGGCTCGAGGGAGAAGAGATACCGCTTGGGGCGAGGCTGTTCGCGGTGGCGGACGTTTTCGACGCCCTGACTTCCGATCGTCCTTATCACGCCGCCGTAAATTACGAGCAAGCGGCCGAAATCATCCGCGAAATGAAAGGGAGGCACTTCGATCCGGCCGTGGTCGAGGTCTTCGAAAAGATCCGGCCCGCCGAGTGGGAGGCCATACGCGGACGCTGTTCGGAGCCGGATCGAATCCCCAATTCCGATTAGAGATGATGAAACAGGCCTTCGATCATGGCCTACAGTTGCGATCCAATTATATGTTTTTAGTTGTAAGCCTCTTTATTCGTTGGCTCAGACACGGAAGAAGGCAGCGAATGTCGATCGGTTGGTGGGGGAAGTGGCCGAGAAGGAGGCGGAAGCGGGACTACAACCTTGTTAAATCCAAACGGTATGATATAGCCTCGGGGCTCAGGCGGGGTGATGACAATATCGACCTTTCGGTGTTGAAATTTCCTCCCGGTTTTGTACTTTGCAGACTTCGATGGTCAGGGCTCGGAGGATAATCTAGTTTCCCCTTCGGGGTATCAAACCGTCCCAGTCTGGAACGTCGGTATCCTCCAATGCCGTATCGTCGCCGTTGTTGGATCTTTGCTCCTCTTTGCGCTCCTTTTCCTCGAAACATTCGTATTCTTTTTCCAGCAAGTCGTAGCGGGTGATTTTGATCGAGTTTCCCATTTTTTGGTTAGGGTTTTGGGTGTTATGCTGAAGGATCATGCTCGTGTTTTTCCCGTCTTTTTCACGAAAAGACCATTTCCAGGCCTTTACGATATGAAAAGGGTCGCCTTTCCAGTCGTCGGGTTGGCCGAAACTTTTCTTGTAACGCTCGAGAAGTTTGCCGAAAAATTCCATGGAAGAATCCTGGTATTTGAGTTTGATCCGGACAATCCGATTTTCGGCGGCGCAGGTTCCAAAATAGACGAGACCGCTTTTGAAGCCCGGAATGTCTTTGATTTCCACCTCCTTGAAGCTTTCGAAATACCGCGTTGGAATAATCGTGTCCATCTTCAGGAGTTTCTCCGATTTTTCGATATTCTCTCCCAGCATCAGACCCGCCAGTTCTATAGGAGTTTCGGCCCGGCAAATCGAGACAGTGCCCAAAAACAAAACACTTAGGTATAATGTCGTTTTTTTCATATTCGCCTCCTCGTTTTATTCTTTCTTCAAAACGCTTGTCTTAAAAAAATAAGACGTTCCGGAAAGTTGGAAAAATTTTTCGCGCCATTGTCCCTGAAATACTCGCTGCGATTTTAGGTTCGGAACTTGGACTTGCACTTAGTAGCGGCGCCGAACATGACATGATCGAGACGCCAGAAGGTTTGTAAAAAAGTACAATTGTGCCGAGGCGGATCGGTTCGAAATTTGCAGCATTGTCGAAGGTGTATAAGTTGAGGGTGTTCACGAAAATTGAAACGGAGGAATCCGATTATGAAAATCGCGGTGCTTTCCGACATACACGGCAACATGGAAGCCTTTTCGAAAGTTTTGGAGGATATCGATCGTTTCGACACGGATCTTGTCGTAAACCTCGGAGACAGTATCGGGTACGGTCCCGAACCGGAGGAAACGATTTCCTTGATTCGGCGAAAGGATATTTTCAACATGGTCGGAAACCATGAACTGGCTTTGTACGATCAGGAGTGCCGGGATTTGTTCAATCCCGACGTTCTTCGCGGCGTCGATAAATCTATGGAATATCTGAGCGAAGAATCGCTTGAATACATAAAAGAGCTTCCCGTACGACGGGTAATCGAGAACGCATTGTTCGTTCATGGTTGTCCGATGGATTCCCAGACAATCTACTTG
>CAZNTU010000407.1:0-3474 GCA_964575975.1 uncultured Desulfobacteraceae bacterium
GTATGGTTTTCCGTTTTCCATTTCTTGCTCTCCCCGTTTTGAAAGATCCTCTTTAAAAGATCCTCTTTAAGCGGACTCGAACCGATTAGGAGGAAAACAGCATCTATGAGCACCATCCATGCCAAAGGGGGAGGCATAAAAAAAACGAATCATATCCGCCTGATATTACATGTCTTTTCTTTGCGACGAGTCGAAATTGCCAAGCAAAGGCGTGTCCGGGTTTTTAACAGATTGTAAAATTTCCGCGAATGGAGGATTGCCTATCGCGTCTCCGGCCTGTAAGATATGTTTCGCGAGGCTGACAGAAGAGATTTTTCGATCGTGCAAATTCTTGAAGGCCTTCGAAGGTAACCAGAGCTTCCAGCTCTGGTCCGACGCCGCACGGATTGAAAACGATTGCGAATTTCGGAACGTCAGACCAGGACGGTCTGGCTGCAATCGCCTCGCGTGCCGGACGGGGATGGGTTGGTTACCTTCGACGGGCCTTTGTTGCATCGCAAATTCGAATTGAAAGCTTTTAAACTATGAACGCCCTATGTCATAGGAGAACATCATGCCGATACCCGGAAACCTTTTAACGACTGCGATGGCCGTCATGCCCCACACGGACGTCGATCGGGCGCTGGAAAAGGCGTTGTCGCTCGACGTCCCTTTCTGGCCGCAGCTCCCCAATTTCAACTATTACGAGGACATGTACGTGCAGGCATCGGAAAACTTCCCGGGGATCTTGCTCGACATGGAAAACCGCCGTTTGGGCTTTTCCACGGCGAAATTCATGGAGGAACTGGAGGGTGCGATGGCGCGGTGGGAGGACCCGGAATTCTTCGATATCAGCAGGACATATTCGGTGGTTTACCACAAGTTTCTGGAAGCGGACCTGTCGGGGCGGCCGGCCATTCGGGGCCAGCTGGAGGGCCCTGTCAGCTTCGGTTTCAACGTGGCCGACGAAAACGACCGTCCCATTCTTTTCAACGACACGGTGCGCCCGTTCATGCTGGAGTTCATGGCGAAACGGGTGGACGTGCAGCTTGCCCGGCTCAAGAAGATCAACGAAAACGCGTTCATGTTCGTGGACGAACCCGGACTTCAGTTTCTGTTCAGCGCCCTTGCCGGATACGGGGACCAAGCGGCCAAAGGCGACATGGAAATCTTCTTTTCGCAAATCCAACGTCCCCGAGGCGTGCATCTTTGCGGAAACCCCGACTGGGACTTTCTTCTGAACCTGGACCTCGACGTGCTCTCCCTCGACATCTACACCAACGCGGAGGTGTTTGCGTCCTACGCCAAATCCGTGAAAAAGTTCCTGGACCGGGACGGGATACTCGTCTGGGGAATCGTGCCCACCAACTTCGAGCCGTTCGAAAAGGAATCCACGGATTCGCTGGAAAAAGTCCTGGAGAACGTGTGGGCGACCCTGACGAAAAAAGGAATCGACCGCGACCTCCTTCTCTCAAGAAGCCTCCTCTCTCCCGCCACGTGCTGCCTTGTGAACCCGGACAAGGAAAAGACGGTCGAAAAGGCCTTCGACATGATAAAAGCCTTTTCGGGACGGCTGAGGGAAAAATACAAGCTCGAGGAATGAAGGTTGGTGACCGTTTACCATTGATTCTCTATCGAAAGGAATGAATACGATGTCCGATAACACGCAGGAATGCGCGCCCAATACCGTCGGTCTCGGGAACATCCCCAAAGGATGCGACATGCTTCAAAATCCGTATCTGAACAAAGGAACGGCTTTCACCGAAAAGGAACGCGACCTTTTGAACCTGCAAGGACTCCTTCCGCCCAAGGTCCTCACCATGCGCGACCAGATAGAGCGCATCTTGGAAAGCGTCCGGAGAAAACCCACTGCCTTGGGCAAGTACATAACCCTGATGGCTCTGCACGACCGAAACAGAACTTTGTTTTACCGACTGTTGCGCGACCACCTGGAAGAGATGGCGCCCATTGTCTATACGCCTACCGTAGGGCAAGCCTGCAAGGAGTTTTCGCATATTTTCCGCAGAGCGCGAGGAATCTACATCGGCCTGAACCACAGGGGGCGTATAAGGGAGATTCTGCGAAACTGGCCGCACAAGGATATCCGCGTTATCGTCGTGACCGACGGGGAGCGCATATTGGGACTGGGGGATCTCGGCGTGGACGGCATGGGCATACCCATAGGAAAGTTGTCATTGTACATAGCCTGCGCTGGCATTCATCCGTCCCAGTGCCTTCCGGTGACCATCGATGCGGGAACGGACAACGAGAGGCTCCTGGAAGATCCCCTGTACCTGGGAACCAAGATCAGGAGGGTCCGGGACGAGCGCTACGACCAGCTTGTCGACGAGTTCGTGATGGCGACGGGTGAAGTTTTCAGGCACGCGCTGATCCAGTTCGAGGATTTCGGGAACAGAAACGCGTTTCGTCTGCTGGAAAAATACCGCGACCGTACATGTTGCTTCAACGACGATATTCAAGGCACGGCGGCCGTTGCCTTGGCCGGTCTTTTGTCCGCCTTGCGCATGACCGGGGCGAAGCTGTCAGAGCAGAAAATACTATTGTTGGGAGCGGGCGAGGCGGGGACCGGCATCGGCGACCTGATCGTTTCCGCCATGGCCGCGGAGGGTATGGCCGAGAAGAATGCCAGGGAGCACTGTTGGTTTGTGGATTCGAAGGGGCTGGTGGTAAAATGCAGGACCGACCTGGGGGAGCATAAAAGGCCGTACGCCCACGACCGCGAGCACATAGCCGATTTCGCGTCGGCGGTCGAGAAGCTGAAGCCGACCGCGATCATCGGGGTTTCGGGCCAGCCGCGCGCCTTCACGCGGTCGGTTTTGGAAACCATGGCCGCAAACAACGAAAGGCCGGTTGTCTTCGCGCTTTCAAACCCGACCGACAAATCGGAATGCACGGCCGAGGAGGCATACGCCTGGACCGACGGCCGGGCGATATTCGCCAGCGGGAGTCCTTTCCCACCAGTCAAGTTCAAGGACAAAACGTTCGTCCCGGGGCAGGGCAACAACGTCTACATCTTTCCGGGAATCGGGCTTGGGGTAGTAGCGTGCGAGTCCAGACGCGTCACCGAAGATATGTTTCTCGTCTCCGCCAGAGTTCTTTCGCAAATGGCGACCGACGGCGACTACGCGGTAGGCCGCCTTTATCCGCCCCTGACCCGGATCCTTGAAATATCGACCGCCATCGCGATCGAAGTAGGAAAAATATGCTACGAAAGAGGCCTCGCGCAAAGGCCCAGACCAGACGATCTTGCCGGTTGCATTAAATCGACGATTTACGACCCCCGTTATCTCGACTTCGAGTCCGTTTGATTTTAGGAAACGCCGTTATGCATAATTGCTTGATTCCTCGAAACACATGTCGGGCATGCGCTTGGAAAGACTCGAATCAACAGCATCCTGAAATACAAACAGCAATTCCCATTTTGGTTTCGACAACATCCGACGGGCAAAGCGACTGGCGGTCTTTGTTTCCACT
>CAZNTU010000408.1:0-3464 GCA_964575975.1 uncultured Desulfobacteraceae bacterium
CTGTAGATTCTGTTGTAGACCGCGCCGAGATACGATATCCTGCGCTTGTCGTTGACGAAGCTTTCCTTTCTTTTCATTTACTTTCGATCCTTTCGTCGAACGCCGCGTAGGGGGCGACGTCGTTTCTTTCCAAACGGCGGTCGCAGTCCAGGAGAAAGGCGTCGAAAAGCGCCTTGGCCCTGGCTTCGCTCGGCAGCCGGATCTTGGCCTCGTACCTCTCGTACCGCCTCCTGTTGGCTTCGTGGACGAGCGTCGCCAGCTCCAGCGTGAGGCCTTTTTCGCGCCGTTCGACTATTTTCTTAAGATCGACCGCCATGCCCTTGGATTGCAGAAGGCGCGCGATCCTTTCCGTCTCGCTTTGCTCGGGGGCGGGCTCGACGGGCTTTCGAAACGCTTTGCGGGCGAGCGCCTCCCCGAGGAAGACGCCGTCGGCCCCGCGCTCGAAAACGAAGAGCCTGCCGCTTTCCGGGCAGGAGATCGAAACGGGGGTGCTTTTCGCCGCGCCGAAGTTTTCCGCGCCGGAGGCCACGTAGTATTCGCGCTTTCCGTAGACGATCGTCCTTTTCTTCGAAACGGTCGCGTCGACCTTTTTGTACCCGTACTTGGCAAGTCCTCGAACCGTTTCGGGGTCGAAGAGGAAGGTGTCGGCGTTTTCGAGATATTCCCGGAGCATTTCCTCCGGGATCCAGGAGACCGTCCTTCCCTCCTCCGAGAAGTGGCGGACCTCGCGGTTGCGTTCCGTGCGATAGACTTCGAAGAAACCGTCGCCTCGGAGTTTTTCGATATCTACGTCGACGCAGGTCGCGGTCGCGGGTTCCTTCCTTCCGCTCTTGAACGAGAAGCCCGGAGCGTACTTGACTATCCTGTTTTCGTAGCGCTTGAGCACGCGCGCTTCGAAGTTGTGAAGGGCCCGGTGCGACGATTCCAGGTGAGCCTTGTCCTTGGGCTTGCCCGGACGCGCGAAGTCCGGTTTCATGAAGAAACCGCCGGGCGTGGAATACCTCAGATTAAGCTCCTTTATCACTCTTTTGAGGTTTTCGAAGCCCCCGGCCCCGTCGGGCCTGAACCTGACGGTGCGCCGGGGAAATTCGACGCTCAGAAGAAAATCGGAGAACAGGCGCAGAGCGCTTCCGCTGCTTTCGGCGAAGAAGGCGTCCAGAGCGAACATGTAGCGCGAACGCGTGTCGTAGATCTCGATTAAAACCGGCTTTCTCCATCGGCCCGTCGAATCGCGTATCTTGATGTAGCTCGCCGTGCATCCGTCCATTTGAAGAAGGCCGAACACCGGCTCGGATTTGAAGGCGTGCCTGACCGCTTGCTCTTCTCCGAAATCCGGCTTTTCCAGATGTCTCTTCAGCCCGTTTCGCCTGGCGTATCGCCTCAGGGCGTGAAGCGAAACCGGGCGCCCGAACTCCTCCTGAAGCCAGCAGCGGTAGTTCTTGATCGTCCTTGCCTTTCGGCTCACGAACACGAAGCGCTCGTCGGACAGGTCGGCGGAGGCCTCGACCATCTCCGCAAAGCGCTTCCCGACCTCTTCGTCGAGGGCCGGCGCCCGCCCGCTGCACCTCCTTCCCTCGAAGACTCCCCTGGCCGCCAGCAGAAGAGGCTCGGGTATGACTCCCGTCTTCGCGTACCGGTCCTTGTAGTACTTTTTCAGGCGTCTTTTCGCCGAGCCCTCCTTGTGCATTATCTTCTTGTGCAGAAGAATCCTGAACTGGTCGTCCAGCGGAAGGTCCGCTATCCCGGACAGAATGTCCTCTTCCATTCGCGTCTCCGTCGCGCTATCTCTTCGAAAGTATCTTGTCCTTCATCGACCGGTTCCAGAGCAGCGCGGCCTGCCTGGAGGTGGTGCGCCAGCCGTCGTTTTTCGCCAGGTCGATCTGCTCCATCATTTTCAGGACCGCCTTCTTGTAGTCGGCGCCGATCACGCCGGTCAGGTCCTTTCGCCCGCCTTGCGCCTTCGTCCCGTTCGCGCGGACGAACCTTTTTATGTTCGAGGCGGTCTGTTCGGCGCCGGATTCCAGAAATTCGCGCCAGACCCTTTTCTGCTCGGCGGGCGGCAGTCCGGCCAGTACGCGCGCCTGGGCTTCGTTGGCCGGCAGCGCGTCCCCAATCGGGGAAAGATTCTTCACAACCCCGCTCGCCTCGATCAGCCGGTACGCCTGGGATCTTCCCATTTCCCAGCGTTGCCTGACGTAGGAGCCGAAGCTGTCGAACAGCGCCGCCTTGTAGAGCTTTTCGTCGCGGATCCTTCCCAGCGCCGCCCCGGTCTCGTAAAAACGCCGGCGACTTGCGTCGATGACCTTTTCCAAACGGCGCAACCGGTCTCCGCTCATCGTCCCGGCCGTCGGATTGTCGCGTTCGTCCGCCCGAACCGGTCCGAAGGTTCGCGCTCCGTACCCGGCAGAAGAGTCCGCAAATACTCGACGGCGTCTATGAAGCCCAAGCCCTTGACCGTCATGACCAGGTCGATGGCATTGAAATTTCTTTCGCAACGGAAGCATCTGGCCAGATTGGTCCTGGGATTGGTCGCGGTGTCGAACTCGCCGCAGATCGGACAAAGGAATCTGAACCATCCTTCGCTGATTTTCGACGCGATTCTCAGATCGTCCTCTATCAACCTGTCGATCGGTATCGAGTTGCGCAGCCTGAACAACTCGTTGCCTGTAAATCTTCTTTTCATCGCATGCCTCCCGGATATTTTGTCTTTGTTTTCAAACGGCGAAGATGTTTTTTCATATTCGCCTCGGAAATCGATCCACGATTTCTCCGAATCGACCGCAAAAATGGCAGCGGGCGGGAAAACGAGGATGAAAAACCGACGCGTTTCCCTGTCGCGTCGTCTCTATACGCCTGTTCGAACGGTATTTTGAAGTACCGTCATCCATGTTTTTCGAAGCGGGGAATAGTTCGGGGTGGCGACGACGATTTTCGGAAAGACGGTGGTTTTTTCGTCCTTTTCCGGTACGACGGTACCGTCGTTGGCGACGGCGTTGGCATTGGAGGTATCCGGCTCTGCGGCACTGCTCTCCGCAGTAGGCTTGTCCGCGCCAGCAGCGGCGGCATACGTGGAATCCGGCCTTGCACCACCGGCATACGACGAAAATCAGTTTCAAGAAAATCCTGTTGATGGCAACCGGAAAATCCAGTAGACTGATCGTGGTATAGAGCTTCCGGTTCGTATCGAAGTTCGCATCTTGAAAGCCCGAAATGGCAGTTTCGGGCTTTCTCTATTCCCATGCCGAAAATCGGCTACGGCTTTGTAGACCATCCCGAAATTTCCGTAAAGGCCAAAGGGCGGCGGGGTAATCGGCGGGGTAGGCCGTGTATCGTTTAATTTTCCTGGCGGGATATGGCAGGGGATGGCGGGGTGCGGCGAGGTAGGCGGGGTATCGCCAACTTCAAGCGTTACACTATTTTGCAACTCGGGCGGGGTACTGCGTTACAATATTTGCATCTTATCA
>CAZNTU010000409.1:0-3433 GCA_964575975.1 uncultured Desulfobacteraceae bacterium
TTTCAGATACCAGGCCATGGCGGAACAAAATTTTCCCACAAATCCGCGATGAACCGAACTTGTTGAGAGAAACATTCGATTTCCGGCGTTTCTCCAATGCGGGAATTTTCGGATTTCGAACGACAACCAAGAGGAACAACCACGAGGAGCGGCAGCCATGATTACCTCCATTGTAACGATCAAGTGCGAACCCGGCACTGTACAGTCGGTGGCCGAAAAGCTGGCCCGTTTTGAGAACGTCGCGGAAGTGTATTCCGTAACCGGCGAGTGGGACATTTTCGCCATAATACGCGTAAAGGAATTCGATTCGCTTTCCTCGGTTGTAGCCGAGCAGATCGCATCGACGCCGGGCATAACCAAAACGGTCACCAGCTTGGCTTTCCGGTGCTATTCGAAGCACGACATGGAGAAGGTGTGGGCGCAGTACATCGGCGAGTAGTCGCGGTCCGTTCTCTGGCGAAAGCGATCGGAGAGGCTAAAAAAGCGGGCGGCGCGCCGGTGATCGTCGATATCAAGCCGGTGTCTCCCCGGGACGGGGACCTCTTGAGCAATCGTACCCCGGCGGACTTGGCCCGGGCGGCGCAAGCGGCGGGCGCATGCGCGGTTTCCGTCGTTACGGAGCCTGTGCATTTCGGCGGCAGCATCGACATGCTCCGGGAGGTCGCCGAAGCGTGCAACCTGCCCGTCCTCCAGAAGGATTTCTTCACAAGGCCCGAGCAGGTGGACGAATCCTTCGAGGCCGGAGCCTCCGCTTTTTTGATCATCCTTTCGACCGTGTCCGACGAAGTCGCGTCGCGGCTCCACGAGCGGGGTTTGGCCTTGGGAATGGAAGCGGTCGTGGAGATTCACACGGAAAACGAGTTGAAGCGCGCTCTAAAGCTGAATCCCGCCATCATCGGCGTCAACAACCGGGACATCAACCGCCTGGAACTTGACCCCGGCGACGTCCGGGTCACCGAATCCCTAGCGCCGTCGGTCCCGGAGCATATCCCCACCATTTCGGAAAGCTCTCTGCTGACGCCCCAAGACGTCGAAAGGGCTTTTCGCGCCGGCGCGGACGCGGTCCTGATCGGCACGGCGATTTTGAAAGCCCTCGATCTTCGTTCCTCCTTGGCGGAGTTGACCTCTTTTCGACCGTGAGCCGCGCCGACAAGAACCAGGGACGATCCATGGCCGCAGTTACGGTTGCTCCAACGCGAATCGATCAATACGAATCCATCAAGACGAATTGTCGACGAGTTATCGACGAGTTACCAAGGTGAAGACAAATGACGCGTGTTAAAATATGCGGTTTAACGAGCGAGTCGGACATCCGCCTTTGTGCGGATGCGGGCGCCGACGCGTTGGGGTTCGTCACCGAATATCCGGTCCCGGTCCCTTGGAACATCGACCGGGAAAAATCCCGTGCGCTCGTCTCCCTGGTTCCGCCTTTCGTCACGACCGTGGCGGTCGTGGGAGGCCCCGCCGAATCGATTATCGAAATCGCCCGCGTCGTCCGGCCCAACGCGGTCCAGCTGCACGGCGACGAAACATTCGATGAAATCGCCCATATTTGCTCCGTGCTTTCCCGGACTGGAATCAAAGTTATCAAGGCGCTCAGGATCGACGTCGATACCGGCAAGGCGCGTTTTTCCGAAGCCGATCCGGTCAAGGCCGCGAAGAAGCTTACGGAAAGCGGAATTTCAGCGCTGGCGGTCGATTCCAAGACGGCGAGCAAGCCGGCGGGCACGGGCGTCGCCCTGGATTGGAGCGTCATCGGCAAAATTTCCTCCTCCATACCCATCCCCCTGATCCTGGCGGGCGGCTTGAATATAGACAACGTGGAAAAGGCCGTCGAACTGGCCCGGCCCTACGGCGTGGACATCATCAGCGGCGTCGAATCGGCCCCCGGCGTGAAGGACCCGGACCGCGTGCGCCGCTTCGTGCGAACAGTCAAACGAATTGAACGAGAAAAACCATGAAAAGACCTTATGCCATGATGCTGGTGGCCGTCAGCCTGGACGGCAAGATTTCCCCCATGAGGAAGCCCGGACAACCGAACCCCGTCGGGCCTTCGCTGATCAGTCCCGAAATGATGTCGCTCCACAATTCCCAAAGGGCGGACTCCGACGGCATCATGGTGGGGCTCAACTGCATATTGTTGGACGACGCCCGTCTCACGCTCAGGGACCGAGAGGGACAAAATCCGACCCGCATAGTCTTGGACGGCTTGGCGGAGATGCCGGATACCGCCAGGGTGCTGGACGGCGAGGCGCGGACCATCGTCGGAGTCACGCATGACGCCCCCGAGGATCGGGTCGCCGCGCTCAGGAAAAGAGGCGCAGAAATCATCGTCGTGTCGGGGCGGGGAAAATTCGTGGACCTTCCCCCGTTTTTGCACGAACTTTATGAGACCTATGGCATAAAAAGGCTGATCGTGGAGGGCGGCGGGACGGTCCATCGATCCATGATCGCGGACAAGCTCTACGATGAAATGCATCTCATCGTGTGCCCCTTCGTCATCGGGGGCGCCGATTCGATTACCCCGGTGGAGCGGTCGTCGTTCTGGCCGGGCGAGGAAATTCCCAGGTTTCGACTGATGAAGGCGGACAAGTTGGGAGACTATCTTTACATCGTGTACGGACCCAAAGAAGGCGCAAACGCGTAAAGGAGACCAAAGAGCATGATAATGGAAAGCAAGGAAGAGCGCTGGAGAAAGTTCGGGGCCATAGTGGTGAGGCTTACCCAGGGAAAGGACATCACGCGGGAGGAGGCGCGGGAGTGCTGGCGACAGATTTGCGAGGAGGAGCAGTCCGATCTTCAGCAGGGCGCCTTCATCGCCGCGCTGAAAGCGAAGCCGGAAACCCCGGAGGAAATCGCAGGAACCTTCGAGGCCCTTTACGAGTACGACACGGTCAAGGTCAAGGTGGATACGCCCGAGCCCCTGGTGGACAACTGCGGGACCGGCGCCGACACGCTCAAGACGTTCAACATCAGCTCCGGAGCGGCGATTCTGGCCTCGGCTTGCGGTCTGTACGTGGTGCGTCACGCCGCGAGGGCCATCTCCTCCAACTGCGGCGCCATCGACGTGGTGGAGGCTCTTGGGGTCAACGTGGAATCCGCCCCCGCCCTGCCGAAACAGAGCGTCGAAAAAGCCGGAATCTGCGCCTGGAACGCTTTTCTTCCCTCGGTCCATCCCAAAACCCTGGCCCGGGTGCTGTCCCAGATTCGCTTCGGCTCGGCCATCAACCTGGTCGGTCCCCTGCTCAATCCCACCATGCCCACCTTCAAGGTCATGGGAGTCCCCAATGTCGAAATGATCGACATCGAGGCGAAAACGCTCAGGGAAATCGGTTTCAAGCGGGCCTTCGTCATGCACGGCCTGGACGACGACAGCGGCAAGGGGATGGACGAAATGTCTCTCCTCGGGACCACCCACGTGGCGGAACTGACC
>CAZNTU010000410.1:0-3425 GCA_964575975.1 uncultured Desulfobacteraceae bacterium
GGCGCGCCTCGTCGTCCGCGCTCAGGGCCTTGAGGGCGCAGTACGCCTTGTGAATGTTGGGATTGGCGTAGTTTTTCATGATGGTTTCCTCCGTTTCGTTCTCGGCGTTGTTTAGAAACCGAATCCACTCGGCCAGCTCCGGCGGAACGTCCTCCGGATTCGTCCGCTCGAACACGGGTATCTCCACGACGTGGAGGACGAGGTCGTCGGTCAGAAATATCTCCGGGTGCCTGACATCCTTGAAGGAGAACCTGAAATGGAACTCCGGGCAGCCTTCGAACTCCTCGTAGTCCAGAAAATGGATGCCCACCACAGGCTTCAGCTCCGCGTAGTCCTCCCCCGCGTCCAGCTGCTCCGCGTAGAGCCTGCACAGGTAATAGAAAGAGCGCTTGGAATAGGAGGCGTACTTCCGGATCTGCATCTCGACGTCGAACTTCCTCCCGGACTGGTCCTCCGCCTTGATGTCCGGCACGACGAACTTCTTCCCGATTTCATCGGCCGCGATCGCGGGGTTCTTCACTTCCAGAGAGCGGATTCTCGCCCCTTCCGGCAAACCCAGCACACAGTCGATCAGGTTCGCGAGTATCGCGGCGTCCCGGACGAACAGCATCTTGAAAACAACGTCGATCTTCGGACTTAACAGTGGTTTCATCATATTTTCTCTATGTTTTTTCGAGTCAACGTGCATGTGCAATAGCGACCGCAATTTCGTTTTCCAATGCATCCATTATATATTGCGAGTTGTCAACGGGCAACACGTCAAAAACCAGTGCAATGCTCGGCGATTGCGGGACGCACGCGACAGGCAAAACCACCGGAACGGAAGGAGACACGAATAGGGCCGTGTGAATGGCCGGGACTTTCGACAAGCCGAAAAATGGCTTTACGCACGAAAAACGGCTATGAGAATGCTTGATTCCCTCCATGTCGCATTTTGCTGGAATTCCAAGGCCACCGTTGATCGCCTGCGACAGTATCATGCATTATGCCGCCGATTCGCTGGGATTGAAAAGCGTAAACCGGAGGTGCGGGAAGATCGACCTGCGTGCAGCCCGATGTGCCGGTCGAAATTTAAGCTTACTGGAAATGGGAATCTGAAGCGACGATTTCCGAAAATTGACATGATCCGGAGGATATCGTATGTTTACGGCATAGTCTTTGGCCGAAGAAAGGCGGGGCTCATGCGAACTGCCGCGACACGCGGTTCGCCGGTCCGGACGATTCGTTTTCGGACCTCGGGTCCCGATCGTCGAAAAAAATCGAAACAAGGAACAGAGAAAGGTATTCGCGTATGGAAACGAGTGAAAAAACATCCGATGTCGCGGAGGAGGATTCCCAGGCGCGCGAGGGGACCGAGGTCCGGGAAATCGACGATTCCGATGTCGAATACCCCGATTCGGACGGAGAACCCATGGGAGAGACGGGCTACCACGTTAGAGCGAGCATGCATTTGCTTTCGGCGCTGAGGCTGTTCTTCGACGGCCGCGACGACGTCTATGTCGCCGCGGACATGTTCATGTACTACGAAAAGGGCAATCCCGCCGCCTGCAAAGCTCCGGATGTCATGGTGATCAAAGGGGTCGGAAATCGGGAGAGACGGACTTTCAAGACCTGGGAGGAAAACGCCGTGCCGTGCCTGGTTTTCGAAATCACATCGCAATCGTCCATGATCGACGACTTGGTGGTGAAAACCGCGCTGTACGCTAGACTCGGCGTGCGAGAGTATTTCGTGTTCGATCCGCTGCGCGAATACATGAAAGAGCCCTTCGCGGGATTCAGGCTGGAAAACGGCTTGTATTCGCCCATTCCGACGGACGAGGAGGGGGGTGTCCACTGCGAGGAACTGGGGGCGACGCTGAAACGCGACGAAGACCTGCTTCGCGTCGTGGACCCCGAAACCGGCAGATACGTTCCTTCCATCGAGGAAGCCGCCAGAATGGCCAGAGAAGAGGCCGAACGCGCGGAAAGGGAAGCTATGCGCGCCGAGCAGGAGTCCAGGCGCGCTGAACAGGAGCATAGGCGCGCGCAGCAGGAATCCAAACGCGCGGACTTGTTGGCGGCCAAACTGCGGGAAATGGGCGTGGACCCGGATTCCCTGTCCGTTTCGTCCGACGCGAACGGGTAGGGCGGACTTACGCCAAGGAGGGAGTTGCCGCGCGCATGCGGAATGCGAAACCCGACATGCGGCCCCGCCCCGATCCGGGCCGCGTGTTCGCCATAGGCCCCGCAACCTTTTCGGATGATTTCGACCGGGTCCTCGTCGGGAATGGGGACGGCTCCGGTTTCGCGTCGGGCGACCTGGACGGCGGACAACTTCCGGACCTCCGCGCGGCAAACGTCGGCGGCAAGTCGGATTCGATTCTGCGTAACAAGCCCCTCGAAGGCGACTAGGCCATCCTGGTCTGGCATGCAAAGATTCTGGGTACCGTTCCACCTTTGCGGCCTCGGGACCAGAACTGGAAGCTCTGGTTACCTTCGAGAGCTTCGGCGCTCGATAAAATTTCAACCTTGTGCGGTCGGGTTATGGCCGCAGGCGGCCGGGTCGGGAGGCGAAAGGGTGGGTTGGGCACCGGGGTAGCTTGGAGGTCTTGGGCTTCGACGAGCTTGGTACAAGCGAGAACGCCCTGCCTCTCGACCCCACCCCACCCTGGTACGCCACGACCGGCTGCAGACCGGACCGACCTTCGGCGCCATCTTCGACTCAAACCCCCGCGCAACGCCAAGATCTTGCCGGTGCCTGATTGCGAAGGCGAAAAATATCCGCGATCGAAAAAGCTCGATTTGCGGCCTTGCATGTTTACCCCTCTTGCCTTCCCGCGTCCCGATTTTCCCCTTGCCGCGAAACGACGGCTTTCCTCTCCGCAAAAATTATTCCCTTGAGCCGCGCCATGCCCGACGAGCGCCGTTCATCGACGAACGCGAACCGCCGCCCGTCCGCTCTTCTCCCTTTTCCGGACTCCCGCCTAAATCCCTTGTGTGATGTGCGAATTGTGCAAAAATACTACTTGACAAGAATGCACAAATTGCATTACGAGAATATGCATGAAAATCGAATCCGTATTGCACAACAAGACATGCCTGGTGTTCGGATGCGGCAACCCGCTCTTCGGAGACGACGGGTTCGGACCCGAAGTGATACGCCGCCTGGAAACCGCCCGCGAACTGCCCGGGCACGTGCTCTGCCTCGACGTGGGCACATCCATCCGGGACATCCTCTTCGACCTGTTGCTCGACACCGACCTGGCCCGCACCCTGATCGTCGTGGACGCCGTGGAGGTTCCCGGAAGACGGCCCGGGGAAATTTTCGAGATTGAAATCGACCAGATCGCCCCGGCCAAGATCGGCGACTTTTCCCTTCACCAGTTTCCCACGACCAACATGCTCAAGGAAATCGGGGAGGGAACCCCCATCAAGGTCCGGGTTCT
>CAZNTU010000411.1:0-3417 GCA_964575975.1 uncultured Desulfobacteraceae bacterium
AAAATCCGTATGAATTTTCAACACTGAAAACCCGACATTTTCATCACCCCAGGCGAAATGTGGCTGGCGGCCAATGTTGAACCTCTTCGACATCTGTCGCCCGAGAAGGTTCGTGGCTCCCGCCAAACGCATACAGGGGGCTATGCTACGTTCCCCACCTCCCCCATTGCGAATTTTGCCGAACAGCCCCGCCCGACCTTGACGCGCCGGCCTTTCCGCCCCTATTTTAATTTATCGAAAAGTTCAGCGGAAAAACGAATTGGACCTTCCAAGGCAACCTGTCGGCGCCGGCGAAATCGGTTCGCTCCCGTCGCGCAAGTCGCGAAAAATAACGGAAATTCCGCAGCCCCGAACGCCCTTCTTTACCGTCGAATCGCATAGGGAACACCGGTACGCGGTCTTGAACATGGCCGGCCGTTCTAAACTCAACACCGCGCGGTCGCGGTTTCCTCCGGCTTCCCGGCAACCGCCGGCGCGTTTTAGTCGTGAAACCGCGCCCGCGACGACGGCGAAAGGGGGTGAAAAGTATGTATTTGAAGCAATCGGATCTTTTTTGGGGCATTGTCGAACACGATTTCGTCAAAAGCGTGATGGACAAGTCGTCCAAATTGAACCTCAAACCGGGCGACGTCCTGTTCCGCGCAGGCGATCCGGCGGAGAAGTTCTACATCCTGGTCAAGGGGCATGTCCGGCTGGGAGTCGGCGAGAGGGGGCACGTCGTCCACATCGTCAGCCGCGCCGGGGAATGCTTCGGGTGGTCCAGCCTTATCGAGCGGGATAGCTACACGGCCTCCGCCGAATGCGTGGAACCGACAGAGCTGATGGTGATCGAGCGGAAAGACTTCGAGTCGGCTCTGGTCAGAGACCCCGACAACGGCGTGCTTTTCCTGAGGCGCCTGGCGGGCCTGATCGCGGAGCGTCTGGTCAACAGCTACAGCATGCTGTCGGAACGGTCCGAGGGCGCGGAGGAGGGCGCGCCGGGGACCGGGCAAATGGAGCGGACTTCGGAGAGAGTCGAGTTGTAAGCAGCAGGCGGGATCGACCTCTGAAAAGTCGATCCCGCCCTATCGCCCCCGCCTCATTTCGTCGGCCCGCTCGCGGATCTCCTCCAGGGTGCTGGCTTCCACGAAAAAGTCGGCCAATTCCTCGATCTGCTCCGTCGTCAATCCCGCGAAAACCGGGGCGAGCGCCTGGCGGTCGATATCGAACTTCTTCGAGACAAGACGTTGTAGAAGATACGCTACTCCTTCCTGGCGTCCTTCTTGGCGTCCTATTCTTTGCACGCTTGTAATGTATTCCATCTTTTTCTCCCTTTCCATTTTGTGGATCTCGGCCCACAAGCCTCGTTCCAGTTCTTCGGGCAGAGTCATGATCCAATCGATGAATTCGAAAAGAAGAACCACCTCCCGCCTGCCGTAGCCCATCCGGTAGAGCCTTCTGACTAGGTAGAGCTTCCACCGGTACCGGTTGCAGGGATCATTTCCGCTTTCCGTCGCCTTCAGTTAGGCCATGACCACCGGGGCGAACGGGTTCGGAGAAGCCTCGAGCCAGTCCCATCTTTCCTTGAAATCAAGGAGTTTCGCGGTCGGAAACCAGAGCCCGGCCTCGGTCCCCAGCACCTCGTAGCTGTAATGGTCCGGCCGCCACGAAGGATTGTCGTCGGCCAGGACCGCGAGGCTCGCCACCTTTCTGTCGAAGAAAATGCACGAACTCCTTGAAGTACGCCTTCACGATTTTCTTCCAGGGCGTGTCGAAGTCCCGCCGTTCCCGCTGTTCGTTCCCCTCTGTCTTTTTTCCGTCCGCCGTCTTCTCGTCTCCCATGGAATTTCCTTCGCGAAGTTGCGCAATTAGTTTTTCCGTTTTTTTCGGGACGTTTCGATATCCATTGATAACACCATCGGCTCGGACTGTCAAAAGGAACATCCGGCGAAAGCCGCAACGACGACGCCTCGTAGTCCCAGTTCAGGAAACCCGTTCCGGCGCCGGCCCCGTTTCCCCTTGCACAACTTGTTTTCATGAGGCCCAGCTCCTTTCGATTCTTTCTCCCCCTGTCTCCGACACCGCCTTTTTGAAGCAGCGGGCCGCGTTCAAGTCGTCGTCCAGAAGCGAGAAGCAAACCCCGGCGGAAAGGAAATCCCCTTGCTCGCGGCAACGGTTCGCGCGTTGCTCCAACGGGTCCCGGCCCGACCTGCCGTCCGACTCCCCGCCTTTGCCTTTTCCGGTCTCCGGGGCCGCGCGCTCGACGAGTTTCCGAAGCAGGCCTTTCCTCTCCGGTTCGGTCGCCTGCGCCGGGGCGGTCCATTTCAGTTCGGGAAACCCGCGCGACGGGACCATTTCAAAGTCCGCGACGGGCCTTTCCGGTTCCGCCGCCAGGGCTCGATGCAAAGGTTGGAATCCCTCCGTCGGAATATCCAAGCGCGAGCGCAGCGTCAAAAACGCGTACGTCCCTTCCCGGACGTTCATCGCGCGGGAGAGAAAATCCCAAGGAAGATTCGGGGCGACCCGGAAGCCCGCCGGGACGAAAAGGCGCGAATCCTCGACCCGGCGCAGGGGAATTCCGAACGGGACGCCTTCGATATGCCCCTCCTCGGCCAACAGCACGGAGACGTCGCGTCCCCGGCACAGCGAGTACGCGTGGAACAGCCTTCCCGGAAGCTTCCCGACCAGGCGAAGCAGCCATCCGGTCTGTTCGTTGTCCAGGATCAAGGCGGAAACGAACGGTGAGGGTCCCGGGTCTCGGATCAGGCGCACGGGAATTTTCGGGGGAGTCGCCGCCTTTTCCTCCTCGGGTGACATGGCGGCGTATCGCGACGGCGGCGCTTTGGCACCCATGACGGCCTCCGCGTCGAAAAAGGCGGGAGCGGGGGATACGCGCAGGTTGAAAAAGTCCGGACCGGCGGAGAAAACCAGGACGCAGTCCTTCTCGAACGCCTCGGACACGCCCCTGACGGGAAAGGAATGCCGCCATTGGACCAGCGTCCGCGCGCCCTCTTCGTTTCCGTCCTCGGCGAGGACGACGCAACCGGGGGTGTTCTCCAGGTATTCGAGAACGAAGCGAGGGACCGGCGTCTCCGGGGAGGAGCCCGCCCTGGGTCCTATCCGGAAAAGGACCAGCGCCTTTCCCGAGGACCGGCGAAACCGCGCCGCGCGAAACCGAAGTTCGTGTTCCCCGAAGTACCTGCAGAACATGGGATAGAGCGCGGGTTCGGTCAGCGCGAACATTTCCGGCGCAGGCTCAGATCTCTTTTCGGGGAGCGGCGGTATGCGAAGCAGAAGGTCGTCCAAGGGCCAATCCACCGCGCTTTTGGAAAAAATCGCGCGGGGTCCGTCGATATCCACCAGGAAGACGTCCTCGCCCTCGGGCGCGACCGCGTCCGGCGCGTCGTACCCCGAAACCGCGTTCTCGTCCCGGTATCG
>CAZNTU010000412.1:0-3393 GCA_964575975.1 uncultured Desulfobacteraceae bacterium
AACAAAATCCGTATGAATTTTCAACACTGAAAACCCGACATTTCCATCACCCCAGATGGCGCCTGTAAAACGGCCTATGGAACGAGAACGATCTTCCCCGTTTGCTCGCCCTTTTCCATGATCTCGTAGGCGCGTCGGCCTTCGCTCAACGGCAGCACCCGGTCGATCACGGGCTTGAGCTTGCCTGCCCAAAGCAGGCCGACCACGTCCCTGAAATCCTGGTGGCTTCCCATGGTGCTGCCGATGAGGCTGAATTTCACAGCCCGGGGTCGAGCGAAGCGCCACCCTGGGTACCGTGACCGAATCTGGCTTCTTTTCCCTGAAAGGGATACATAAAAATCCACTTTGTAGAATCGGAGTGTTTTGGAAAAAGTCCGCGATTTTCGGAGTCCGATTTTGTGTATAAGAGTGAGCGCTCCGTGTGGGAACGCCTCTTGGACGCTTCGCGTTCCCGCCTGACTACGAATTCCAGCCCGACGCTGGCGCCTCCGGGAGAAGGCGGCGCCTCTTACAGGAGGCGCCAGGAAAAGCCCGAAGGAAACCGCGAATTCCATTTCCATTTTGTTCCGTTTTCCCCGAAACGCTTGCCAAATCGAATTGTCGAGACTGCAATATAATCATTGTCCCAAACTTGGCACGCCGTGTGCTCTATGGTCTTTCGACATTTTGTTCCGGCGGGTTCGCCGGATGCGAATCGGTTTCGATACCACGTTTTTCAACAACTCCAAATTCAACAACTCTAAATACAAAAAGGAGATCGAATCGAATGGGCAATACCGCCAATGGAAAAGCCGCGGAAAAGGAGGTCGTAATCGACGTCGCGGAATCGCGGATTTCGGACCTGTGGAAAAAAGAGGATTACTGGGCGATCTGGCTCGGATTTTTGGCGTTGATTTTCGGAATGTTCGTTTACTTCGGAAACCCGCCGCAACAGATGGACGCGAAAATCGACGAGGCGAACGCCATTATGGCGAGGGAGGAGGCTCAAGCGCCGTTCAAGACCATTGAATGGCACCAAGCCGCAAAGTCCAAGGAAAAGCTGAAAGCGGCCGACGATGGTTTCGGCAAATTCTTGAAATCGTTCACCGGAAAGCCGCACACTTGGGATACCAATCCGCTGCAAAGCTTCTACATGGATTCCGGCGCGGTTTCGGTCAAGAACGAGGCCGCGACCGGCAAATACGAAGCCGCCAAAGCGGACGCCGCCGCGAAACTGGCGCTCGCAAAGGAAAAGCAAGCGGCGGCGGCGCAAGCGGGCTTTGAAAACCAAGCGTCGAACGAGGAGGCCAAAGAGGCGATCGGCTCCTGGCTGGTCGCCGAAAAGTCGGTATCGGCCGCAAAGAAGAAGGCGACCGCGAAGCCGTTCAACCAGATTTGGTACATGATCGGCCTGGGCATCGTTTTCGCCGTCGTTTTCGGAGCGGTAATTAAAGTCATGGGCCATTCGTTCACGGCTTTTCTGAAAGGCTTCACGGTCGTGTTCGCCCTGGCCGTGCTGGCGTACATGCTGTCCGCGCAGGCAACCGCCAAAACCTACGGAATCGGTTACGCGGCGTGGGCTATCGCCATCGGCCTGCTGATTTCCAATACCATAGGAACGCCCTCGTGGGTGAAGCCCGCCGTGCAGACCGAGTTTTTCATCAAGACCGGCCTGGTGCTTCTAGGAGCGGAAATCCTTTTCGGCAAAATCCTCTCCATCGGCGTGCCCGGCATCTTCGTCGCCTGGGTCGTGACTCCCATCGTGCTTGTGAGCACCTATATTTTCGGCCAGAAGGTGCTGAAAATCAATTCGAAGACCCTGAACATGACCATTTCGGCGGACATGTCCGTGTGCGGAGTTTCGGCGGCGATCGCCACGGCCTCGGCATGCCGGGCGAAGAAAGAGGAACTTACCCTGGCCGTGGGTCTCAGCTTGGTCTTCACCTCGATCATGATGATCGTCATGCCCGCGTTCATCAAAGCCGTCGGAATGCCCGAAGTTCTGGGCGGCGCGTGGATGGGAGGAACCATCGACGCCACTGGCGCGGTGGCCGCCGCGGGAGCTTTTCTTGGAGAGAAAGCCCTCTATACCGCCGCGACGATCAAAATGATACAGAACGTGCTGATCGGGGTGATCGCCTTCTGCGTCGCGCTGTACTGGTGTACCAAAATCGAGTGCGCCCCCGGCCAGAAAGTCGGCGCCATCGAGATCTGGAGACGATTCCCCAAGTTCGTCCTGGGCTTTATCGGAGCATCCATCGTCTTCTCCTCCATCTACGCCTCGATGGGACCCGACGCGTGGTACGCCCTCATCGACCAGGGCGTCTTGAGCGGGCTGACCAAGAACCTTCGAGGATGGTTCTTCTGCCTGGCTTTCGTCAGCATCGGACTCGCGACTGATTTTCGCGAACTCAAAGGCTATTTCAAAGGCGGCAAGCCCCTGATTCTCTATGTTTGCGGACAGAGCTTCAACTTGATGCTGACCCTGCTGATGGCGTACCTGATGTTCTACTACGTTTTTCCCGAAATCACGGCGAAGATTTAGCTATGAAGGATTTAGCCATGAAGGGTCAAGTTCGACGGAATGTCGGTCGGTCCGGTCTATGCGAAGGTAAAAGCCTTCTTTCCAAAGCGAAACCGTACGCCATTTTGCTCGCGTCCATAGCCGCCGTAATCGTTTTTCTCCACGTTTTGGGTCCAATGTGGCTCGAAACGGACGCGTTGCGGCCCATGGCCGAATTCATCGAGGAAAACGAAATCAACGCGAACGCGTACTACTACACGGAAGTGGAGGAATTCTTCCAGGCCGAGCGACACATGCGGGAGTATTTGGGGCTCGCGCCGGGAAGCGAGCGATAATCGAAGTCCGGGCGAAAACCGGATAAATTTTCACGAACGAACAGCCTCGGAAAAGCGCTTTTTCCGGGGCTGTTTTCGTTCTGTTCGGTTCCGGACCGGGTCGATGAAATCGCCGCCGAAAACATGCCGAAAATTTCCACAACGCCTCTTATTCGCCGTTGGTGTTTTTCCAAATCCGGTCGATGCGGCCGGGCATTTTAGGAAAGACGACCGCCATGACCACCGTGGCGCTGACGAGAAACGACAGGGTTTGGCCTTCGGAACGTCCCAGCGACAGCTTGAACCAGCAAACGACGAAAAACAGCGCGAACACCAGGCCGTAAAAAAGCATCTTGACGCCGTGATCGTAAGCCTGGGCGCATATCGCGCGGCATTCCGTCCGACGGCGACCCAATCCGATCATGCACGAAACCAATCCGATCGCCCCCATCCAGACCTCGTAGAAACAAAACGTGGCGGCCGCTCCCCATGCGAATGTTATGATTATAGACGGCATTTTCATGGCTCTTTTTTTGCCGTAACCTTACCATAAAGAACGAGATTTCGTAACCGAAA
>CAZNTU010000413.1:0-3382 GCA_964575975.1 uncultured Desulfobacteraceae bacterium
TGTTAGCGGCGGCGTGAAAATGTACTAAACGCGGCGGTTTGAAATTGCCACCAAAACAAAGAGGTTCGCCGGAAAAATTTGCCGCTTTTCCGGCGAACCTCTCGAATTACTAATTTACTATGTCCTTCATCCGATAACTGCTTCCTTCTACTACAACTACTTCGGTATGGTGCAGCAGTCTGTCCAAAAGCGCGGACGTCAAGGTGCTGTCGTTGTTGAAGATCTTCGGCCATTCCTTGAAGACGCGGTTGGTCGTTACTACTATCGAGCCCCTTTCGTAGCGCTGGCTGACTATCTGGAACAGCAGGTCTGCTCCGGTCTTGTCGATGGGCAGGTATCCGAGTTCGTCCAGAATCAGGACCGACGGTTTCAGGTACTTCTTCAGCCCCTGCTTCAACTGGTTCGTCCGTTGGGCCAGAGACAGGTCGTCGACGGCGTCCACGGCCGAGGCGAAAAGGACGGAATGTCCCTTGAGGCAGGCGTGGTGGCCCAGGGCCGTCGCCAAATGGGTCTTGCCGAGCCCCACGCCGCCGACGAAGACGACGTTGCCCTTTTCGGAAACGAAATTCAGATGGAAAAGATGCTGGATTTGGGACCTGTTGATTTTCTTCGGATGCAGCCAGTCGAACTGGTCCAGGGTCTTTATCACGGGGAACCTGGCGGCGGCTACGCGGCGCTTGACGGCTCCGTCCTTTCGCATGTCGGCCTCTCCCCGGACGATTTCCGCCAGATAGTCGATATGGGACCACTGCCTCTCGGCCGCCGTTCGGGCGACGGCCTCGTAGTTTTCCCGGATATAAGGAAGCTTCAGATAGGACAGCAATTTTCCGATGCCGGTTTCCTTTTCCATCGCTTCAATCCTCCTCGATTCTTCGGTTGTAGATTTCCATGTTCGGCTCGGGGACCGTCAAGTCCAGCAGGTCCTCGCGACGCGTCAGATGCAGAGCGCCCGGCTCGGGAAGGCTTCGGGCGCGCTGCTCGAGCAGGTTCGCGACGTATTCGCAGGAGAAGGCGTGGAACGCGAACGCGTCGTCGATGGCTCTGCGAATCTGATCCTCGGAGTATATTTCGCTCAGGGCGACTATCTTGCGGACATGGTTAAGCGGGTTCATCCGGCGTTGCGCAAGCTGCTGCCAATACTCGGCGGCCCTGTCGGACAAGGCCATGAAACGCATGAGGATCAGCTGTTCGCACGCTTTGCTCCGTTGCCGCGAAAGCGCCTTGGGATGGTCCGGATCCTCGAAGTCCCTGCGGCGGTCGTAGCTTCCGGCGTGGCGCGCGACGAGTTTTTCCTCGTGATAGACGCATATCCTGTCCGGGTAAAGCTTTACGACGACCGGCGCTCCGGCCAGCTGGGCCGGCACGCTGTATCGGTTGGCGTCCACCGTCACCCTGAACTGGCTCGAAGCCCTTGCCAGTCTGACGACGCCCGCGTCGTAAAGATTCGCGGGCAAGGGCTTCAAAGTCGGTTTTTCCTCCTCGAAAAGCTCGGCCGGCTTTTTGCCGGTCTCTCCGTGAACGCGCACGTTGGCCACGGTGTCGAGCCAATGGTCGGCGAGCGGCTTCATCGTCTTGAAGTCGGCTTTGTCCAATCCCGCCAAAAGGTTTTTTTTCACGTAGCCGACGCCGCTTTCCACGCGTCCCTTTTCGTTTCCCTTGCCGACGTTGCAGGCGACCGGGGAAAAACCGAAGTGGCCGGCGAAATCCACGTAGCGGGGATTGAAGACCGGCGCCTGCCCCACCGCCCGTTTCAGCACGGCCGACTTCAGATTGTCCACCATGATTTTAGCCGGTACGCCTCCGAAAAACAGAAACGCGTTCTGGTGGCAGGACAGAAAATGCTCCATCGTCTGGGAAACGGTAAACTCCACGTACATCATCCGGCTGTGGCAGAGAACCATCGCGAAGAAACTCAGCCTTCTGACGGCGGTTCCGGCGGTAACGGAGCCGAACGAGCCCCAGTCCACCTGGGCGCATTCCCCGGGCGCGAAATTCAGTTTCAAATAGGCCTTCTTCCTCGGAGGTCTTATTTTTCCAACGTATTCTTTCACGATGCTGTAGCCGCCGTCGAAGCCGTCGCGGCGAACGCTTTGAAAAATTTGCTCGGCGCTGTAGGGAAATTTTTCCAGCATTCGAACGATGTCGTTTTTGAAGGGGTCCAGCTTGCTCGCCCGCTTCGGGCTTTTTCTCGGCCGCCACTTCTTTTCGTTGGCCCACGAGGCCACGGTCCGGGGATCGAGCGAGAGCCTTTCGGCGATTTGGCTGTAGTTGGCGCCTTCGCCGTGCCAGTTTTTGATCTTCGAGTAGGTTTCGTAATCGATCATCGGGTCGCCTCCGCAGCCTTCTTGAGAACGTCCCCAAGGCTCATGGGGCCTTCCGCCGTCGATCTTTTTTCGGTCGCGGGCTCGAGACTCAGCACTTGATACAGCGGTCTCTTCCACGCCAGAAGACCGTTTCGGACCAGTTCCGAGCGGGCCCTTTCCAGATCGGGCTCGTCGAGCGCAAGATGCCCGCAAATCGAGGCGTCTCCGTAATAGCTGAGTCCCTGGCGGTCGCCGACGCATGCCAGAAACAGGTACAGCGCGGCGGCGGCGGGACTGCATTGTCGAATGTGTCCGTCTCTGACAAGTCGGTGGTCAATCCATCCGAAGCTCTTTGGCACCTTTCGGACGCGTTGCGGCAGAATCGGGGATTTGACGATCATGATTTCCTCCTTTGTTTGGGTTTGAACCGTTTAAAATGTCCTGGCCCAATTGTCGCAGACAATGGAGGCTCTTTTCTATGTCGTCTTGTAACGCACCCCCTGTAATATGGGCTATAAGCCCGATCAGGACGGTGTTTTGGGCGTTTATGGAATCTTGCAGCGCATCTTGTGCAAATCGGCCGTTATCGTCAACGATTTCAGCAGGTTGCGGCGTTAAGCGATCTTGTAACGCATTTCCGTCCGCATCGGGCGTGCGCCAGTATCCGGGATTTTGTTCCCTCCATCGCTTTACTCGTTCGACATTCGTAGATCCTTTGAAATAATCTTGGTTTTCGGGCTTGCCCAGCCATTTTTTCTGGCTTGCCGCCTTGCTCGCCTTTCGGCAGGCCGGCTTGGAACAGTATTGCTGGCGATCCTTGTTCCGGGCGTCGGGTACGAACAGTTGCCGGCATTCGGGGCATTTCTTTCGCTTTATTGGTTCCATTCGCGCACAGAGCCTCCTCGGGACGGCAATGTGAACGATTTCGAAGAAAAAATAAATAATATCGGGAAGAAAAAGGAAGGGAAGAATATGGAAGAAAATTTTATAAAATCCGAATATTTTCGAAGAAAAAAAACATCAAGAAAATGTCATTTTCAAACCGCCGGTTTGAATGCAAATTAAAAACGCCCCTGACA
>CAZNTU010000414.1:0-3382 GCA_964575975.1 uncultured Desulfobacteraceae bacterium
GCACGCGGACGCGAAGCGTCCCGGCATGCATTCCCACGTGAAACGTGGGAACGAGACGCACGAGACGCACGAGACGCGCGCGGGAACGAGACGGCGAACGAACGGCCGAAGTGCAAACAAAGCCCGCAATCGGTTTGCCCGTCCATGTTGTCGAAACCGAAACGAGAATTGCTGGCGAACAACTGGAAAAAATGAAAATCCTGCCGGACGGTCGCTCAAGCGTTTTTCCGCCCAAATACCCGTCATTCGATTTCAATCTACAAACCTCTCCCTATTTCAATCCATTCGAAAACGAACCATCCTGACCGAATGGAAAACTTTTCAGCCTGCAAACGCGGATTCGTCCGATGATTGAACGTCCGAAACGCGCGATAGCGAGCAATAGAGCATTTGTCGCGGCCTTCGCGGTCCCGATCCTTTTCGCCGTTTTGGCGGTCGCCTATTTCGAGTATCGTCCCGAACTGGCGGCCTTGTGGGCGGCGATCAAAAGCGAGGATTCCCATCCGGCGGTACTGCTCGTTTCGTTTCTGGTGCTTCCGATCGTCGGTTTTCCGGTCGCCCCGTTGCTGGTTCTTTTGGGATTGCGATTCGGCATCGTGGTCGGCGTCGTTTTCATGTTCGGGATCATACCGGCGCATCTGGCGATATCATACTGGGTCTCGCGCTCGTTTCTCCGGGAGCGGATCGCGGCCCTGGCCGAGAAAAAAGACTATAAAATTCCGGAGCTTCCCGAAAACAAACGGCTCGCGTTCGGAATCGCGTTCATGGTCGTGCCGGGTCTTTCCTATGCGTTGAAGAATATCCTCCTGCCGCAGTTCGGATTGTCGTTTTTCAAGTTCTTTTTTTGCGGGTGGCTGATCCAAGGGATCATGGGAGTGCCCTTCGTGGTTCTGGGCGAAGCGGCCTCCCGATGGAGCCTTCCCTTGCTTCTCGGGCTGATTGGTTTTTTCTTGTTACTATTCGTTTCCAGGAAATGGATTGGTAAAAAATACAAGCAGGCAATGAAATCCGTCTTGGAAGAGAGAGGCGTTTAAAATAACCGAAAACAAACCAGGACATCCGAAAAAAGAGAGGTTTGCATGAACGAGACAACAGCGGAAAACGGCGACATGGTCACCGTTCATTATACGGGTAAAACGGAAGACGGGCGGGTTTTCGCCTCGTCGGTCGAGGGAGACCCCATCGAGTTCACAATCGGAGAGGGAGAATTGATTCCCGGTTTCGAAAAAGGCGTGATCGGCATGCGGGAAGGGGAACGGCAAGAGTTCGCCGTTCCGCCCGAAGAGGGATTCGGCGACTACCGGATGGAGTTGGTGACCACCATCGACAAAAACGATTTCCCGGACAATTTCGAGCCCGAAGAGGGCAAGTTGCTCAGGTTGAAAAGAGACGACGGGGAAAACTTCGACGCCCGCATCACGCGAGTGGAGGGCGACGATGTCACCATCGACGCGAACCACCCCCTTGCGGGGCGGACGCTGCGAATGGACGTCGATATGCTGAACATCGAAAAGGGGGGCGAAACGCAATAGATCGGGCGGCTGTCCGAATACCTCCGAAGTTTTCCAAAACTGGGAGGGTTGCAGAAGATTCGAAGGAAAAACAACCCGCAGGCTAAACCGGGAACAATGGCGTTTGCGGGTCGGACGGGTCCGACGGCGCCTTCGAACCCCAAACGCCAAACCCGAACCTCGCAAGTCCAAGATTTTTCTTGCGCTGTTTTGCTGAAACAGAGTAGGGGGTATATGTACGAAGTGTTTGGAGAACAGGAACGACAAATCGAACCCGGCCGAACGGAAATTTCGGCGAGAGCGGACGACAAGGAGCGGAAATTATGATGATAGACGAAATCGATGACTCTTTCCGTCGCGCAATGGAGCGCGAAAAGATCGAAATCGACCGAACGGTTTCCATCCTGCGAAATTTCAACGCGGGAAAATACGATTCGGTCGAGAAAGTACACGCGACCGAAATACCAGTCATTGACGAAAAGTCCATCCTGGACCTCACCACGCCCCGGGAGAGGACGTTTTCGGCCCCCAAGGCCCAAGCCGTGCTTTCGGAGATTGCTCCCGAGATCGACCTGGAATCCTTCGGACGCTGGAGCGGTTCCGAGGTAACATTGACCCGGAAACAGCTGGAGACCATCGGGATACTGTTGTACCCTTATCTTGCCTACGGCGTGTTGAACGGGGGTTCCGCGACCAGTTACGCGGACGAAAAAAAGAACGCCAAGGGCTACCCCGAGGCATTCCCGATTCTCGAGGACGAATTTCGCCGCATGGCCGACCTGTGCCGGGGACGGCCGAAAGGACTCACTCCCGCGTTCATTCAGCCCGACGGGTCGCCGGGGCCGTCGTTTTTGGAACTCAAGATGCGCTCCTTGCTGCTCGACGCCAGGCAATACCGGCAAAAAGCCGATGAGCGCGGCGTCGCTCCCCCCGCAGGCCTCGCGCCTCTGGCCCCCTTCTTCCAAATGACCAGCGTCTTCAACGACGAGGAAATCGCCCGTGCATATCGGGAATACAAAAACAGTCCCTATCTCCGGGACCTCGTGGAGGAAACCGGCATAGACATCACCGAGGCGATCGGCGCCCCCCAGCCAATGATCGCCGCGTATACCCATTCCGACCAGGGACGGCCCAAAGGAATTTTCGACCGGGCGTGGGGCAGGGAAAACTCCCCTCTTGGACTGCCGGGAGGACACGGACAGAATTTTTCGATCCTCGAGGAAACCTACGGAAAACTTCGCGAATCGGGAAAACGGTTCTTCTATTTAGGCAACGTCGACAATCTGGGGTTCACCGTTTCCCCGGTCGGCCTGGCGCTGGTGGCGCTTTCGGGCAGCCAGGCCGGATTCGACTTCTCTTTCCGGACGTCCGTCGACATCAAAGGCGGAATTCTGGTACGGGACCAGAACGGAAGGCTCAATTGCGGGGACATCGGCCCGGCGATCAGCCAGGACGACATCTTCGACGCGGAAAGGAAAGGAAAGAAAATCCTTTTCAATTGCGCGACGGGGCTCTTTTCCCTGGATTATCTTCTGGCGAACCTCGACGACATAATAGAACGGCTTCCCATGCGCTTTTCGGACCAGGACAAGGACGCGGGCCGCTACTCCCAGGCGGAACAGGTCACCTGGGAAATCATCGGCATGCTGGACGATTTCCTGATATTCGGGATCGACAAGTACGAACGGTTCATCGCGGCGAAGATGCTCGTGGAAAACCTGTTTTCGAGCGGAATTCGCTTGGAGGAAGTCCAAAGGGTCGAGCCCGCCGCGCCGAGGCTCCACGAGGGTTTGAAAAGGCTTTTGGCCGGACGCTATCGGAGTTTTCAAGCCTTTGACTGCCCACAGAGCGCTGTCCAGGGTGAGCAGGTA
>CAZNTU010000415.1:0-3376 GCA_964575975.1 uncultured Desulfobacteraceae bacterium
AGCCACATGGTCCTTTTCCGTTGATACCAGGAACGCGGGGCAATGGATGTCGCTGATTGCCACGGGACGGCCGTTTACCTCGAAGCGGCCGCGCGAAAGTTCCTTTTTCAGGAACAGCTTTCTGAGATATTCGCTGTGCATGCGGTAGGGCATGCGAGTGGCGTCGGCGTTCCAGGCCATAAGGTCGAACATGGGCTGCCTTTTTCCCATCAAATATTCGTGGATCAGGCGCGACCAGACGAGATCGTTGGAACGAAGCAACTGGAAGGCGCCGGACATTTGTTTCGTGTCTAGATACCCGCTGTACCACATCTGGTCTTCCAGAAAAGTCACTTGGCTTTCGTCTATGAAGAGCAGCAGTTCGCCGGCCTCGGTGAAATCGGTCTGGGCGGCGAGCAAGGTGATGCTTTTCAACCTGTCGTCCCCGCGACGGGCCATCGTGGCCGCCGCTATCGCCAGCAAAGTGCCGCCGAGACAGTATCCGACCGCGTGAATCTTTTTATAGGGAAGGACCTTCGAAATTACGTCGATAGCGGCAAACGCGCCCTCTTCGATATAGTCGTCCATGCCCTTGTCCCGATAATCCTCTAAGGGATTTTTCCAGGAGATCATGAACACGGTGTGGCCGTTGTCGACAAGATATTTCACCAGCGAATTCTTGGGCGTCAAATCCAGAATATAGTATTTCATGATCCATGCCGGGATGATCAGTACCGGCTGTGCGTAGACTTTTTCGGTTTGGGGTTCGTACTGGATCAGTTCCATCAGGTCGTTTCGGAATATCACTTTTCCGGGAGTCGTGGCGAGATTTTCCCCGACCTTGAACTTTTCGGCCCCCACCGGTTTTTCTCCCAATAGGTTCCTCCGCGCGTCCTCCAGGAAATTGAAAAAACCCCTGGCAAGGTTCGCCCCTTTCTCCTCCATGGTGAGTTTAAGCACTTCCGGATTGGTGAACACGTAGTTGGTGGGCGCCATCATGTCCAATAGCTGGCGGGCGACGAAAGAAACCATGTCCTCGTGGTGGCAGGTGACGCCGGAAACGTTCGTGGTGGCCCTTTTCCACCATCGTTGAGCCAGCAGGAACGATTGATAGTATATATTGAACGGCCATTTTTTCCATTCTTCGGAATCCCAGCGCCTGTCGGTGGCGTCCGGTATTTCGCACAGCGTGCATTCGGGATTCGTGGTCGCGTTTATCGCGTAATTCGCGCATTGCGAAGTCTTTCGGATCAGGGCGTCCAGAAGCTCGAGCCGTTTTCCCGGATTGTTCGTCATATTCACGGCCCAATCGAAAAACGCCAACGCCAACGCCGTCGGGGACAATCCCGCCGTGAAGCGCGCCTGCATTGCGTGTAAAAACCGATCTATATCCCTGAAACCGTTATTTTTATCCTCTTCCATCATTGACAATCTCCTTTGACAACATGTAAGTAAAGGCTTTAAATCTCGAAAAGGGGTTTTTTCGTTTGTTCCGTCGCGGTTTTTTTATTCCTAAATCACCGACAGGGTACAATCATAAGCGGATGGTTTTCAAGGAAAATATTCAAATACAGCGGGGCCCCTCGGAAACGGGCGCCAAATTTTTAATCAGCCTTAAGCAAGGACTTTAGTAATGCAAGACAAAATTATCACCTGCGTTCAGTGCAACGAACCCTTCGTGTTTTCAACCGAGGAAAAGCGACGTTTCGATGCTCGCGGATTCGACGAACCAACCCGTTGCCAGGAGTGTCGTAAGAGAAAAAACAAAGGCAACCAACAAGACGGACCTTGGAAAGACAAGGGACGCAAAAAACACGCCAGGAGAAAAAATCGGGGGGATGTCGGTGATGAGACATAAAAAATTCAACCGATTTCGTTCTCTTACGACGCACGCCAAAGCGCCCCGCTCATTATAATGCAAGACTGTTAGAAAGCGCCGGAGCCCGGGTACGGTTCTTCCGCTTCTCGGGTTCCGCGTATCCTTCCCGCAACAATCCTTCACAACACCCGCCAATTCTGGCACGCCTGTTGCTTCCAAATTCGGAAAAACTTCGGCGAAAACCTTCGAGAAAACATTTGCGACAGGAGGCGACGAGTGAAAACCATCCCAATCAAAGATATCATGGTCCCTATCGGCGAATACGCGACTGTTTCCCAAGACGCGACTTTGTACGAAGCCTTTTTGGCCCTGGAGGAAGCCCAGGAAAAACAGGGCGCCGAGCGCTACAAGCACAGAGCCGTTCTGGTCTTCGACGATAACCGCGCGATCGTGGGAAAAATCGGCCAGCTCGATTTGATCAGAGGCCTGGAGCAGGGTTACGCGAAAGTGGAGGAACTGAAAAGAGCCTCTTTCAGCGGCTACAGCAAAAACTTTCTGGAATCCTTGGCCAAAACGCACAACCTGTGGGGCGAACCCATGAAGGACATTTGCAAAAAGGGCGTTGACATCAAAGCGAAAGATATCATGCACAAGCCGGAGGAAGAAGAATACATCGAGTCGGACGCCTCTCTCGACAGAGCTATCCATTTGTTGGTGATGGGACGCCACCAGTCCCTCCTTGTCGGCGAAAAAGGCAAAATAGTCGGGATTCTGCGACTGACGGACGTGTTCAGGGAAATCTGCGACGAGATGAAAAAATGCGCGTTTTAACCTGAATGGACTCCGCCTTCTCTTTACGCGTTTTTACAGGTTGTAAAATTCGCGGACATTGGAAACGGGAGGAACGCGAATGGCGAAAACAATTGTCGGAGGAAAGTACGTTTCGGGGACCTATGTCAAGGAATGGCCCGGCGCGGCCGAATTGGCCGACCGGTTCGTCAGGCGGTGGGAGCTTAAGAGAAAGGACTCCGAAAAAAAGCCTCGCAAAAAATTTCCCAGCATTTGTTTTTCCAGGAAATTGGGCGTGGGCGCCCTCGAGATCGCCGTCGTCCTGGGGGAAAAAATCGGCTACAGGGTCGTGGATCGGGAAGTGCTGGAGCATATCGCGAAAAAAGCGGCACTGGGTCCCAAGACCGCCGCTTTTTTCGACGAGACATATCCCGGAAAAATGGCCGAGTTCCTTTCTTTTTTGTTCGGGGAAAAGGCTTTCACCAAAAGCGACTACACCCGCCATCTTTTCGGAGCGGTTATCTCTTTCGCGAACCTGGAGCCGACCATTTTCGTGGGAAGGGGCGCCCATCTGATCCTTCCCCGGGAGGAGGTCCTCGCGGTGCGTTTCATATGCGGTCGCGAAACTCGCGTCGAAAGAATCGCGAAACTGATGAACATAGGCGAAAAAGATGCCGAGAGCGAACTGAAGCGTTTGGACAAGGAGCAGCGCGAATTCTTTTCCAAGGTTTACGGGAAAAAGGACGCGTCGCCCTACGAATTCGACCTGGTAGTAAATCGGGATCATAT
>CAZNTU010000416.1:0-3336 GCA_964575975.1 uncultured Desulfobacteraceae bacterium
GTCCCCGACGCGGCCGGACCCGGCGAGCAGCTCGTCTGGGTCGAAAACCGCTTCGGCGGCGGATACGACGTCACGGGCGAAAATTCCGGCCTTCTAATATCGGAACCCGAAGGCGCCCTGAACAACCTGAGCTTCACCGGAACCGGAATCATCGCCGTCGAGTCGAAAGGAATCGCTCGGGAACTGGTATATTGGGAAGTGGAAAACGGGATTCCGGGTCCGGCCAAACGACGCCCCCTGTTCGGACAACTCCTGGGCGCGACCGGCCGCACCGTGTTTACCCGCCATGGCGACCTTTTCGACGGCTACTTGATCGTCGGAGACGAATGGCTGCCTGTCGCGGGCCGGGTGATTTCCGAAGAGGTCGTGGACGCCAGAGTATTCTCCGACCGTCTCTTCGTGCTGTCCGACCAGGGCCTTTATTCCTTCAAGGCAGGAGGAAATCGGTTCCTGGAAATGGAACGTCAGTTCTTTGTATCCTTGACTGACGCGGAAGGCTTCGCCCTGGACGGCGAGCGCGTCGTCGCCTGGTCGGGCAACTCGCTGCATCGATACGAATTCGCTTCCTTCGACGGCTCTCTATCGGATTTGGGAACCGTTGGGACCAATGGCTCGGGCGTTTCGAAGGCATTCTTCGACGGCGAACTCCTGTGGGCCTCGGTCGACGGTCCCTACGCCGGTCTTCATTGGCGCGCCTATTTGGACGGCGAATGCGTCGCGGTTCTGGAAAGCGGCGTCGACGCCTTGGCCTTCTCCGGGTCGGCGATGTACGAACGAACGGGGAACATAATCCGGAAGCGAAATCTCGCGCCGGCGTCCGGAAATTATTCGTTCGCCCCGCTACTCGAGGAAACCCCGATGGGAGTTCTAATAAAGAACCTTGAGGATTCGTCCACTCTGGGAGGAAACTCGGTCGCTTTTATCGACGAATCCGGGAATCGAATTCCCTCGTGGCCGGTCTGGCCGGACGACGGCTCCGATGGCCGACCCTGGAGTTTCATTGATAGAACCGACCTTTCCGGAGGGATGATCGCCGCCGTGTTTACCGACAGGACCGGTTCGAGTCAAAGCGTCGAACTCGCGAGAAACGAATCCGCGTTTACCGATGTCGCGGAAATCCGACCGTCCGCCTCCTCCGAACTGGCCAAGGACGCCGAGGCTCCGGTCATGGCGACGTTCGGCGAAACCGCCCGGATCGCAAGTCCGTCAGCCGTGTGGGAGTCCGTCGTAAAACCCATGCCCGCACTGCAAGGACTCCGGACGTTCCAATGGCTGAAGGTCCCGAAGGATAAAATCGAAGCTCTTTTTCAATTCGAAGACCAAAGTTTTACGGTATCCTTGGTGGAAAATTCGTCCGGGCTCGGAACGGTACATGTAATCCATCCGGTTTCGAACCAGGGTTTCAAGGAAGGCGCTTCGATGGCGGTGGAATTCGAGGCCCCCGAAAACCTGTCTTCCCCCTTCCGCTACGCGTCGGTGTGCCTCTTGGACGTCAACAAGCAGATCGTATTCGATTCGAGAATCGTCGGGGACGCGTCGGGAAGTCTCTCCATGACGCTGCCCGAAACCGACGAGACGACCAATTACTATGTCCGCTTGCGGGCGTACTACGGCGACCGGTACGAATACATCGAAAGTTTCACCGGAATCCGCGTTTTCCCCGAACTGGAACCGCCGGTTCTGGAAATCGAAGGAATCAGTCGCCGAATCATGAAAGGCTCGGTCCTCGCCCTGTCCCTCGACGCGCCCGACGCGGCGAACAGCCGGATTTCGATCTACGACCAGGCAGGACAACCGGTCGCGTCCGGCGAACAACGTCTGGAAACGACGGTCCCCCATAACGCCGAAAGCCTTCGCGTGGAGGCATGGGTCTCCGACGGAATGGGCAATGTCGCCTCGCTGACGAAAGAGATTGCCGGCATCGAGCCGTTCACAATTGCGAAGGCGTCGGAAACCCGACCGTTCGCGGCCGGACTGGCCGATACTGGAGATTCCTGGTTCGCCGTCGGTCGCGGTTTGTACGACAGAGCCGGAAACCTGAGGACCCTTATCGATTACCCGGTTTCCGCCATGGATTTTCTGGGCGACCGTATCGTTTTGGCCCTCTCCGACCAAACCCTGGCTTTTATGGAAAATTCCGGCGGGTACGATGTGGCGGGAACAACCGAAATCGACGGCGTGGCGAACGCTCTCGCAATTATGGACGACAAGGTGTTGGCTTGCGTCGGCGGCGCCCTGGAAGGATTCACCGCGAGCGGCGCGTCGTTGATCCTCGACTTCGAAACTTCCGCGACAGGCGAGGTGCTGGATATCCGGGCCGCCAAAGACGGGTTTGTCGTCATGACGGAGCGTTCCCTTTTCACTTTGGACAAAAACTTCCGGAAAGTCTCGGAACTGGCAGGAAACTTCACCGCCATGACTATCATCGGAGACGCCATATTCGCTGTTTCGGACGACGGCGCGCTTCTAAAGGCGGACTGCAACCTGAACGCGACCCGATTCCAAATCGGCGCGGCGGCGGACAGGCTCCTGCCGTTGCAGGGCATGCTTCTGGCTCTTTGCGCGAAGGATCGAACGATACGCGCGATCGATATCGTCGATCCGGAAAACATAGAACTCGTCGGGGTATTTCCGGCCGAACTAGGTTCCGACGCGAGCGCCGCCTTTGTATCCGGCGGCAGGATCTGGGTTGGAGGCCCGGTGGGACCCGTTTTCGAAATTCATCGAAGCCCCTGCGAGCCCGTTTCGATATTCTCCGAGAAAAACCCTCGCGGGGAAGTGAAAGACTTGGCGTTTTACGGCAACAAGGCGGTCGCCGCCGCGGGAGACTACGGGGCCGTCTTTCTGGAAAGCGACGCCGACGGCGTCTGGACCGGTACCGTCTATCCCTCGGCGTACGCCCGCGCGACGGATCGGGTGGAAAGCGCCGGGGGG
Organism: uncultured Desulfobacteraceae bacterium; assembly: GCA_964575975.1. Lineage (GTDB taxonomy): Bacteria > Desulfobacterota > Desulfobacteria > Desulfobacterales > SKZT01. The sequence goes on from CAZNTU010000416.1 coordinate 2,935, forward strand.
TATGTCTATCTAATGCAGTCCGCAGTCCAGCGGGTGGTTTCGTTGAACAAAAATAAAACGGAGCGGGTGGTATTTTCGGGCGCCCCGTTCGCCCACCTTGCCGCCACCCGTGAAAAGGCGGCCGCGGCGGCCGGAACCAAGCTATACATGGCCTCTCACGGTTCCTCGGAATCCGGCGTGTTCGACATGGGCGACAACGTCGAAGCCCTCTGCGCGGCGGGCGAAAGCCTGGTCGTCGCGACGCTGGCCGGCAACGTCTATCGAGTCCATGTCGAAAGCGTGCCGTTCGAGCCGTACGAGGTGGAGCAGGAGCTTCTGTTTTCCAAACCGGCTCCGATCCGAACCATGGCAAGCGACGGGGACGCCCTCTTCTACGCCGAGGACGCCTTTGTTTGCCGAACC
>CAZNTU010000417.1:0-3327 GCA_964575975.1 uncultured Desulfobacteraceae bacterium
GATCGAAATCGACGAACCGGACCGTCGCGTACCGTGCCCGGGGGGAGTCCGCCCCGACCGCCCTCGGAACGGAGACGCCCCTGACGAGCTTTTCCGTCAGTTCCCTGTTTCGTTCCAGGCCGCCGGGCTTGTCCGAACGTTCCAGCTCGCGCACGGCGCGTTCGACGGTGAGGTCGTCGAGGTTCTCGGAGGCGTTGACGCGGAGAATCGCCTCTTTCAAACGATCGCGGAGCAGAACGTCGCGAAAGTTCTCCCGGAAGGTCTTTTGCGGGTAGTCCAAGTCCCCCTGGAGATACTCCCAGCCCATGGCGACAAGCTGCTGAAGCAGGGGACGCTCCACGGTCGTCCATTCGTTGGGCGTTTCCCGCTTCGGGTCGGGGTCCAGTTCAGGAATATTAGCCGATACGGTTCGACCGGTCATGGCTCGTCCTCTTTTCGTTGCTCGATGAATCGTTTTCCGCACATGACGATGGCGGCATGCAGTTTCTTTTGCAGCTCTTCCTTGGACGGCAGTTCCAGAAGGTATTCCGCCACGTGAATGCCGGATTTTCCGAGTTCCAACAGCTCGATCTGCTCCCGCTTTTTACCGGCGCACAAAATGATGCCCAAAGGAGGACCTTCGCCGGGTTGCCTTTCGTTTTTGTCGAGCCACCGCAAGTAAAGCTCCATGCGGCCCTTGTAGTCCGCCTTGAAGTTTCCGAGCTTGAGATCGATGGCGACGAGGCGTCCGAGTTTGCGGTTGTAAAAAAGCAGGTCGATACGGAAATCCTCGTCGTCGATCTGGATGCGTTTTTGCCTGGCAAGATACGCGAAGCCGCACCCCAGTTCCAGGAGAAAATTCTCCATTTCCCTCAGGATGGCATCCTCCAGGTCTTTTTCCAGATAGCGGTCCTGGAGCCCGAGAAAATCGAGAATGTAAGGGTCCTTGAATAGAAGGTCGGGAGTCATGCGGTCGTTTTCCCGAAGTTGACCCAATTCGTGTCGGATAGCCTCCTCCGGTTTCCGGGACAAGGCCGAACGTTCGTAAAGCATGGAGTCGATGTTTTTACGCAAAGTGCGGACGCTCCAGCCTTCCATGCGGCACATTTGCGCGTAAAAGTCCCGCCGCAAGGGCTCCTTCAACGGGATTAGCGCGACGAAATGACTCCAGCTCAATTGTCGTAACAGTGTCGCGACAATTTGTTCGTCCTGGAAATTTTCGTAGAACTGGATCATGCGACGCAGGTTTTTTTCCGCGAAACCGGCCCCGTATTCCCGGTGCAATTGTCGCGACAGTGTCGAGACAATCCCGTGGCCGTACTCCGCCCTTTCGCCTTTCAGGATTTCCTCCTTGATTCTTTTGCCTATTCGCCAATTGAGAATGGTCAATTCGGCGTTCACCTTGGCGGCCACGGTGGAACGGGACGTTTCGATGAGACGACGGATATCGTCAAGCAACGGGAAAGATCGAAGTGTCATTGAATCGGGAATGTCATCCTTCATTTGTCGCCTCTTCGGCAAAGGACTGATAGTTGCGAATCATTTCTTTCGATACTAGGACCCGGCCGGTTAGGAGATCTTGCATGAGACCTTGTTTGATGCATGCGAGTTTTTCACGCTCTCGTTGCAACTCTGACATTTTTTTATTGAACGAGTCAACTACGTTTAGAATGCGTTTCTGTTCGGATATATCGGGATAGACGACGGGAGCGTTTACGATGGTTTCCGCGTTAATTTTCACCATACTTGCGGATGTTCCGTTTGCATTGCACACGAGATGGTTTCGCAATTGGGTATTCCGCAACAAAAGTTCCAAAAAACGAGGAAGAATGCAGTTTTTCGGAACGAGGCGAATCATTAAGTCGGGATAGGTGCATAGATATCCAATATCTTTGTATACTCCGGGAAGCGCAACCAGTTCGGAGGTGTTCGACCTGCTGACCAAAAGATCGCCGTCTTGGAGAATATTTTCACCGCTGACTTCCGCCGGATCGATTGCTTTCAATTGCAGAGCCTTGAATCCATCGACCGTCAGGCATCCCAAACCCAAGACAAAAGCGCCTGTGAAACCGTTTTTCTCTTTCGGGCTAAAGCCATTCCTTGGTCGTCGAGTCAACACATCACCCATCCGGTTCGATTCCCAGTGTTTTGGAACCCTCCCCACCGGAGAATCCTTGAATTGTTCAGGGTGGCTGTTGGTGTCTCGGAGTTCGCCCTTCTCGTCTATGCCCCGCGCAAGAAGATCTTGGAGCAACCCCGTTTTCACCCGACGAAGTTTGGCAATTACGGCTTCGGTTTGCCGGATTTTCTCGTCTGCGGAATCGAGAATAGCGGAAATTGCATCTCTATCTTGAAATGGTGAAACATTCAGCATGAGGTTTTCGATATCTCTTCGACTAATCGCCTCAAATGTTGAACCTTGGGCAATTTTTCGTAAAAGAATTCGTGAATGTTCCAATAACCACCAACCGTAATTTGGTGGAAAGCCTTCATGAAACCGGATGGATGCCAGCCCCCTCCCAATACAATATTTTTGATCGGCGAAGTTTATTTCCCCAACCGGTGCTCTTACGCTAATGAGGATATCGTTTGGTTCACAAATTTTAGTGGTAGAGAGGCATCTTCTTTTATGTTTCGGGTGTTTTTGCCCGAACTCTGCACAACCCTGTAAAAAAGGAATTCCAATTTCCATTTCTGTTACAGAATCACCTGGTGGCGATTGGCCCATCGTTATTTCAGCAATGTCTCGCAATTTTGTAGGGCCTGAATAAGAATCAAACATATTTCAATTCCTTCAAAAGGCAATCCAACCTGTAATCCGCCGCATTCCTTTCCACCTGTATCGCTTTCAAGCCAACTCCATATTTATCCCACAAATTTTCCACCGCCGCCTTCACCTCCTGCCTATGCTCCTCCACATACCCTACCAGCACCCGTTCCAATTCTTCCATTGCAAGTTCCAACACCAATCCCCTGCAATCCTCGGCCGACAATCCCGCCCTTTTGCTTTTGAGTACCTGGAGCAGGGCGTTCGCCAGGTCCTTGAGGGTTTTGCGTGCCTTTCTCAGGTCCGCGAGAATTTCTTTGTACGGAGCCAGTTTCGTCTCCAGGGCTTCCATTTCCTTGAGAAGATTTTTGTTTTCCTTGTCCGACTTGAGCAGGCGTTTCAAGTCTTTCAACTGCGTTTCCAGAGCGTTCGCGTAATTGTATCCGGTTTCCGGTTCGTCCTCGTCCCTGTTTTCGTCTTCGTCTCCGTCGGTCTGTCCCTCGAAAGCTTCCTTCTCGCCCTCCAGCCGCGCGATTTCGGCCCGGCAATCCTCGATCCGGCGAAGATATTCCGGAAGCAGC
>CAZNTU010000418.1:0-3320 GCA_964575975.1 uncultured Desulfobacteraceae bacterium
TTTTCGTCCTCTTTTCTGATAATCGCCTGGATCGAGGAAGCGATTTCGAAGCCGTGCCTTTGCGCCAAATCGCGAACGTACTTGCTCCCGTGGGCGAATCGACCGGCGGGGCCAAGTTTGTATTCCTCGCCGGAATATTTTTCGGTCGAAAAGACGAAATAGCCGTTCTTTTTCAGATGCTTTCCGACTTCGGAAAACACGCGTTCCAGATTCCCAAGGTACACGAACACGTCGGCAGCGACAACGAGGTCGAAAAGGCCATCGTGGTCTTCCAGAAAAGCGACTATCTCCGATATGTCCAACCGGTCGTAGACATTTTTATCCTTTGCGATGCGAATCATGTCGCCGGAAATGTCTACGCCGTCCAAACGTCCCGCCACCTCGCGAAAGACCTCTCCCGCAAGTCCCGTACCGCATCCCAAATCCAGGACTTTTTCGAACGACGCGCCTTCTCCCGCGATCTTTTCCAATGCGTCGCGCAAAAGGCGAGGCGTTCGATAGCCGAGTTTTTGGGTCAGATGCCGGTCGAAACGATTGGAATACTGGTCGAAAAGCTCTTTCACGTATTCGGGAGGCGCGCTCTCGGGATTTTCCCCGGAAAGCGCAGAAACGATGTATTTGGCGGAATGGTTTCCGGGGTCCAGTTCGGCCGCTTTTTTCAAAACGGGAAGAGCGTAGTCCAGCCGACCCATCTCGATAAGAGTGCTTCCCATGTTGTGATAGGCGTCCGCGAAATCCGGAAGGACTGTGGCTGCCTGGTGAAAGGCGGCGAGCGCGGTTTGAAGATTTCCCTGCGCCTTCAGCGTTATCCCCAGATTTTGAAACACGTGGGGATTTTTAGGGTCCAGGGTTGCGGCCCGTTCGAAGGCTTTTACCGCCTCGTTGGTCCGTCCTGCCGCGCTCAAGGCCACGCCCAGGTTGTTGAAGGTCTCCGCTTGTTCCGGTTCGATTTCGATGGCCTTCCGGTATGCGCCGATGGCCTCGTCGAGCCTTCCCTCGCCCTTCAAGGCTATGCCCAGGCTGTTGTAGGCTCCCGCAAAACCGGGCTTTATCCGGATCGCCCAGTTAAACGATTCGATAGCCTCTTTGTTTCTCTTTCGCGCGAGCAGGTAGTTTCCGAAGTTCAGATGGGCCTCCGCCGGATCGGGGGCGCAGGAAACGGCATTTTGAAAAGCATCGGCGGCTTTTTCCTCCCGCCCCACTGCTTCGTATGCCGCTCCCAGGTTCTGATATGCGCGGGAGTCGCTAGGATCGATTTCAAGGGCTTGTTCGAAAGCGGCGACGGCCTCGTCCAGTTTTCCCTGCGCGAGCAAAGCCCTGCCCAGCCGGTTGATCGTTTCCACCGAACCGGGATTTTCCTTCAAGGCGTCCTGGTAAACGGAAGCGGCTTGCTCATACTCGCTCTGCCCCGAGAGCAAGGCCCCAAGCCCGTGGTATGCCTGCAAAAATTTTCCGTTCAGTGCGACCGCCTTGCGGAATGCCGCCTCGGCCTCCACCGGCTTGCCGTTGGCCTTTAGAATCCGGGCTGCGGAATTGTATGTTTCGGGATTCTCGGGGTTTAGCGAGATAGCGGCGTCGAAAGCTTCCAAAGCCTCCTCGGGTTTGCCCTGCGCGTACAAGGCAAGAGCCAGAGCACTGTAGAAATAATCCCGTTCCGGCGCGACTTGGATCGCTCTGGAAATCGAATCGACAGCCTTGGACAAATCGCCCTTTTGGTAATGTATCCCGCCGACAAGATAGAGCGCGTCAGGGTGTTCAGGATCGTTTTCCAGAACCGTCTCGTACAATTCCCGCGCCTTTTCGGTCTCTCCCGCCCGATGGGCCGCGACCGCCTTTTGAAAGACGTTTTCCAATTCCGCCGGTTTCATTTTAGGCCTGCTTTGTTTTTCTTGATCTTCTTCCAATGGTCAAGTTCTCCATTTAAAGCTTTTTCGATTTCAGCCTGCGCGTTTTTATACGTTTCGATGCTCGTGCTCCAACCTCCCCCCATCCCCCACAAAAAAAAGGGCTTTTACAACCAGAAGCCCTTTTTTGAAAACGCGAAACCGTGCGAACGACAGGAACTACAGCATATTCATTATCTTCTTGGCCGTAGCCTGCACTTCCATGTCCGGGTCCGAGATCATCGACAGAATCTTCTTTTTGCAATCTTGCAGGTTGTCCTTGGCCGATTCTCCGATTCGCTCCAGCGCGAGTACTCTTATTCTGGGATCTTCGTCCTTCAGGCATTTCAAATAGACGTCGAGACACTGTCCGGGCTCCGTGACCGATCTCAGCAACATTAGGGCGTCGTAACGAAGCTCGACGTGCTCGTGTTGCAGAAACTCCTGGTAGATTTCGATGACCTCGTCGTGCATGGAATCCAGATGCCACAAGCTGAACAGGATGCATCTCTTCTGCTCCACCGGGCCGTTTCTCAGCCTGTCCAAAAGGATGTTGAAGACGCGGTCGTCGCCCAATTCGGTCAGCGCGTTCACGGCCGCCTGCATGACGTCCATATCCGAATCGTAAAGCAGAGAAACGAGGGGAATCGCGGCCTGGAAATTTCCCGGCCAACCCAGAGCGCCCGCAGCGTAGACGCGCATTTCGGAATCGTCGCTTTCGATATCCCTCAACAGGCGGTCGATCAGGGGCTGTTTATCATCGAGGGTCGGAAAAAGCATCTTCAACTGCATGGAGGAGAGATACCGAATTTCCTCGTCCTCCGTGGGGTCTGCCAGCAGCTCGTAAAGCGGCCAAACCACGTGCGAATTGGCGAAGGACCCCAGAAGAATGACGATTTTCTGCTTCAGGCCATTATCGGCGTATTTCAAAGCCTTCAGCAACAAGGGGATCGCCGCGTCCCTTTCTTCCAGCAACCGTTCCTTCGAGTCGAGATACTCCTCCATCTTTTCCAGTATGCGTTCTTTCGGGTCGAATTGGATGATTTTGTTTCGCATCGTTTGATATTACGTTGTTTTTTTCGTTTTGTTGCGGGAAATTCCAAAGAATTTCCGGATTTGGGAGTTTAGCCGGTGTCGAACCCGGATTGTCTATATATACCATATCCGTCGCCGTTCGCAAGTTCTATAAGGATGGCCCTTTGGTCCCGTTCATGGCGTCGTCGAAAAAGTCCTTTTTTCAACTGGCGAAAAAACCGGAATGTCCCAATGAAATCTGACCGGCATACCCGACGAGAATGTCGAGCCCGATCACTACGATGACATTGATGGCGATATAATTCGCCACATACACGTAAGAGCCTGTTTGAAAACTCTGGATCTGGCCCGAGTTTCAACGCGACCGCCGGGTCTTGGACGGGTTTTAAAACAGGCTCTAAA
>CAZNTU010000419.1:0-3312 GCA_964575975.1 uncultured Desulfobacteraceae bacterium
CAGAAATGTCAAGACTATCATTTGGAGCCTCCTTGCATGCTAACCTGTTGTTTTTATTGTATTTTAACACGCATGAACCCTCCGGTCAAATCGATGCGCTTACTACGGTGTCGTTTTTGAGCATATTATCGAACCCAAAATCGGGATCGCCGCCTTCCCGAAATCCGCTTGCCCATCCCTTTCGTTCGACGCGCAATGCCGGTCGTGTCGTCAAAGGGCCGTTTCGTACATGCGGGACATTTGGCGTTCGAAACGAGCCTGCCGCAACAGGAACCTACCCGTAAAAGAAAGGAAACCAGTCTATGCGCGCCGTTTGCCAAATCGCGATCTCGGTATTTCTGGTGTGTTCTTCGTTCTCCAGCGTTTTCTCCGCCACCTACTATATATCGGCGTCCGGCGACGACGGCGCGGACGGGAGCCAGTCGTATCCGTGGCGGACCTTCCAGCACGCGGCCGATTCGGTTTCGGCAGGCGACGTGGTCAAGGCGAAGTCCGGAACATATGCGGGATGGAGGGCGCAATCCGGCGGGACGTCGGGGCTCCCGATAACGTTCAAGGCCGACGACGGCGCGTCGGTCACGATAAACGCCGTTTCACCCGACAGCAGAAAAGGGAGCATCGTTGAAATCGAGGGATACGACTGGTGGGTGGTCGAGGGGTTCACGATCAGGGACGCTCCCGACCACGCCGGGGTGGATATTCGCAAGGCCGACCATGTCACGGCGAGGAACTTCGTCTGCACGTACAACGAGACTTGGGGATTCTTCACGGGTTTCGCCGAGTATTTCACGGCCGAATACAACGAATGCTCGTACTCCAAACAGGTCGCTGGTGAACCATGCGCGCCTCGTGCCACGGTCGATCAGTCGTACTCCCTGAGCGAGCTTAGAAACAGTCCGATTCCTCCGACAAACAAAACCAGGATGACCATCAGGTCGAAAGCGGACATGGATTGAAACCGAAACCGAATGCTGGCAATGATGCCGAAGGCCAGCATAACCAGGGATGCGCCGGCCAGCAACCAACCCAGCCAGTTTTTCGCGTTGTAGAAAATCATTCCCACCCCGAAAACGAAAGGCGCCAGCACCATCCCGGTGGTCAGATCGAACCCCCCGTAGGAAAAAAGGGCGCGGCCGAACCCGAAATCGTGGGTAACCCTGATGGAATCGAAAAACAGGTATCCCCCTGCCACGATCATGGCCAAACCGATGAAAAACCTCCCGACTCCCCCTTTCGAACCTCCGGCGCCGCTGAAAGGCATGTACCGTTTCTCCTTTTCCCTGTCGAGGTTGGAATCAAATCGCGTTTTACGTTTCGCGGCGGCGCATTTTTCGAACAAAACCCAACTATCCCGACCGTCGCGATGTTTCGCCACTTTCCCATATCAGGAATCCGCCGTCAACATCATTGAAACGTATTCGATGGAACCCGGCCGTTCGATTTCTCACGGAGATTTCAATTGCTTCACAGTCCCCGATACAGTCAATTCGGCTATAAACCGATTGCCTTTTCCGATCTCTTTCCAAGACTTTTCGTCCATTTCGTACGATACGGCTTGGAACTTCTCGCCCGAATTCACAGCCACAAGATTCACGATGTAGTTTTCCGTTTTTCCCCCGATTTTTTCGTCGGTTTTCAATTCATGCTTGGGCCACTCGGGATTCCGGTCCTTGCCGGAGGCGACCTCGGTTCTGTCCGGAAACCAACGGAGAATTTCGTAGTCGTACCAGGTTCGCTGAACGGGCACTTTTTTGAAGACGGGTTCTTTCGCGTAGTCCGTTCCCGTTTGTTTCCTTTCGTACAGAGGACGTTCGCAGTATTTTACCTTGACGTAGCCGTTGGCCAGGGTTTCGGTGCCGCATTCGTAGGTTTCCGTGCCCACCTGCACGTTTTCGTAGACAGGGTGGGCGACCTCCTTGTAGCCGTCGATCACTTGATCGTAATGATGCACTTTCGTCGAGCGAGAGACGATCTTCCCCCCGATAGGCACCGACCAATCTTGCTCCACCACCTTTTTGGCCTTTTCTATTTCGATACGCCTTTCCCACTCGAATCCCGCAACTTCGTATTCGGCTTGGGTGGTCTTGAAGAAAAAGAACCAGACGGCAAAGACGACGATCATCGCGACCGCCGCCAAAACGGCTTTTTTCGTTGCACCCGCTATGCCCGAGCGACTAGGGGAGACCCGATCGCCGCCTTCGGCGCCGATATTTCTTCGCGCTCTTCTACGAAGCGCTTCGTCGGCGCTCGTGGCTATGCCCCCAGCTTCGTAGCTGATGGATTGGCGGTCGCCTCCCATATTCAGCCACCGTTCTTCGTCCTCTTTGCGAAGCTCCCCGCAATGGCGACAATGCACTTCGTCGTATGTATTGTCGTATCCGCAGCTCATGCATTTCCAGTCCGGACCTCGAAGCACGCGAGACCGCTCGTTCGCATCGCGGATTACACGGGCGTCGTCGGGCAAATAGAAAATGTCGTCCCCCTCGGGTCTGGGATGGTGGCACTTCGCGCACATTGCGTCGCCGCCTCTGTTCTCGTGCCCGCACGGCTCTCCCGTCCATCGATCCGGTACTTCGCAACGCCATTTCATCTCCAGAATTTCTTCCTTCACCACTTTTCGCTTCATTGCGCGTCTCCCTTTCGTTTGCGTGAAACATCGGCTACGTTTCGGATAAAACGGGCTAAGTTTCGGATAAAATGGATACGCTTGTCAAATGCATTCGGCACAGCCCAGCGATTCTCATTTTGGTTTCGACAACATTCACGGGCAAAGGGATTGGCGGGGTTGGTATTTACTTCGGCGGCCCGTTTGCCATCTCGTTCCCATCTCGTTCCCACGTTTCACGCTCACTCTTACACATATCTTTTTCGCCGACTCGTTTTTGGTCCCGCCCTGGAGGCTTTGTATCTTTCTATGGCCAGCATGAAGTTCCTCAGTCGTTGCAGGCCTTTCCAAATAGGCTGCGGACCGGGGAAACCGTCGTGCTTGCGTCCGAGAAAGCCGCCCAGACCGGCGAGCATCAGGACGATCTCGATCAGCGGCGGGGGCTCGTCCGGCGGCGCTTCGCCCTTCACCACGATATGGAGTGTCCGCCATTCGTCGTCTCCGAACACCGCGCGGCAGTCGATGTTCGGGTATTCCCGCCCGAGCATGGTCGCGTACAGAATCCGCCACGCGATTATCATATAGATCGATAGGCAGGCGGCGAAGCGCTTTTCCGTCTCCAGTTGCAGCTTTTCGATCTTGCAGCCTTGCTCTCAGGTTTATACATATCTTCTTTCAGGCCCGTGTCGCTCGTCGTCTCGTCGTTA
>CAZNTU010000420.1:0-3293 GCA_964575975.1 uncultured Desulfobacteraceae bacterium
TTAAGGTGCTTCCGAAAAATGACAAATAATTGAATATTTAGGTGTTGAATGTGAGTCATAACCATGGCATCAAGGCAGACGGGCTTTTTTTCGGTTTGCGAAAGTTTCGCTGCCAATCAAAATAGAGCCGATCTGAAGTTTTTTCCGCTAACCGCCCTCCGCTTATGCCAATATCAGCAGGATAGAATATATGAAAAGCGCCGACATCCCGTTGTATGAATCAGCACCGACAAGGAAAAGTATCGGAAATGCGTATTCCATTTACTCGGATAGAATCGAATTGAGATGTAGATTCCCATTCTTCGCTAAGACCATGATAATCAAAAGGGAGGATATTATTTCAATAGATATTTTCAGACCTCCTGTCATACGAACAACATTTTGGGCGTTGAAACTGGATTTTGCGGATTTAAAGGAACATGTAGGATTAAAACGAAAAAACGGGATTTTCAAACAATTAAGATTCACTTCGGAAAACCCAAAGGAGTTTGTTCGTAAAGCGAAAGAAGTATTTAATTTGAACTGATAACCCCTTTCTTTCGCTTGAACAAAGGGACATCGACTTAAATCGACTAAAGGAGGAACAATGCTCGCTTACTGCGGAATCAACTGCGACGAGTGCCCGGCGTACAAGGGGACGGTCGCGACCGACATCGGCCTGCTCGAGAAGGTGGCGGGGAAATTCCGGGACGGCGTGCGCAGCGTCTCGGAGTGGGTATGTCTGGGATGCACCCCGGCGGACCAGGAATTCCTGGCCAAGGACTGCGCCACCTGCAAGATTCGCGACTGCGCGACCGCAAAGGGCGTCCAGAATTGCGCCGCGTGCGGCGACTACGAGTCCTGCAAGCTCATGCGGGACTTCATCAAGGGCGAGTCGGAGCCGCGGTGCAACCAGCCGGAGACGGTGCGCAAGAGGATGGAGTGGCTTCGAGAAAGATTCCTGGCGTACAAGCAAGAGCGCGCGGCGCGGGCCGGTGCGAAGCGATGAGCGCGATTGGCGGTTGACCGTGTTTCAAACGAACTTGACACGAATCGATCGGCTTTCGCGGAAAAGACCCTCAGAGAGGCTATAGCCCGATATAACATTGAAAAGCAGGAGTGCTGATATTTATCGTCCCCGGACTTGTCCTTCTGTATTTAAGCAATCGTATCAGGCCGCCTTCCGAGGAAGCCCTCGCGCCAACACCAAACGTTGCCAAACATGAACCGAAAGAGAAAATCGATGTCGCTCCCGGTCCAATTGGCCGGACCCGGATTCACGTTACAGAGTAGGATCCGGGACGTACAATCCGGATTGAGCAAAGGCGGGTTTTAAGGTGATCGCCACTGACGCTTATTTTCCTCGCGATGGGTGTCGTGCCTCCTTTTCTTTCGCAGCACTACGGCATCAGTGACATTGCAAATATAGACTGGGGGCGGTTCGGCGCATCGTTTTTGCCGGGTATCGGCTTCTTTTGGATACTTGCGCTCTTTGCAGTCTGGCCGAACCCTCATGTCCATATTTCGATCAACTGGAGCGAAAACGCCATAAACACGAAATGAATCAATGGGAAAAACGATGGGGAACAAAATTTATTCTTTCTTCGGACAATTCTCCGGACAAAGATTTTGCCAAAGAGTTAACCATTGAAGGCGGGACTGTCTCGGTCGATCAAATTACCATCCGACCCCTCTAACATAATGCGACACAAACCCCCGAGGCAACGAGAGGCATCCGTTTCGGCAAGAACGCGGAGTTCCGTCTGTTTCCTCTGGCTGTGCTGCAGGGTGGGTTTGGGGTCGAGGGGCTGGGCGTTCTCGCTAGTACCAACCTTGTCGAGGCCGAAAACCTCCGAGTTTCCCCGGGTCCCCAACCCACCGTTCCCAGGTTTTCCGACAGGCGCTCGTTCGATCGGTTCTTGCCGAATCGCTTCGACAGCCGGCGGGCTGGAGCAAGCGGACGGTGGGTTGCGACCGGCTTGAAGCTGGTCGAGCGTCCTTGAAGTTTGCAAATACCCGGCTTCGACCAACAGCCGTGCCAAAACGAAAACGCCGGTCGCAATCCACCATCGACCGCCAACCTCGAGGTTGAACAGTTTTAGTGGAAAGGAGAATACGATGAACGGCAATGGTTCTTTTCCGGATGGCTCGCTCGGCAGTCTGAAGGAGAGCATAAGGGCGTTTTCGGCTCTCGTTCGCAACGCGAATTCGGTCTCCCGGACCGATCCCTGGCCTCTTGCATTCAAAAAGGACGTCTTCTCGCGTTCGTTGAAATCCATTCTCTCGCGGCCGGAGTCCTTCAGGGAGATCTACGGCAGGACGGTCGAATTCGTCCCGTTCATTAAAACGAATCTTCGTTCCCGATCGCCGGAGACAGAGGGTTTCGCCGATGCCGCTGACGAAGCCATCGACAACGCCGTTCCGATCGCCGCGCATGCTGCCGCGCACCTCTTCGAAACGGCGCTCGAAGGAGGCGCAGGGGCACGGGCGGCGAAGAATAGGAGCGTGGAGAGCGTCCTGCCGGTGGTCACTTTGGATACGATAGCTCCCCCTTACTTGAAATATCGGTACTTCGAAGGGTGCAAAGAGCGTCCTTTCAGGCCTCGCGCGACGACTTTCGATATGCGGAACGCCTGGTGGCTAATCGAGGCCTCGACTCTGGTCTACGCCGAACTGAAATTCGTCGCTCAACAATTCCGAAAAGCGGGACTAAAAGAGGTGCGATTCTTCGAGGGCCGGAAGACCGACACCCAAGCCTATGCGGCAAGCAACGACGACTTCGCGATCGTGGCTTTTCGTGGAACGGAAATACGGAGACGGACCGGAAAAGCCGACTTCCGGAATGTTCTGGCGGATCTTGCGACCGATGCCAAGATCCGCCTGGTCGATTCGGGACACGGCGGAAGGGTCCACGAGGGTTTCAAGAAAGCGCTCGACGAAATATGGGAAAAAGGAGGTCTTTTCCAATACATAAAGAATATCTCGAGCAAAAACGGCCGAAAGCTTCCCGTCTGGTTTACGGGCCACAGCCTCGGAGGCGCCCTGGCCACGCTGGCCGCCGCCTGCTACGGGGATGTTCGCGGGTTGTACACCTTCGGCTCCCCCCGCGTGGGAGACGCCGAGTTCAAGACTGTCGGCTTTTGGCATTTCCCAGCCACCCGGCCGGCGCCGTTTCCGGGCGGTCCGGCGACCCTGGTTGCATCAGGGTTGGACTTGTCGAGGGTTCAGGCGTTTAATGGGCGGCATGGATGCCGGTACGGTGGCAGGCGCGTCTGGACTCGGCGCTGCTTACGGCAACAGCACTAAATAAACCT
>CAZNTU010000421.1:0-3269 GCA_964575975.1 uncultured Desulfobacteraceae bacterium
CTTGACAAACTGTCAATCATATCAGGTTTGGAAGTGCCAAAATAAGGTTTTTTCCGGTCTTTTTAGAAAACAGGTAGCGGGCCGAATCGGTTGGCGAAGGATGCGGGATTATCCCGGGCAGGAACGTCAACCGATCCGCCGAGCGGTTCGACCCGCCGCCCTTTTCCGGTCTTTTTTAAAAAACCTTATTTTCGTTCTTTCCAACCTTAGTAGCACGCGGCATCCTCCTATCCCCCCAACCTTATTACCTTATTCGTCGGGGAAGACGGAACCGGCAAGGCGAAACCGGCGTTTCGCATTCGGCAAGCGGGCGAAACCGCGAGCCGTCCCGAGAAGGTTCGGGATTGCCCGGAGACGGAACGGAATTGCCCGTTTTCCGCCGAAGACGCCCCGGGAACGCGGAACGACAGGTTGTGGCCGCGAAAAAAAGCAAATATGCCGTCGAGTTTGCCGTCGGCCGATAATGCGAGCAGCTTTGGTATATTTATTTCGTTCCGAGGCCCCAGCGGGGTTATGGCCCAGTCTGCCGCTCCATTTGGGCCATGCATTCGGCCATTGCGCCGGCGAGTTCTCTTTGGTCGAATCGCAAACCCTCTGTGTCCAGGAACGACAACAGCTCTTCCGGCCCTGCGGTATCCGTCACTTTCTTTCGAAAGTCGGGATCTTCCTTCATTTTGGCGACAAACACGCGAGCGTCGTTCAGCGACATAAATTCTCCTTTCTTTTGTTCGGCAACAAATGTTACTGTTTTTCGGTTTCGCCTATATGACGAAACACGAACCCAAAAGGATACGCATCTTTTTTCATTTTCAAGGCAGCGACAGGAAAGCCATGGGAATAGAGGACCAGTTCCAGGATTTCGATTTCGAAGCCGAGTTGGCGGGGAGACGGACAGCGTTGCTCGCCTATGTGTTCGGCGTTGTTCGAGATATGGAAACGGCGGAGGATATAGCGCAGGAAGCCATGCTGCGGGCGTTTCGGAGCATCTCCGAATTGAAGGACCATAATCGTCTTGCCCCGTGGCTTTACAAGATCGCCACCAACATTTGCCGAGACCATTTTCGTAAAAGCGGGCGAACCCCTGAAGAATCGGGGAACCGCGATTCCGTCGATGAAATACGGGACGAGAACGCCCCGAGATTGGACGAGGTTTTGGGATGCGCCGAGATGGGAGAATGCGTTCGGCGGTATTTCGCCGAACTGTCGGATTCGTATAAAGCGGTTATTCTCCTGCACGATGCGGAGGGAATGACAAGCCAAGAAATCGCGGATATGCTGGATACTTCGTTAGACGCTGTAAAGGTTCGATTGCACCGTGCTCGCAAACGATTGCGCAATATCTTGAAAGACGCGTGTCGTTTCTACATGGACGAGAGGGGTGTTTTAGTTTGCGAACCGAAACGCGAAGAGAAGGGAGACGCCCGTTGACTTGACATCGTAAAATCAATTTTTGAATTTTCCGGCACGTCTCTTCACGTCTCTTATAGTAAGGTGCATGGGTATCGATCTTAAAAAAACGAACACGACCGAAATTAGCCGCGCGTGCAGGAAAAGACGAGCGGACCCGGCCCCAATTTCAGGAAAAATCGCACAGACGTCGAAGCCGTCGAGGCCTCCGATCTCGTCGGGGGGATGGATCTCGCGAACTGGCCGGTTCCGGAGCTGCGGGATTCGAGCCGGTGACCGCTGAAGGCGCGGGCGCTTTGTCGGCCGGTCTACGTCTGGGACGGGGAATCGCCGAAGGCCGAAAGAGGCTTCCGGTGGCGACGCAAACCGTCGGCCCCAATCCGGACACCAGAATCTCCGTCGGCAACGCGCCCGAAAGGGTCGGACTGGAAAGGCTCGCGTGGATGCGGCGCCAGCGGTACCGGGAGGAACGCGCGTTCCAGGACGCCAAGGACGAGTGCGGCATAGACGACTGAAAAAGTCCGTTAGCAAGGGATACGATTGTGGCAAAGAAAAAGAAAAACGTAAAAAAGAACCCGCAAAGAAAACAAATCAAAGAAAAAAGACGTCGGGAAAAACGCAAGAGACTGGCGTTGTCGGCGCAGGCGAAACCTAAAGCGAGCGTTGAGGAGATGGTAGACTACGCATTGGCGCTGCTTGAGGAGGGCCATTTTAATCGAGGCGATCGAATTCTCGAACAGCTGAAAGAGGGTTTCGCCGATCATTCCCAGGTCTGTTTCGGACTCGGGGTGTCGGCGGTTTACGGTCGCAGGTTCGAAGAGGCGGCTCGATGGTTCGAAAGGGCAGTCGAACTTTCGCCCGACTTTGTCGAAGCCCATTACAATCTGGGCGCGGCGTACATGGAACAAACCAAAATACATGAAACGATCAAAGCGTTCCGGAATGTGGTAAAAATCGGCGACCCCAAAGACGTCACGGTTAAAAAAGCGCATGATATTCTCGCGAGAATAGATGAATCCTTGCGGAAATTCGAGGGTATCGGCCTGGATGTTTTTCTGGCGGGACTTGGCCATTTTGACACGGGATTCAATCACATGGAAAACGGCAACTGGCAAGAGGCCATAGTAGAGTTTGAAAAAGCGCTCGAATACAAGTCCAATAGTCCGCAAGCCTACGGAAATATCGGCATTTGCCAGGCGAGTTTAGGACGCAGACAATTGGCGTTGGACGCTTTTGACGAGGCTTTGAAATTGGATCCCGAATATGAATTGGCCCTGGTAAATCGAAAAATGACCGAGACGCTGAAGGAGGGGGAATGCTTGAATCGCGAGGTGAAAAGCGTGGAATATTATAGGGAGTATGCCATGCGAAACCGATCCTACATAAAAGAATTGGCGGAATCTCAGGGGCTTTTGGGGCCAGGAAAGGAATAAACCGACCAATCTTGCTTGTCCTCTGTCCATAAACCAAAATCCGGCGCAATCCCAACCGATTTAGAAACGCTGTGAGCCGTGTCGGTAAGTTCGCCGTTATGACTTATGAAAAACATTTCTTCTGATTGCAACGGATTCGGGGGAGCCCTGAAAGGGATGCATAGAAATCGACTTTGTCGAATCGGAGTGTTTTGAAAAAGGTCCGCGATTTTCGATATTCGATTTTGTGTATAACAACGAGGGGGTTTGCCCTGGACTTGTATGTCTTGCGCTTTCAGCGCGTTGTTCCCGCATGTTGACGCGAACGCGCTTCGAAGTTCGCGGCCGACGGGCAGCTATTCTTAGGAACCGCGATAAGCGTCCAGAACGGAACAGGGGTGATGAAAATGTCGGGTTTTCAGTGTTGAAAATTCATACGGATTTTGTTCC
>CAZNTU010000422.1:0-3263 GCA_964575975.1 uncultured Desulfobacteraceae bacterium
ACCGAGTGAGGACAAACTAATAATCAATAATCAACGGTTAATAATCAATGGTTAATAATCAATGGTTAATAATCAATGGTTAAGTGGGGGCCGGGAACGTTCGGAAAACTCCGCCGACATCGCGTGGGCCTATTAACCATTAACAATCGATTATTGAATATTGGGTTTGCCAGTTTTCATGAGTTCGATGTCGGAACAAAATCCGTATGAATTTTCAACACTGAAAACCCGACATTTTCATCACCCCAGACGACAACCATCCCTACGGGAACATTTCCAACATGGTACTCGTATCGGAAAACAAGGGCTATTTCATCGGTTACGTCGGATTCGGGAACAATTCCGTCTATTCGTTCGATCCGTCCGACGGGACCGTGGCCGGTCCGGTCGTGGCCGGGCTGGCGAATAAAAGCATCACGGACCTGGCCGTAGACGAAAACCGTATGGTTTGGATCGGAAACGGCGCCGACGCAGCCGTCAACATCGTAAATCCGCAAACGGACGCCATCGACGAAACGGTGGGCACGAACTTGAACCCGCAGGCGATCGTTTTCGCCCGCGACGGCGGCTACACGTACTATCTTACTTGTCTTGTCAACAGCGAAGCCTATGTGACCGGACTCGCGCTCAGAAACCTGGACGCGACGGACACCGCGACCGTCGATATCGTCGGATACGCGAAGAACGGAACCACGATATACAACCACTCCCAGCGGATCGCCCCCGCCGGACAGACGAACTTCGTCATCGCGAGGAGCATCGACCTGGACGGATGGCGTAAGATCGATTCCAGCCATATGTTGGGAGGACTCTCCCTGATCGCGACGACCGGCCGGATTCCGTACATGGCAAACGTCCCCGTGGCGGACGCGCTGGAAACGAAATTGGTGGTTCCCCATGTCGCGCAAACGGACGGGTACTGGAGCACTGTCGTATACGTCTGCAATCCCCACGACGCGGCGACGACTGTCACTATGACGGCGGTGGACATGGCGGGCCAACCCGTCGGCGTCAAGTCCTACATGATCGGCGCCATGGGGTCCGTCGAAATTGAAACGGACGATATTTTGGGAGAAAAGGATTTGCGGGGCGGGAGTCTCGACATAGAGGCTACCCGAGGAGTAGCGGCATTCGCCCTTTACCACGACCTGGACGGCGGCGGGTATAATTTCGCGGGATTGGAAGCGGTAAAACTGCCCTGATTCGCGCTAAAGTTTGTGCCCCCCTGACCGAAAATTTCAATCGGACAGGGGGGCGGCTTTTTTTCCGGTTAAACGGGAAACCTCTGTGGGAAGGGAACGGAATTCGCGTTTTTCGGCGCTATCGCCCCGTTTGGAAGTGTGACAGAGGCCCGGCCAAGTGGTCCGCCCAGATATCGACGAAGACGTCGTATTCGGCCGTGCCCTTCAATACGGGGACGCACTCGATGCCCGCCTTCGTCAAGACCGATTTCCAGGAATCCTCTTCGTCGCCCGCCAAGTCGTTGATGGCGTGGTCCCCGGCGACCGACATGAAAGGCATGAGCCAGGCTTTCTTGAATTTGCCCGCCAGAAGCCGGTCCCGGATATGGTCGATCTCGGGAAAACCCTCCACGGCCCCGACGAAAACGTTGGGGTCCTTGAGCTGGACGCGATACATCAAGGCCGCGTAATAGGCGTTGGCCGGATGGTGCGTGCCGTGGCCCATGAACACGACCGCCTCGTCCTTCTTTCTCTCCTTGGGAACGATGCTCAGAAGAGCGTCGGCGACCCGCTCGATGTCCTTGTCGACGGCCATCAGAGGATATCCCACCAAGACTCTTTGAATACCTCCCGCCATTCCCTTGAATTTGTGAGCGTTTTCCATAAGGCCGTGGAATTCCTCGCCGGGGATGGTGTGGAGAGACTGGATTGCCACGTGGGTGAAGCCTTCGTCCATCATCCTGGCCAGGGCGACTTCGGGAGAATCGTAATTTTGTTTCCGTTCGGCGAGGATATTCCGGACGATGTGAGAGGTGAACGCCCATCGGACCGGAATGTCGGGATGGGCACTCTTCACCTTTTCCTCGACTTTTTTAAAGGATACTTGAGCCTCCGGAACGCTGGTGCCGAATGCCACGAGCAAAATGCCGGTTTTCTTCTCCGGTTTTTCCCCGTGGCCGGCAAACGAAGACGATACCGCGAAAACAGCCGCGAAAAAAACGATCGCAAAACAAACGGTGATTCTTTTCATCCTTTCCTCCTTCTCGCATGAACGATAAATACAAAAAAAAACGCCCTTCAAGCCTTGAAAAGCCTGAAGGGCGCACCCAGTTTCCTTAACCCTTTTTCACGTCGATTTTCGAAGCCGGCGACCGTCCATGGCGACCGCAATAGGCTCCACAATCCGATGCGAGGCAGGTCTTCTGGCTCCCCGCCCTTTCCGACGGTCTTCCCATTCGCTTGGAGCGAACAGTGACCAACGAGGTCGAAAAGGTTGTATTTCCGTACAAGGCGAAAATACGCGGGTTACAGCGGCGGGACCGCTCCCGGCTTTCACGGGATTCCCTCTTTGGGCCTTGCGGCGCCTCGCATTCGACTGTCTGTGTAATCGAAATCCTCCGGCAAGTCAAGTTCCGATTGAAAGACGCATTTGGATGTCAACGGCTTTTCGAATTCCATTGGCTGTTTTCATTCGATTTTCCAGCGTTTTCTCCGGGATTTCGATCGATTACAAAACGGACAAAACGCTTGACTTTCGATCCGAGAGTCAGAAGACCTGCCGCGACAAAAAGCCGATTCCTTGCGGAGAACGAGGATGGAGGTGATCGGTTCCTATTCCCGGAAGGACTGGCAACGTTCCTCGCGGCGCTGCAGAACCCCGGCCTGGGCGTGGCCATCGCGATCGCGATAGCCTTGCACAACATACCCGAAGGAGTCAGCGTGTCCGTCCCCATCTTCTACGCCACCGGCAGCCGCAGAAAGGCGTTCCTCTATTCGGCGCTCAGCGGGTTGGCCGAACCGGTCGGCGCCGTCATCGCATATGCGGCGATCCTGTTTTTTCTCGGGGGCGACAGCGGAGTGATCCCTCCAGAAATAATGGGTGTTCTTTTTGGAGGCGTTGCGGGCATTATGGTATATATCAGCTTGGACGAGTTGCTCCCGACAAGCAGGGCTTACGGGAAAGGGCATGATAGTCTTCTTGGACTTGTCGCGCCCTTTCAGGGCTTGTGAAACCCTTTTGGGTCCCGAGATCCCAGGGTTTCGCCCTCGTTGTTATACACAACTCGACGGGGCGAGCTGTAC
>CAZNTU010000423.1:0-3212 GCA_964575975.1 uncultured Desulfobacteraceae bacterium
CCGCGATCTCGGGCTTGAGCGCACTGTTCGTTCTCAATCGGATAAAACCATAGTATTGTCCCCGCTCTTCGAGGAGATTCTTTATTTTGAGGATGTATTTTCCACTTTTTCCTACTATGTCGAAAGAAATTCTGCCGTCCAGACCCGACAGCGACGAACCAATGATTTCGAACGGGTATTTTTCGAGCGCGGTTATGGCGACCGCCGCTTCGATCGCGTCTCCCGCCTTTCCTTCCAATACAACCAATTGCGGCTCTATCATAGCGAAACGCTCGACGGCTCCATCGATAAAAAGCGGAATTTCCCCGTTTTTCGGATCGTTTGTATAAACCCGGATCGTCTTCGAGAATTTTCTTCCTCCGTATCCGCCGGTATCTCCACTTATAGAAATTTTGCCTTCCCCCCCGGGCGGAATGCTTTTCGGGTAATTCGCCGTCGTACAACCGCAACTCGCCTTCACGCGTTCGATCGACAACGGCGCGTCTCCCTTGTTTTGGACGGCGAATTCATGGGCTACGACGGTGCCCTCCACAACGGGCGCGAATCCGAACCTGGATTGCGTTACGACGGCCACCGGAAATCCGTTTGCCGGCGAGAACCGACTCTTGAAGGATTGCTCCGGACACACCGGGGAAACCGAACCCGCCAACGCCGCGAAAAATATCAGAATGAAGCCGTATCTTTTTGGAGTCATTGTTTTTCCTTTCTTCAATGCTTTCGGTCGGATTATAGCGTCACTCGATCCACCGACAGGAATTTCCAAGGCCTGACCCCCTGCTTTCCGCCAGGGACGCGATCAATCCCGCCAAACCGGCCGATTGCCGGGAAGTCTTTTTGTCGTTTCCTTCCGCATGGATGTATCCGGACGGTAAAGGACAACATCCGGCTTCGGAAAAACACGACCGACGGGATCGCATGACGGATCTTCGGCAATCTGCGAAGAATCGTCGAATGACGTCGTGAATCGTCGACGATCGACAGGCATCGTCAGCGAACAATTCGGATCGTCGTTAGGATGGGGAAAAAACGATATCCATTATTTCTTCGGCAAAAACGAACGCATTTACCTAGCCCGGGTAAATTAGAAGGAACATCCTCATGTAAAGCCGAAGAAATAATGCATGTTTAAAATCCTTTGAAAGGTTTCTCTTGAAAGTTTCTCCGTCAATAGACGAAAAAAAACGAATTGTCAAACGAAAAGAAAATTCGTTTTCAAAAACCGATAGCTACCGTTACCTGCCCGAACATCCAGGTCCGTTTCAAATGTATGCGTTCTTCTATTGAGAAATCCGATAAAAACGACTTTCGATATCGGCATTATCTGTTTGACACATTGACGCCGCGTATGGCATTTGGTAATTTACGGTATTTGGAGACTACATGTTTTAACTTCTACGAGGTCTTCCATGATTCACGATTTTGGTTTTACCTGAGAGTTCCCGTCCTTCCAACCGGGTTTGTTAGACGAAGCCGTGCGCCAAAAACCATATCCAAGCCGACATCGCCTGATCGTCGTTGGGCCGGCCGCCGCATTCGCATTCGCGAAAGCCCGTCCGAACACCCCGGACATGAACACATTTGAAAACGACTCTTACGTCCAACAGAAAAGGAGGATCGCATGAAGTACGGAGCGAGAAACAAGATCAAGGCAACTGTCAAATCCGTAAAAAGCGACGAAATCATGTCCCTTGTTAAGTTCGACGCCACGACGCCCGGCGAAATGGCCTCGGTTCTGACGACGGAATCGGTCAGGGAGCTGGACCTGAAACCCGGAGACGAGGTCGAACTGGTCATCAAGGCGATTCATGTCTTGCCGACGAAACCATGACGGTTTCATTTTGTAATAGGGAGGATACCAGGATGAAAAAAACATCCATTCGAATCTTAGCCGTTTTCTGCTTTTTTTGT
Source organism: uncultured Desulfobacteraceae bacterium (assembly GCA_964575975.1). Taxonomy (GTDB): domain Bacteria; phylum Desulfobacterota; class Desulfobacteria; order Desulfobacterales; family SKZT01. The sequence continues at coordinate 1,909 of CAZNTU010000423.1, forward strand.
TTTATGGCGTCGCCTTGCTTCGGAGAAGCGTTGAATGCTTTCGACGGGCAAAAGGGAACCGTTAAAATCGCCGGGGGTACGGCCCACATCCCGGTGATGAAAGAAGCCGCCAAGCGGATCATGACGCGCAATGCGGATATTATGATCACCGTGGCCGGCGGCGGTTCCGGCGTGGGTATCAAGCAGGCGGGCGAAGGACTCGTGGATATCGGCAATTCGGGTCGCGAGCCAAAGCCGGAAGAAATCGAAAAGTACGGTCTCAGAATGTTCAAATGGGCCGTCGACGGCGTGGGCGTGGTGGTCAACCCGGCCAATCCCGTGAAAGCCCTTGCCAAAGACCAGTTGAAACGCATTTACGCGGGAGAGATCGACAACTGGTCGAAAATCGGCGGCGGGGATCACGCCATTGCGGTCTACACTCGAGACGAATCCAGCGGAACCCGCGAAGTTTTCTGGGAGAAGGCATTGGACAAAGGCGACATATCCGCAAGCGCCCTTTTCGTTCCGTCGAACGGGGCGATGAAGACGGCCGTGGCCAACGATCCCTACGCCATGGGCTATGTCTCCGTAGGCCATATGGACGAGACGGTGGCTCCCGTGGCTCTCGACGGAGTCGAGCCGACGCTGGAAACCGTCAAAAGCGGCCAATATCCGATCGCCCGCGGGTTGTACAGCAACACCAAGGGCGAACCCGCCGGCTTGACGAAGCTGTTCGTCGAATATCTTTTGTCGCCCGAGGGACAGCAAATAGCCGCGGACAATGGCTTTATTCCGGTAAAATGACACGTTCCAAAGAGGCGTTCGCGAAAAGCATGTTCCTGGGCTGCGCCGCCGCCAGCGCGGCCATTGTCCTCGCGATACTGGGGTTCATGGTCGCGCTGGGCGTTCTGCTCTTCAGGGAAAGTTCGTTTTCCGCCATCTGGACCGGCCCGTGGGCGCCTCACAGGGGAGCCTACGGGATATGGCCGATGATCTCCGGAACGTTTTGGATCGCCTTTTCGGCGGCAATCATAAGTCTCCCCCTCTCCCTCGGCACGTCATTTGTAATCTCGGGCCTGGGCGGAAGGCGGGTTCGCAAGCTGTTGGGGACACTGGTCCGATTCATGACCGGCATCCCCACGGTGATCTACGGCTTCGTCGGCGTGTTCCTCCTGGTTCCGCTGATACGGGAAGGCCTCGGCGGACCTGGAATGTGCGTACTCGCCGCGAGCATCGTGCTGGCCGTTCTGATCAGCCCTACGATGATCCTCTTCTTCTTCACGAACAGCCTGCTGGCCGTGGATGCGTCCTACGTGCAGGCCGCC
>CAZNTU010000424.1:0-3192 GCA_964575975.1 uncultured Desulfobacteraceae bacterium
TCACAAGAAACATCTTTCCACCGACGAACTTGTTGATTTCCCCTCCTTCACCGACGCGGTCGTCGCCCCGCGCAAATTCGGACCACACGTAAGCCTTCTCCTCCACTTCCCGCGGCACCTCCGTGTAAGCGGGGTAGTCGGTTTGAAGCACGCCTTCCAGGGCCATCGCCAGACGATAGCGCGAAAGTACCTTGCTGTGCTTGGCCACCCCGGCGAGATAGACCCGGCACCGGCTTTTTCTCCACTGCTGTTCGATGCGGTCCTTCATTCCCTTGAGCAGGCACTGGAAAAGGTCCTTGGCGAACACCTTGCTGCGGAGAAGACCGTCGCAGACGATCAAGGTGTCCGTGCCGAAGTCCTTTTTAAGAATAGCGAACAATACGGCCCATTCCACCAGTTCACGGTACACCTGCACCCAGCTGGGCGAGACCGGCTTCCCCTGGTCGGTAGGTCGAATCATATGGGAGAGTTCGGGCAGGCTTTTCACGCCCAAAAAGGCCATCATTTCTCCAAGAGCGGTTCGTGCCGTACCGTCAGAGGCGAATTGATACTCGTCGAGCTTCCGAACAGGGGTCGTCGGCGAGACCGCTTCCAGGCAGTACTCGTTATTGCTGCTGTCCACGACTCGGATCAATTGGATCAGGAACGGGTCGAAGTGGAGCTGATTGTTGCCTCCATCCGTGCCGACCAATGAAATCGAGGTTGTAGCCCGCGGCTGAATACGACGCGTGGCACTTTTCAGAGGGCGGATTTCTTTTCGCAACGCATCCAGCACCCCCCGGTCGGTGCCTATGCAATCCGCGATGGCCTCTTTCAGCTGTACCTGGCTTCCGGGATCAATCATTGTCTATATCTTCATGCGCCCGGCAATTAACAGTACACGGAGTCGAAACTTGATTCGCGTATAAATCGTTTTCCGAATACATTCTTTCCCCTTAAACAAAAAAGCCTAACCAGCATTAACTTGAAGAGGCGTTTTTCAAACAATCCGGGCCGGGAGGCGAACAACCCCGACAGACCGCCATACGCGGCCTTCGCGACAATATTCGACCAAATGGTAATGTTCCGGCGAACAACCTGCATGGGGCCCTCCAGACTGCGATATAATCGACGATGATGATATTTCACAACATGTCAAACATTGAATATCAAGCGAATTCCGTTTCAATGTTCAGCATCCTTTTCCCGAGTGAACCGCGCACCGAAAATCTAACTGGCACATTCCGGCCATGAAGGTCAAGAGGCCTTGTTGGTCGGTCGTTCGGGAACCTAGGATAAATATTTTGGAAGTGCCCAATCTTATTCGAAAAAATGGAATTCGGTCTCGATCCGGTTTCGCGCAATATTTTTTTGCGGGGCATTCGGATTCGGCAACCGGGCCAACCCAGTCCGGTTTTTCGCTTGAACGGTATCGCCTTGACTTGTGAATTCAGGTGTCGTTTAAAGAAAGGCGGTCCCACCGAGAATTCGCCTTGAAAACGGGTCCGAAACAGCCTATATTGATTTCAGCTCATTTGCCATGTGTAAAAGGAGTAACGAAGCCGTCCCCGTGTAGGGGGCGGCTTCAGCCTTTTATGGGTCGCGAAGCGAACGATTTCACCACGGCTTCTTCCAATAATCGTCGAATTTTTTTTGCGATTTGCGGCGCTGGTGATCTTTTTCCAGAAAGTATGCCGTCCACGGAAGAACATACTCGCCACGGTCGACGACAACCACGACATAACAAAAGTCGGTTGGAGCGAGGATGTAACGCGTTTCCGTCCCCCTCGTCTCTTTCCACCAGAGAATCCGATCGTTTTGTTCCGGCTGTTTGTTTGAAAAACGATCCATGACGGGTCGGGGCCAGCGGATTCGTTCGCATCGGCGAAAATCGACAAGTCGTTCCCGCTCGACTTTACCCTCCGAGATGAAGTGCCAAAAGGTCGCGCTTTTGCCCTGGCTTTCCGGATAACGTTTCAGACCGACCTTTTTTCCCGGCCAGGAAGGCTTGCTTCTGACGAAGTCGTCAAGAAAGTGCCCGTAAATCACCTCGAGATAAATCGACCAGTTGCCTTTCGAGTCTTCGAAAAGAACCAATTCGGGGAGCCACTCGTCCGCGCTAATCACTGCCAAGCCCTTTCCATATCAAAAGGTTGAACTTGGTAGCCCTCAGCAGGGTATTTTTTGCGAGGGTGAGGGACGAACGATCCTTTACGCGATCGACAAGTCGCATTTTCGCCTTGCTCGACGACAATCCCCGGTTCGCATACCCGACGGCGCCGATCAGAAGATCGCATAGCTGCAAGAGTTCGACTTCGCGAGAACGAACGGGCTGAACCCGTTCGATAATCCTCTTGTCGAAATCGTAGGCGTTGTTGCATAAAACGTCATGCAGCTTCGCGGCCTTTTCGGCGCTGCGAGTATCCTTTTGGTCGATGTAAATACGGTGTTTGTTGTTTTCGTTCAGCACGACCTTCAGCATGGTAAAGAGCATCTTGTAATACCAATCGTCGTGGGTCTGATTGAATATCTCGTGTTTCAGCAGGTTTTTGTTCGGTATCACGACACCTCGAAAATTCAGGTCGTCATCGTCAAAGAAATAATCGATCCAGTCCATGTAAAAATCGACCCTTGCAGGCGAAACCTTCGCCCATTTAATTTCCGTGTTCGACCGTATCCCGTGTTTGGCTTTGATTTCCCGCAATCGAATCGAAATTTCCCTGCGCTTTTTCGATGGACACCAGACCGCTCCCATGGTCATTACGGGATACCCGTCGTTTTGCAAGTGACAGCTTTCGTCACAGTAAATATTGATTGTGTTGTTCATGAACAGGATTGAACCTTGGATTGTTGTGGATCGTTTTGTTTTCCCGAATGAACCCGCGCGCCGAAAATCTAACTGGCACCTTCCGGCCAAAAATGTCAAGAGGCTTTGCGTATCGGCCATTCGGGATTTATGGATAAATGTTCTGGATGTGCTTAATTTTACTCGAAAAGTCGTAAAGTTGCGTTCTTTTAGGGAGCCAAAACTTTTTTGAATAATTGAAAGTGGATCAGTTTATTTCAATGGAAAGACTGGGATCGGTCTCCGTGGAATTTACGGCCTTGTTGTATGTCTCGACCAGCTTTTCGATGGTCACCCGTTTTTCGGTGGATTCGAAGCGGCTCTTTTCGTATATGTTCGTCGCGACGAATTGTTCGATTTCGAAAACG
>CAZNTU010000425.1:0-3187 GCA_964575975.1 uncultured Desulfobacteraceae bacterium
AAAGGTACAGCTCGCCCCGTCGAGTTGTGTATAACAACGAGGGCGGAACCCTGGGGGTTCTTTCAGGGCTCCCCCAAATCCGTTACAATCAGGAATTATGGATTCTGCCCGCATATATGCATCAAAACGCGTTAAGCGCAATCGATCAACACTTTCAGGCTTCCTCGGGCCGCCGCAAAATCGAAGGCTTCCAAACCCTTTTCGATGGGGAACTCGCCCGCGATCAGTTCCGAGAGGTCGCGCGCTTTCTTCAGATAGTCAAGCGCGGGTTGAAAACGTCCGCAACGGGACCCTACCAGAGTTATCTCGTTGACCACGACAGGGGTCAAGTCGATTTTCGGACTTGCCGCAAGGGTGCTTTTCAGCACGACCGTTCCTCGGGGCTTCGCATGGTTGACGGCGAACTTGAAGCCGCCGATCCGCCCTGTCGCTTCCACCACGACGTCGAATTTTGTTTCCGGCATATCCTTCGGCAGGACTGTCCGGCATCCGTTTTTCCCTGCCAATTTCAGCTTTTCCGGATGCTTGCCCGCGTGGGTGATTTTCGCTCCGACGGTCGAAAGCGCGCGGTTGACCAGCAATCCCAGCTTGCCGTCGCCCGCGATCAGAACCTCCATGTCCGGCGACAGATCGATCTGCTCCAGGATTTCGAAAGCGGCCGCCAGCGGTTCTGTCATGACGGCTGTTTCGTCCGGAACTTCGTCGGGGACCTCGAACAGGTTCGCGACGGGAACGGCTACGTATTCGGCAAAGCACCCGTCGCGTCCGAAAATCCCCAGCGTGCTCCGGCGCGGACAATGCCGGCCGAGGTCCTGCCGACAATACTCGCACTCCTCCTTTCGGCAGGGACAATTGATTTCGCCCACCACTCGCTTCCCGAGAAGCCGCCTGTCCTCGTTTTTTATTTCTTCCACCACCCCTACGAACTCGTGACCCGGAATTCCAGAGAAGCCCTTGTACCCTTTTACGATCTCCAAGTCGGTGTTGCAGATACCCGCCTTCAGGACTCGGACAAGGGCTTCGCCTTCGGGAACCTCGGGATTGGGCTCGTTGGCCGAATATTTCAGCTCGCCGTCGAAAACGAGCGCTTTCATTAGGATGCCCTCCCTTTCGGAACGGAAAATTCATCGAAGCGGCAAACGACATCGTTTGTCGTGGCAAAGAAATTCTTGCTGGCCCGGCCGTCCGGCCTCGCTTTTGGCTCGGTTCAGCCGGCATTCGCGATCTCGTCTCTCAAATATTTCACAGCCGCGCTTGTCGGCGCGACTGTTTTCAGCATGTCGAGAATAAGATTCGCTTGCTCGGTTTTTCCGGTACGGGCGAAATAAATCCCCGCGACTCCGTAGAAAGCGACTAATTCGGTCACGTGAAATTGTTTTCTGTCGGGATAAAGACTTTTTAGATCGAATGTATTTTCGAATATTTCCGGAACCTTTTCCATGTCGCCCTTTTGCATGCAAATTTGCGCGTAATTCGCTTTGGCGAATAAATATCTCGGAGCCCTTCGATAATTTTCCTCGGCGATTTCGGCGGCTTCCTTGTCCTTGCCGACCATACTGTAGGCGTTCATCAATAAATTGTATACGCGAGGATGATCGGGATACTGCCGTTTAAGCTCCTCCAATCTGCCGATCGCCTTCTTTGGATTCTTTCTGACAAGCAGGAACAATGTGTTGTTCAGCTCGAAAAAAATCTCAGGCGGCATCAAGTGCCCGTAATTGTCCTTCTCGATGGCATCGTAGACGACCTCGATCTCGGCGGCGCGCAATTTCGCCGCCCCCAAACCCCGGTCGCACAAAAGGTCGCCATGCCCGACAAGATTCTGTCCGCCGGATTCTCCCGGCACGATACCCGAATCCACAGCGCTGTTGACACGCGAGCAGATTTTGAGGGGCAGGTTCGCCTCGATCAATCCCGTTAAACGCCCCTTTCGGGTCTTTGCGTCGCAAGCGCGAGGCACTAAGTCGGCGAATTCGTCGAAAATCAGAACAGGGAAAGGTTCCGAAAAACCTTGAATTCGTTTTGAACAAAAGCAAGTGTTTCATCCCGAGAAAACTCGATGTCGCCGGAGATTCGGATTTAATTCTCTCCACGCTTCTCGAAAGATATCTTTCCAAAGTGTCCTTTTCTATTTGGTCCCATCGCTTTGCACAACTTTTCAAAGAATCACGAAGGCCTTTTTGAGGACCTTCCCGAAAAAGCTCCTGAAGCCAATGGTCGGATAAAAACTTGCCCGACTCCTCACTTTCGATTCCCCACGAATTCACGATGAATTTTATCCGCGATCAAATCCCCGATCATTTTCGACATGGCGGACGAGTAGTGGACTTTATCCACGTAGAGAACGTCCGGGATGTTTTCCTGGATGTCAGCGCCCCAGACGAAATTCTCGCCCAAGGAGTTGTTTTTCAGAAAGCTTTCGAAGTACGCGTATCCTTCCCGCGTTCGTGAGTGCCTTCCCAAGGGTTCGTCCGCGAACGGGTTCGAAGCGGGACTGTACTTGTAGGTGGGCACGGGCTGCCAGAAGAAGAGGGGTTTGACATGATAGGCGGAGGCTGCCGCTTCGATCATTTTCAGATTTCCAATGTATCGTTCGACGATCCTCCGGCTGATTTCTTCGCCCCGGGGATCGTTTTCCGGTTCCCCATCGGAATCCGTCTTAGAGTCCGGGCGGAGTTTGTCGCGGAAATACTTCCGGGTCGACTCGACTGCCCTGTGGACCGACAGTTTGCGCATCAGCAGGGAGAGAATGCTTTTGGTTTCTACTTCGAAAAGCTTTTTTTGCATCGGGGCGAATTTGGGATTGTCGTCTTCGTAGTAGAAATCGTTCAGTCCGTCGATGAAAACAACCATATCGGGGACGGCGCCGGACAAGAGAAGCTTTTCGAAGAGAACGCGTTCCTGGGAGGAATAATAGCTGCCGCAACCGAAATTGTACACGCGCGTTTTTTCGCCGCCGGCTTTTTGGGACAGTTTTTCCTGTAGATGGGACGCGATGGTGTTTTCGTCCGAAACGCCGTAATTGAAAGCGGTGGAACCGCCGAAAAGGAAGATGTTGAAGTTGTCGGGATCGACTGGCCACGGCCCTTGGTTCTTGGTCAACCGGAAGCCGTTTTCGTCCACGTTCACGAACCTTCCCGAACCCGGACGCTCCCTGAAATGCACATACGATTCGAAAACGTACGAC
>CAZNTU010000426.1:0-3141 GCA_964575975.1 uncultured Desulfobacteraceae bacterium
GATTTTTCGAAATAAACATCAATATCTTCTCGGTTTCGAAGATTTCTCGAAATACTAAGATGCAAAATTATTGCCAAGCCGAAGGGATAGTTTATTTCGCAGCGATTCTAATTTTGATAAAGATACCTTGCCGAAGACGTCGCAACGAAGAAGGTAACCAGACCATCCTGGTCTGGCGGATTATACAAAGCTGGAATCGCTTGACGCGCCGACCCGGACCAGGATGGTCTGGTTACCTTCGAGGCGCCGGGAATTCCCATAATTAGAATTGCCGCAGTGTGCAAGGGCAGGAAAACAGTGGAGAGACGGGGCATTTCTCCCGATTTGTCGATATTTCGGCACCTCTTCGAAGATATTTTCCGAAAGGCCTTTTGATCAAAGACTCTCGGAACGTACGAGAGGGCGCCGAAATATCGCCACATGCCGTCCGGGTTCGGCACTACCCGCTCGGTCGCCGTATACCAAGTTTTTTCATCTTCGACTGCAGAGTCGAGCGCTTCAATCCCAGTTTCTCCGCCGCCCCATTTTGGCCGGCTATGCGCCATCCGCATTTTCGCAGAACCCGAATGATGTTTTCCCGTTCCGCGTCCGAATGAGTCAGGTTCTCGTCGGCGGGGGAAGACGCGATTTGAGGGGGACTCAGATCGAGCATTTTGCCGCTGTTCAAGATCATGGCGTGCTCGACGACGTTTTTCAGCTCCCGCACATTGCCCGGCCACGGATATCGAACCATTTTTTCCATGTCCTTTTGCCGGATACGCTCTATCCGCTTGCCCATCTTTTTTTCGAATTGCTTGACAATTTCCCATACGAGAAGCGGAATGTCCTCCGGGCGTTCCCGCAGGGGCGGCACGACGATGGGAAAAACATTGAGCCTGTAGTAAAGGTCTTTTCTGAAATTGCCTTCGGCCGACTCTCTGGAGAGATTCCGATTGGTGGCCGCTATAATGCGAACATCCACCCTGATGGGCGTCGACGAGCCCAAGCGCTCGAATTCGCCCTTCTCGAGCACCCGCAGCAGCTTCGCCTGAACTTCATGGGGCAATTCGCCGATTTCGTCCAGAAACAACGTGGCCCCGTCGGCCAATTCGAACCGGCCTTTCATCCGAGTCAAGGCTCCGGTATAGGCCCCTTTTTCGCGTCCGAACAGTTCGCTCTCGATCAGGGAGGGAGGAAGCGACGCGCAGTTGACGGTGACCAAGGGCCTTTTCCCGCGCTCGCTCAGTCGATGCACGGCCCTGGCCAGAAGCTCCTTGCCCGAACCGGTTTCTCCCTCGATCAGCACCGTGGCGTCCGTATGGGCCACTTGCTCGATCTTTGCGAGAATCTCCTTCATAGCTTGACCTCGGCCTACGATTTCCTCGTGCAGGTGGTGAACCTTGATCTCCTTGCGCAAATATATATTCTCGTTTTCCAGCTGCTTTTTGAGGTTCTGGATCTCTTCCAGCCTTTCCCGAAGCTGCTTTTCCATCCCGTTGCGGAAGAGGGCCCCCGCGAACACCTTTGCGACAAATTGCATTCTCTGGACCAAGTCCTGCGGCCATGTTCGTTCCGCGCGGACCGATGCGAGAGTGCAAACTCCTATGGTCGCCGGACCGGTTGCCATCGGGACCGAAAGAACCGACTTCAATTTACGTGCTTTGCAGTAACTTCGCTCGTTTTCCGCCTCTTCCGGCAGATCGTCCAGCGTGTTGATCACTACCGGTTTTCCTCGAGCCAATCGTTCCGCATACCATTGCAACTCGCCGGTCGAAAGAAAATCGGGAATCGGTTCGATTTCTCCTTTGTAATATTCGAACGCGATATCGAGCCGGGACCTGTCCTCGGAAAACATCCTCAAAAAGCATCGGTCCGCGTCGAAAAATTCCGCGATGCGCCGCAGAAAGCTTGTAATTTGATTTTCGAGGCTTTCGGGCGCGGGGATTACGAAAGCGCCGGAGATTTCCGAAACGAGCCTTTCGAACTTTTCCCGTTCCTCCAACCTGCGCTGCGCCTGGCCGAGTTGCATCGATTTAATGGTCATTTCTCCCAGCATGCGCAGCCGGGGAATATAATCTTCGGCCCAGAGGCGTTCCCGGTTATGCGATGCCAGCGTCAGTACCCACTCCATAGAGCCATCCACCGTGAGAGGAATGTTCAAGACCGAACGAATCCCCCATTTCTCGTATCTTCGTTTGTCGACGCTCGCTTCAGGCGGCATCTCCTCCAGAGAAGCGTACCGGAGGACCTCGTGGCGTTCCACTATTCTTTTGAAAACCCAAGGGAACAAATCGACCGGAAGTTCGACCCCGACCGGAAGATCGGGAAGGTCGTCCTTGAAATCGAAATAGGCGATCTGCCAACTTGTTCCGTCCCTCATAATTTTAACCAGGCCGCATCGATCGAACCGGAAAAATTCCCGTATGCGCTTTAGCGCGTTTTGAATCTCCGAGTCGATCCGCTCATGGGATATATGGATGAAACGTGCCGACAGCTCGAAAAGCAAATTCTCGAATCGAAAGCGCTCCCTCAGGTCTTCCTCGACCTTCTTTCGATTTTCGCTCTCCCGTTCCAATCGCCGGTCCAAATCAAGCAACCGAGCTTGCTCCTCGGCCAGCTCGGATTTCAGTTGCTCGACCGGCAAGTCGCTTTCGCCTGACACGCTTGGAGCGAATTTCGTCTCCATAATTCAGTCTCTTTCTTCTTTAGGATCTCGGAATGAAATAAAAGATACCAAAGCCGTTCGCATTATCGGCTGAAGGCAAACTCGACGGCATATTCGCTTTGTTTCGCGGCTACAGGCTGTCGTTACGCATTCCCGAGGCTTCTTCGGCGGCAAAAGGAGAATTCCGTTCCGCCTCCGGGCAATCCGAATCTTTCCGGGAGGGCTCGTGGTTCCGCCCGCTTGCCGAATGCTAAACGCCCGTTTCTCATTGCCGACTTCTTGTTCTCCGACGAATAAGGTAATAAGGTTGCCGTTAGTACGGGGTCGCAAGGCTACTAAGGTTATCAAGAACGAAAATAAGGTTTTCGGAAAAGATCCGGAAAAAAACCTTGTTTTAGCACTTCCAAACCGATATGATCGACAGTTTGTCAAGGGAAAAAGAACAGGGTAATTGCATCAAAATTAAATCCCGGAAATAACCTTGAGCAGATAATCGT
>CAZNTU010000427.1:0-3125 GCA_964575975.1 uncultured Desulfobacteraceae bacterium
TTGGAAACCGGGCTGTGGCGGGAAATCGAAAAAATCGAGAAGGAGGAACGAATGGAATATATCACCAGCGTGGAACGGATCGGCATGGAAAAAGGCATGCAAAAAGGCGTGCGACAGGGTAGAGCAAGCGTTTTGCAACTGATCGCCTCCCAACGCTTCAATGCCTCGACCGACGCCGTTCGGAATATCTGCGAAGGCTTGACAAGCGAACAGATCGAAACTCTCGCAATGCGCTTCATGGAGGCGGAATCCCTCGACGACCTGCGAAAATGGGCCGACGAGATGCGGAAATCGTCTCCGAGTTCGTAATCGCCCGCGCACCGATGGAAAGATGATATCATGCGACAAACCGAATACTCGCCGCAAATAAAGATATGCGGCCTCACAAGGGAAAACGAGGCTCTCGCGTGCGCGGAGGCCGGTGCGGACGCCATCGGGTTCGTTTTCTATCCGAAAAGCCCCAGGTTCGTGTCCGACGACCAAGCCAAGGGAATCTGCGACGCCCTGCCCTCTTCCATGGCAAAAATCGGGGTTTTCGTGGACGAGTCCCTCGAAGCGATTTTGCGGAAATACCGATTTTGCGGGCTGACCGGAATCCAGCTCCACGGGGGGGAAACTCCCGAATTCATCGAGGAGCTTTCTCGAGAGGGCGTATGGGTCGTAAAGGGACTTTTCACGCGAAAAAGCCCGTCGTTGTCCGACGTCGCCAAGTTCAAGGCGTCGGCCTATCTCGTGGAATGCGGAAAGGGAAAGCTTCCGGGAGGCAACGCCATGGCGTGGGACTGGTCCGAGGCGTTCGAGTTCGGCATGCGCCACCCGCTCGTGCTGGCCGGGGGATTGACCCCGGAAAACGTCGAACAGGCGATCTCCCAAGGCCTTCCCGACGCGGTGGACGTCAGCTCCGGGGTCGAATCCTCCCCCGGCAGGAAAGACCCGGACAAGGCGGCAACGTTCATCGAAAACGTGCGCCGTTCGGCCGTGTATTACGCGGAGAAAAACAAAAAGCCGAGAAATATTTTCGAACTGACAAAACCGTAGAACAGGTACCAACTGGGGTGGTGAAAACGTGGATTTTTTGGCACTGAAATTTCCTCCCGATTTTGATCCTCTCCAGAAACGCAAGCCCTGCTTCGTTTCGCCAGACGCTCCCGACGGACGAGGCAACGTCGCGGACGTCCGGTAGCGCCGCCTTCCACGGCGGCGCGGCGCCCGTCGGTTCCCGGTCGGATCCGGTTTGCCGACTGGCTAATCCTTCTGGGGCCACTCGTCCAGTTCGCGGTCTTCCGTGAAATAGCAGAACCGGTCCCACTCGAACTCGCGAAATGACACCGGGCATTTGAGCTTGACCTTCTTCTCCGTGACCCCGATTACCTCCCAGTCCCCGTGTCTCGGACCCGAGGCGATATGGATTTTTTGCCCTATCTCGAAAGGATACGGCGAAAAGAACGCGACCTTGTGCATGCCCATCGTTTTATCATTCCCTTCGTATGAAAAATGAAAAGACCTCCGGGATTTTTTCGGCCTCGGAGGTCAGGCAAATCTTCTAAAACGGCCGAAACGACAATTCCGACCTATTTTTTCAATTTGGCGAGCTTTCCGCTGAGCATGCGAATATGCCCCATCTCCTCCTTGATGATGCCTTCGAGCCGCTGTTTCCCCATGTTATCCGGCACGGCCTCCTTCATGCCCAAATAGAACACGATGGAGTCCTTTTCCGCCGTGATGGCGTCTTTGAGAATATTTTCGAGGGACGAGACGTCGATCTTCTTGTCGAAAAACACGCGGGTGTCCGCCAAGGCGCGCAAGTACAGAACCGCCTCTCCCTCCGGATCGAACACGGTTTTTTGTTTTTCCGCGCCGCCCAGCTCCTTGCGCATGTCGGCGAAAATTTTCTCGTGGTTTTTCTCCATTTCCGCAAACTCCAGCAACAAAGACTTGGCATCCTCGTCGGAAACGCTCTTCGCGGCGGTCGAATAAAAATCGACCCCGTTTCTCTCCATCTGCTCGGCCATTTCAAAAACGTCGTCAGCATTAAAATCGTACATCATCTCGTTTCGATTCCTTTCGTTCCAAATTTTGAAATTATCGACTCCATACGACCATTTTTCCCGCCGGTCGTCTTTTCGGCTTTTCTTCGGCTATTTAAGGCTTTTCAATTTGTCGTGCCAGGAGCAGCGATTGCAATAACTCTCGGTATCGTCCCCTACGGCGGGGGCCGCGTCGCAATCCAAGGCCGGATTGAAACACACTTCGCCGTCCTTGCACTGGAACTCGTACGTCTCGTATTCGTCGTCCGGGTTCTTAACGTAAAATTCCTCGCATCCGCAAATCGGACATTTCGACTGGCCCATATTTCCCCCTTGTTTTTCGCCATTTTCACGCCTTGTTCCTACCGACAACTCCGATTCGAATTTCATTTATCGGCATTAAATGGGATGCTGTCAACTTGAAACTTCTGTGTCGCTCGTTTTCAAAGGAATGGATAAGCGATCGGGGCAAGCGAAAGTATGGCTTTCCTGCACGAGGACCGGACCCGAAAACCCTCGACGCTGGAAAAACGGGGGGAATTTCCCCATTGGCTGAATACCATCGAACGGGAGGACGCGGGTTTTTCCCATCCGGCACGCTTCACCCTGGTAGGCACCATGAACCCGGAAGAAGGCGAGCTTCGGCCCCGGCTGGTTCTGTTCTTTTCCTACGATCTAGGCGTTAAGGAACCATTCAGATATTTATGCACAATGCTTGAAATAAGGGTTTGGTATGGTATGCCTTCTTCAATTGCCTTTATTTGAATTTGGTGGTAATCCTTTTGAGAAAGACGAAGATTTATTCGTTTATCTTTCTTTAAAGTATTTCGCGCCGCTTCCACTGCTTTTTTTCTTTCCTGATCGAAATTCTCAATAGGCTGCCATTCGTTTCGTTCAATTGATTGCATCAGGTCGCTCTCTTCCTGATCGATCGGTTCAAACATCTTCTGACTGACTTTATTCATTATTCCCCCTTCAAACCGTATTTTTCGGTGTATTTACGGCTTGGGAAAGCTGTTTTCAAAAAAATTTCAATATCGTTTTCCACATAAGGCACGATGATAGCATAATTATCGATTTCTAAAATATACATCTTTT
>CAZNTU010000428.1:0-3065 GCA_964575975.1 uncultured Desulfobacteraceae bacterium
CGAAATCGGAACAAGCGAAGTTGTTCTCGGAAGAATCGAGCGAAACGTCAACGCGCCCTCCGCCCTTTTCATATACAGGCTGAGCGAGGCTCTGGGCGTTTCGGCGGACGCTCTTTTCGCCTCCGGCCCCGAAGAGCCGCGCAGGCTTGGATTCGCATGGTGCGGCTCTTTTCGCGTTCTGCGTCGCGCTGGTTGCATATATGATACCGACCGCGATAAAAATACACTCGTTCATGTCCATGGACCGGGGGATGGCCAGTTCGTGGGACTTTGTTTGCCGGAAGAAAAGACCGCGGCAATTGGTGATAGAAAGCTGTCCACCGAAGCCGCGATTTCTTTGAATGAAACCGGAACGCGTTCCTGCCCAAGCCTTTTCCTGAACGCCGCCCATTGGGCTTGTTTGGCCTCGACGAAAAGTTCGGTGAATGCATCTATTTCCGCAGGCAGCTTCGTGCCGCGCCGTTCGAAAGTCAGGCGAACGGCCTCGGTCAGTCTTGGGCCGTCAAAATCGAACTGCCTGGACAACAACCAGATGTCATAGAAATCCTTCATCCTGCTGTTCAGCGTACCCAACCTAACCATCGCCTCGAATTTTTCCGCTATGGAGCTTTCGCGACTGTAGCAGAGCAACCTTGGCGCCGGAAAATCCAGCATGGTCGGAAGATCCGATTTTTCCGGCTCCGGATAAACGATGTCGCCAAAGCCGATGTCAAGCTGCATATTGATTCTCGCCGAGCCCAACGCGCCCAGGAACCGAATCCTGATCCCTTCGTAATCCGCGTCTTCGGTGATTCGTTCGGCTTGGATGGAAGCAGGATCGAAGGCAAGCCCGTCCGTTTCCACATCCGCAGTCAAGATGTCTTTGATTTGTGCGACGATGTCAGCCTCTCCGTTGCTCGTTCTTCCCAGCATATCAATGTCCATGGTCGGACGAAGTTCCGGAGAGCGCCAAACTCTCAACATCAGAGCCCCTTTGAGAATGAATCGGTCGACGTGAACCGATCGGGACAGGCGGTAGAGGAATCGCTCCATGGCATAATATTGAAGTAATTCGTTGAATGGTCTGCGATCACTTCTGGCACGATTGAGGAGGCGTTGCCGGACGGACGCGGACATGTTTTTGGGAGACGTCATACCGTCGCCTCCAGATACGGTCGCATGACCTTGTCGACCCGGCAGATCTTGCCGTATCCAAGCAGTTCGCGAAGGTTGAACTTCTTTCGCGCCTTATAGAGTTTCAGTGCTTCCAGGACCACGTCCATTCCGATTTTATTGCGGAACTTGAAACAGTCGGCCAGGGTTTTCTCGGGACTGTAGACCTTAACGCGTACTCCATCGATCAGATGCTCTTCAATGCCGGACTTGTATGCTTCGTTCGAGAATCTGTGAGCCTGGACGGGAGGATGGTCGAGGGAAGGCATCCGCGAGTCTCTCGACACCGCCACGAAAACATCATGCGGAATCTGGGTCGTGATGTCATGATAGGCCAGTGCGGAGACAAGGCAGATGACGGCGTTCGGGAAACGAAGACTGACCGTCACCAGATCGGGATTGCTAATCGGAGCCAGGTCCGCCAACCGATAGATGCCTCTGCTCACCTGCTCGACGACGCCTTTGTCTCTGAGCGAATAGAGCATGTAGCGGGTGATGCCTTGCTTGACAGCCTGACTCATTCGAAGCTGGCCACCGTGCTTGCGGAAGATTTCTTCAGGTCGTTCTTTCAATTCGGTCTCCATACAAAACGTATCCAATTGTTTTTATGTGGTGTCAATATGTCTGATTTCGGCCGAAAAAGCAAGGGGAATTCCGAAGATCGGACGAACACCGTCTTCGCAACCAGGGACGACAGGGAGCTTGTCTCCCCGCCCACGATATCGAGGTTGGCCTGTTCCCGGGCCGGCATTGCGAAGCGGACGGCGTCGATGATATGGTCGTTGCCCTTGGAGCAAACCAACTTCGGGGTGCCGGCTTTGGCCCGCCGATTTTGTTGAAAACCATCGCCCACGCAAAGATTGGATAGAGTTGCCCGAAAAGCCGGCTGCCGTTAAAATGCTCGGAAACCGACCTGGTTCGACCCACTACCTTTGGCTCACATTCAACACCCCTTTTGGAATCTTTAGCATGAATTTCAAGAACCGGAAGATCTGACGATGCGAACCGCCATGATTTTCAGCCTTTCGACAGAAAGGGGCGGCCATGTGAACATGGTTCATTAAATAAATTGCGTTAATGCTGGACGCGAGCGGTTTTTCGGGTTAAAGAACCCTCGAGTATGCCAATTCTTTGGATTCGAGGTGAAAAAATGAAAATGCCGCTCGAAATGGAAATGGAGAAAAAACGAAACGAAACAGTCGCGTACGCGGTGCGACATCTTCCCATAATAAAGGAGTTCGCTTTGAAGCTGGGCATAGTGGAAGTAATAAACGAACTCGTGCCGAGCCAAATGGACGAGGATCCCGGCACCGTTTTTCTTGGCATGATCCTGGACACGCTTTCGGGCAGGACTCCGCTGTACCGCCTGGACGAATTCTTCGAAAGCCAGGACACGGAGCTTTTGCTGGGCAAAGACGCGAAGCCGGAGGCTTTCAAGGACTACAGCGTGGCGAGGGTTCTCGACAAGGCCTACGAAGTCGGAAGCATCAAAATATTCACGGAAATCTCGAGAAGGGCCGTCCTGTTGTTCGACATCGACACGAGCCACGTCAGTTTCGACACGACCTCGATAAGCGTGTTCGGCGAATACGAAGGCTGTTCCGGCGAGGCCCCCGACGCCCCTTTCGTCATAGCCTGCGGCTACAGCAAGAACCACCGGCCGGATTTGAAGCAGTTTCTGGTGTCGCTGCTTTGCGTCGACAAGAACATACCGATCATAGGGAAGAACGAGGACGGCAACGCGTCGGATAAAACCGTAAACAACGCGGTGCTTTCGTCCATTTCGACGCACTTGGCGAAGTTCGGAATAGCCGAAGGGGCGTACGTATACATCGCGGATTCGGCGATGGTGACGGAGGAGAACCTGAAGAGGACGGGGGATTCGATCCTTTTCATTAGCCGCCTTCCGGCCA
>CAZNTU010000429.1:0-3060 GCA_964575975.1 uncultured Desulfobacteraceae bacterium
ATCCATTGTTCACCGGAAACAACACCCCCCTGGCCCCCCTCAAGGGGGGAATTGCACCGCCCTCCAACCGCACAAGGGGGGAATTGCACCGCCCTCCAACCGCACAAGGGGGGAATCGCACCGCCCTCCAATCGCACGGGTCGATAAATTCGGCATGTTACCCGTTAAGTTTACAATGTCAAATTAGCGGATAGGCGTTAGCTGTCAGCGGTCACCAGGGTGGGTCGGGGTCGAGGGGCATGGCGTTCTCGCTTGTACCAAGCTTGTCGGCGCCGAAGACCTCCAAGTTGCCTGCGGCCCCAACCTGCCATTCCCCTGTGTGGCGCCACAAAACGCGCTCTTTTCGCCGAATTTGTGTTGATGCCGCGCCAAAATGCATTTAAAATGTATTGTCGTCGGAAAAAAATCATGGAAACACGTTTTCATAGCCAAAAAAAAACAATTCGAGGATCGACATGACCGATTTGCCCGAAAAGAAAACAAATCGTCCGTTGAGCGCGAAGAACGAAAACTTGCCGGATTTGTTCGCTCCGTTCAAACCGGCGTTTCCTTTTTTCGAATTTCGGCATTCCTACAGATCCGTCTCCAATATCGACGGGAAAACCCGTGTCAAGGCAGCCGAAAACCGTTTCGTCGACGGCAAGTTCGAATCCGAGGAGTTCGAGGCAACCGCAAGCGGTGAATTCTACCAAGGCGCGATCAAGCAAATGTGGGATTTTTATTCCGGCGCGTTCTCCCGCTTGATGGACCCGTCGTCGTTCTTTGGTCCTTTCGTTCGATTTTTCCCGGAATGGCCGACGGGAAAAACGACCGAAAAAGAATCGAAAAAATAGAAGGTCGATCAAATGAATCAAGATACGACAATACCTCTCTTTCCCTTGGGGCTCGTCCTGTTTCCGGGCATGCCGCTTCCTCTTCACATTTTCGAGGAGCGCTACAAACTGATGGTGAAGGAGTGCATGGACGAAGACAAGGAATTCGGCGTGGTCCTGTTCGACGGAAAGGGCATACGCGATTTCGGATGCACGGCGAAAATCGAAAAGGTGCTCGAGGAATACCCGGATGGAAAGTCCGATATTCTCGCAGTCGGGCAGAGAAGATTTTTCGTCAGGAGGCTGATCGATTCGAAGGCCTATCTTCAGGCCGCCGTGACGTTCTTCGACGACGAACCCGAGACCCCCGCCGCCGAATGGGCGGAAATCGCCGAAAAAGGGATCAACCTTTTGTGGCAGACCGAAAGCGTCCCTCCCAAGGAGGAAAGCCTGAGGTTGCTGAAAAGAATGGATTACAAGGGCATTTCGTTCATGATCGCGGGAAGCGAGGGTTTTACGCCGGAGGAAAAGCAGGCGTTTCTGGAAATGACCTCTACTTTCCAACGCCTTAAAAAGGGAACCGGCTCGCTCGAGAAAATCATCCAAAGAAACCTGCTAACCTTCGAGATTCACACCATCATCGGCGGAAACGGAAACGTCAGGAAATACTTCAAGGTGTCCTGAACGATTTGGCATCCCGAACGAATTGGTCACAGTTTTCGGGCGAGGAACAAAACGGTCAGTTTGAAAACGCTCCAAGCCAGGGCGGCGCACTCTCTGGAGAGGAGAAACAGCGCCCGGTCTCCGCGTCCCTCGTTTGGCCTCGTCTCGGTAAAGCAGGTCGTAACCGCGACCCCGAAGACCCGGAAAAGAATCCGGGCTCTGGGCGCGTGAAACCGATCCGTGACCAGGACGACGTTTTTCCAGGAGTTTCTTCCGATGATTTCCGCGCATTCCTTTGCGTTCTCCAGTGTCGAGCAAGACCTCGTTTCCAGAAAGATCCTGTCCTCGGGAACGCCTTTTCCGACAGCGATATCCCGCATGACCTCCGCCTCCGACGGCGGATGCTTTCCGACCCCTCCGCTAACGAGAATGTTCCGGACTTTTCCCGCGTGAAAAAGAGCGACCGCCCGGTCGATTCGACCCGAAAGCGCCTGACCGGGCACGCCGCCCTTCTTCACCGCGGCCCCCGGCACGACCGCGACTTCGGCCGCTCCCATTCTTTTTTCCCGATTCGGAGTTTTAGTTCTTTCCATACTTTTTTAAAATACTGTCTTTCGGGAAACGTTCAATGTCCCGCCCGGAAACGACAAGGTTGAATTATTTTTGGAAATATACGAAAACAATTTCAATTAATTTGAGATGATTCTGACAAAGCGTTCGGTTTTGGCGTATCCCGATGCCGAACTGTTAAAACCGAGGCGAACCGCATGTGTTTGGAAAAAAATGGAACCAATCCTGATTGAACGTCGTACCCACGCGATCCTCCGAAACCGAACTTTGCGCACGGCAGCGCTCTGGATGCTGCTCGCCGTGCTGCTGTGCGGCTGCGCCGGCGCCGGGGGTCTAAAGCAACATGACGCGAGCCTGCGTGCCGGCCGCGTAACGATCGACTACCGCGACCTGGGCCCCCGTGCGAGCGGGCACGCGGAAGCGCCGCTGCTGGCGATCACCGGCTATGCGGTGACCAAGGAAATGTGGGACCCGGAATTTGTGCGCGGGCTTTCCGAGCGCCGCCGGGTAATCCTGATGGATAACCGGGGCATGGGCCCGAGCGAAGCGCCCGCCGCGGACTTCGGCATCGAGGATATGGCGCGCGACGCGGCCGCGCTGCTGGACGGGCTGGGTATCCAACAGGCCAACGTGCTCGGCTGGTCCATGGGAGGAATGGTGGCACAGGAACTCGCGCTCCAGCGGCCCGAACTCGTGCGCACGCTCACGCTCTACGCCACTGCGGCCGACAGCCTCGCCGTCATGCCCGTGCTGGACCGCATGGCCGCCATGCCGCCAGCGGAATTGCGCGCGTCCATGTTCCCTGCCGACTGGGCGGACAAGCACCCCGACAGCCTCGCCCATTTGCCCGCGCGGCCAAGACCGGCGGACACGAATGTGATAGGCCGCCAATACGCAGCCATTAAGAACTGGGCCGGTACGCCGGACAGACTGCAAGCCCTGCGGATGCCCGTGCTGCTGCTGGCGGGCGGCCAGGACTGGGTGTGCCCGCCCGAACAAAGCCGCCGCATGGCTG
>CAZNTU010000430.1:0-3045 GCA_964575975.1 uncultured Desulfobacteraceae bacterium
CGCAAGGTCGAAATATTTCAATTGGTTGCGGCTTATGTTTACGATGTCAAGTTATCATTTGTCCCTTTATCCATTATCCGCACCCCATCCCTCCCCCCATGCATTCCGTCCCGCATTTGGCCGGTTTGCGTTTCACAAGGTGATTGACGTTTTCCCCGGAAAGGATGCGGCCCACGGCCTCCTCGACGAGTCCTTCCATTTCGAAGACGCCGATCCCGCTCTTCGACAGGATTTCCCTGGGGTTTTTGCCGATGCCGGAAACGAGCAGCGCCCGGCAGTCCTTCAGCTTTTCGGCCAGTTCCAGCCAGCGGGAGTCGCCGCCTCCGGGTTCGGGCGTGTGGCGGTCGTCCACCATGCGAACTCCCCCTTGGGCTTGCTTCTCGTAAATGTGCAGGCGGCAGGCCTCCCCGAGGTGCTGATTGATCAGGACGCCTTCCATCGTGGCGACCGCCACGCGAGGACGATCAGTGTCGAGGGAGAGCGCCGGAGGCGTTTCCGGTTTGGACGCGTATGCTTTCAATGCCTCCATGATTTTCTCGTCGGGGCTGTCTCCCAAGAGGCCGACAGCGTCGGCCCGGCACCGGGTGCAATGGTGCATTTGCTTAATGTGCTTTCCGGCCGCCTTTCTCACACGGGCGATCATTTTCTTGCCCGGCTCTTCCATGCCGATCTCCTCGAAGTTGGCGCCCTCGTTGGGGTAGTACGGGATGCAGTTGAGAATGTCCACTTTCAATTCCGCCATTTTTTCGGCGATTTTCTCTATGTGTTCGTCGTTGATGCCGGGAAGGACAATGGTGTTGATTTTGACGGCCACGCCAAGTTCCTTCATGGCGCGAATGCCGGCCAACTGCCTTTCCAGCAGTACCTCGGCGGCCTGTTCAGACCTCAAGACCCTATTGTCCGGACGGGCCCAGGAGTAGATCTTCTTTCCGATCCCGGGGTCCACGGCGTTCACCGTGACGCTGACGTGGCTGACTTTCAGGTCGGCCAGTCGTTGGGCGTACGGTTCGAGGTTCAAACCGTTGGTGGCGACGCACAGGATCATGCTCGGATATTTTTCGCGAACCAGCCGAAGGGTTTCCAGGCTTTGATCCGGGTTGGCGAAAGCGTCCCCCGGTCCGGCGATGCCCACCACGCTGATGTTCTTCTTGATCGCGAGTACCTGCTCGAGGTAGTCGATCGCCTGACGGGGCGACAGAATCCCGCTGGTGACGCCGGGCCTGCTTTCGTTCACGCAATCGTACTTTCGATTGCAGAAATTGCATTGAACATTGCACCTCGGGGCGACCGGAAGATGAACGCGCCCGTAGAGATGCCTCGCTTTATCGTTGAAACAGGGATGGTTTTCGGTATTCATGATCGCTGGTTCCTTGTTTTTTGTCGTTCCTTGCGTTTTATCGCGCTCTTCGACTACATGTACGTGTAGCCGATTTCGGAATCGTCCTGGCGCTCTTCGATGAGAGCGTTCACGATTCTGTCGAAAAGTTCCTGCGCGCCTTCGTAGCCCAGGTGGCGTATGCGTCCGCCTCCGATCCGGTCGTGGACGGGAAAGCCGATTCGAACCAGGGGTTTTCCGAGGCGGCGGGCCATCTTGTATCCTTTGCTGTTCCCGATGAAAATGTCCGGGGAGAGGGTTTCAGCCTCCTCCTCGATATCCATGAAATCCACGCCGTTTCTGATGTTGATCCCCGGTTTGTCGCAATCGGGGACGATTTTCGCCACCGCTTTCGCCAGGAGCCCGCTTTTGCCGCCGGACGCGCACAGTACCGGAACTATCCCGATTTCCCTCAGGAAGGATACGATCCCCGCAACCAAGTCCTCTTCTCCGTACACCACCGCCTTGACTCCGGACACGTACTTGTGGCCGTCGACGAAGGAATCTACAAGACGCGCCCGCTGCGCCGCGTATTTACAAGGATTGGGTCTCCCGGAAATTTCCTCCAACGCGTCGAAAAAGGCGTCGGTCTCGCGCACGCCGATGGGAAGCCCCAGGCTTTTTCTTGTCACGCCGAACTTTTCCTCCAGAAATTTGGCTGCGGTGGATTTTTCCTCGGCGAGGATCCTTCCGAATTCGAACGACGCCCTAGCCGATCCCATGCGCTTGATATCCTTCACTTCGGTACCGCCTTTCTGAATCCTCTGGTATTCGTCCCACAATGCGCCGTCCAGCCGGTCCGAATAGTCGGGAAGAATGACGCAGGGCAGACCGAACGCCTCGAAGATATCCTTCAGGTGCCGGATGTCCGCCGGGGAAACCATGCCGGGAAACAGGTTGACCTTGATTGCTTCGGAGGCTTCCGGTCCGGCCGTCCCGGCAAGTCCTTCGACCACCGCCCGAACCGCGCCGTGGAACCCGTCCATGTGCGTCCCCCGGTAGCTGGGCGTGGACACGTGTACGATCGCCATGTCGGAGTTCTCCGGGCGCTCGTCCCGGTAGGCCTTCAGGAACATGGGCACGTCGTCGCCGATGGTTTCGCTCAGACACGTGGTGGCGATTCCGATCAAATCGGAGTCGTATTGCTTTTTGAGGTTGTCCAGGGCGATCTTCAAGTTCGCCCCGCCTCCGAAAATGGCCGTTTGCTCGGAGAAGTTCGTGGAGGCGATATCCACGGGCTCCTTGAAGTGGCTGATGACGTATCTTCGAATGTATGTGGAACACCCCTGGGAACCGTGCAGCAGGGGCACCGCGTTGGAAATCCCCTTGAATACCAGGGAGGCTCCCAGCGGCGTGCAAAGCTTGCATGCGTTTCTCGTTGGCGTGTAATTTTCCTTTGTATAGGGTGCAGCCGATTTCATTCTCGATCTCCAAAAATTCCTTCATTTTTCTATACTTCGATTTATCGTTCCCATCCGCTCGCCGGATGCTTGGGGCATGGTTCTTAATTCGGCCGCGGCTTTGGAGGCACGCTGACGCGAAGCGTCCCGGCAGGCGTTCCCACGCGAAGCGCTCACTCTTATCCATATCTTTTTTCCAACATCCTCTTTGCCCCTGTTTAAGCGGCTTTACGCCTTTTTTTCACCGCTCCGTCGTTTTGTGCTTCATCC
>CAZNTU010000431.1:0-3000 GCA_964575975.1 uncultured Desulfobacteraceae bacterium
TACGAGCGCACACCCTGTCGCGGAAGCCGGAAAAGTTGGCCGAAATCTAACTGGCGTGGTTGCGGGAAGAAGACCGGCTAACGCCCGATTTGGTATTTCACGATTCCTATATCCGGGATTTTCTCGGTCTCCAGGAGGTCTATTCCGAGAAAGATCTCGAAGCGGCAATTCTTCGCGAAATGGAGTCTTTTAGAAAAAGTCGTCGAACTTTCCAAGGTGCCGAACGGAATTCGTCCCGGTAGGCAAAGAAACCGAATACAGCTTTCAAAGCGAAATCCAAGTCGTTGTTTTATGCGTCACGATTTGTACGTTCAGAACACACGTCCTATCGCCGACGCGAACGTCCCATCACCGACGGCCCCAATCAGGAGCCTTACAGTTATATTTACCCCTTGATAATTCGAGTCGATAACTGCTATGAAACATTTCCGTTCTTCAACTTGACTGGCCGATTGGAACTAACTGCAGGGAGGGCGACATGATCAATTTCGGAATCAAATTCATCACACCGTTGCTGACGGGAGGCGCAACCCGCAACAGCCGCGAAAACGAAGGTCTCACGGGAAAGGCGTTGCGGGGAGTCTGGAGGTTCTGGTTTCGGGCCGTTGTCGGAGGGCAGTTCGACGAGGTCAAACCGGAATTGCAGGTCCAAATTTTAAAGGCTCTGGAAGAGCGAATTTTCGGCTCCACCGTCAGGGCCAAGTTTCGGATGCTCGTTGAACCGGGCCCTTTGGAACCGGAAAAATACAGGATTTCTCCTTCCGACAAGAAAAAATTCAAAATTGAAGGATGGCGTCCCGGCGCGGCTTTCGACGTCTCTATCTTTCCGAGACCCGGACCCGGCAGTTTGACGTCAGACGAAATCCGCGTGCTGCTGGCTACAATTTGGATATGGGGAAATCTGGGCAGTGTCGGAAAACGGGCGAGACGAGGATTCGGATCTCCTGTTCTGATTCAGTGCGAAGCCAACGGTCACGATCAAAGCGAACAAACGCCGAAAAGGCTTTTTCAATCCATGGCAGGAGAGACGGCGGGAACGAATTTCGCGTGCGAAGAGTATTTCGGAGATGCCAAAGCATTGAACGACCATTTGCTTTGTGGATTGAAAGAGGCGTCGAAAATCTTTGCGGCTTGGCTGAGTTCCGTCACATGGCCGGAAGGCGGGGTGGATCCAAAGGTCCTTGAGAAAATCGTCAAATGGCGCGAGGAAGGGCCTATGCAAAAGGCGGATTGCATTTTTTCGAACGAAATTCAGCAAAACGCGGAGTTTTTCATTCTGAAAAGCTTCCGGCAAGTTTTCGTCGGCACCAAGTCGTTTCCGCTCGACTCCGACGAAAACGGCGAAATGGAAAAATTCCTTTTCAAAATTCACGGCGAAAAAAACGTTCCGGCGCTCGGTTTCCCGATCGATCCCAATGCCAAGCCCAAAGGCGCGGACAAAAACTGGGGATACAGTCGATGGGCCTCGCCCGAGTATATCAGAACACATATAATTTCCGGCGCTGGAAAAAGCGGCGAATTGGTACCGATCCTCACAAGAGCCTTGCAGAAAAGAATTTCCTTTGGAGCTGACATGATGCCCTTTAAGGCAAGGCTATACTTGATGAACATCGGTTTTATAAGATCTTTGAACGGAGATGGAATATGAACGACCCCGAAAATCAATCCTTGGAAAAAAAAGAAGGAATCATCGCCCTGCTTGCCGCGACCGTCGGCCCCGTCCAAGAGTTCATCTGCGAGGCCCGAAAGGTCCGTGACCTTTGGGTCGGCAGCTTCTTGCTCTCCCGGCTTTCGTTCGCGGCCATGCGGCCAGCGCTGGAAAACGCGGGAGCCGACGCCGTCGTCTTTCCATGCATCGGGAATTCGCCGTTCTTTAAGGACAGGGAAAACGGCGGCGTCGCGGAGGATGATGCCGACGCCGAAACATCGACGCAAAGGCGATACGCGTCGCTGTCGAACTATTTCATGGCCTTCGTGCCCGAACGGGATCTGGACCATGTCGTCGAAGTGATGAACGCATCCGTAAAGGAAAGCTTTCTTTTGATCGCGGACGACGTCAAAAAGGAGTTCGACAGGCTGATCAAGTCCTCAAATCTCCCCTGCTCCATAAAGAAGGACTGGGACCGCCTGTGGAAATTCCAGATAGAGGACCAGTTTCAGGCCGCTTGGGTTTGCATTTTCGTCCCGGAATCGGAAAAGGAAAAGAAATATTTCGAGGTTTGCAAAGCGGTTCAAAGGCTCGCATCCCAGAGAAAACTCACCAGAACGTTCTCCGCGTGGGAAGGAAACTATGCCGTGAAATGCAGCTGCTGCGGCAAGCGCGAGGTCATGGGGCCGGAACCTCAAGACGAGGAGCCGCGAGCTGCGCCTAATCGAGAGTGTGTTGGCGGCAAACGCGAAGGCATGGGGCCGAAACCGCACGACCACAATAATCTTTTTTGGAACGAGACGAGAAAATTCAAGCCGTTTAGATTCAAGATCAAGAAAAACGAAAAACTTTGCGCCGTCTGCCTGGTCAAGCGCCTCGCAAAGGACGAACTGCTCGGGAACGGCATCGAAAAGGTCCCCTTCGACTCAACGTCCGATATCGCCTCCTCTCCGTTTCGCAAACGGCATTTCATTGTGGAAGGCAGGGACGAATTTTTGAAGCGAAAGGGCTTGCAGCAAGGAGCCTTGGAAAAAATCGCCTCGCTCTTTAAATTCACGTTCGGAAGGGACATGGCCTCCCCCGAAGACCTGCCCGGCGCTTGGTTGTACGAGGAAAGCCTGGAGGACGGTTTTTTCGACAAAGAGTATCCGCACCTGTCGTCCAAACTTCCGAAAAACGCCGCATCCGAGGCCAAGGCCGAACTTGTTTCGCTGTACAAGGAGCTGAGCGACAAACCATGCAAATACTACGGTATCCTCATGATGGACGGCGACGAAATCGGCAAGCACATGTCCGGGGAAAAAGAGGACGAGTCCGTTTGGGAAACGAGTAGCTTTTTGGATTGGCAGAAG
>CAZNTU010000432.1:0-2982 GCA_964575975.1 uncultured Desulfobacteraceae bacterium
ATCCCCGCGACGTCCCCGGCGGTCAACCCGCCAGGATTCTTAATCTTTTCGCCATGTTCCATTCTTCCACCCATTTTTTTTCACCAAAATTTTGACAGGTCGGGATTCCTTGACCCCTACGCTTTCGGGCGCCGGGAAGGACCCATGACCCGGCCCGACCCGAGAGTTTCGTCGCACCGGGGTTCGATCTTGTAGTCCTTCTGAACGATCCCCTGCTTCTTGTCCCCCCTTACGGCAGGCTCCCACCAGTAGAGACCGACGTGCTTACCGAACAGCGGAGCGTCGGCGGTATATCTTTTGAAATGGCCGCGGCATAGATGAATGCGGTTGTTCCAAAGATGGCGGGGTATCGACTCTTGTCTCTTGCCGGTCGGCTTGATGACGAGCGTATGGTAGGTGTAGAGAGGCTTCTTGCCTCTTTTGGCGCGGGCCTTGTTGAGTTTCTCGGCGGGCTTGACCTCTTCCGTTCCGATGTTCTTCGAGCTGAGCAACATCAACGCGATGTTGACCAGGCCTATTTCGTCGATGTCCTCCTCGAGGGCGCTGTCCGCTTTTACATCGAGACGGTCGAAATGGCTCAATGGACATATGTTCAAAGTATCGAAAAGAGAAGGATCGGAGTTGACGAACAGCGGCTTGATATCCTCCCAGTCCTTTCTTTTAGCGAACGCCGCGCCGACGGACACAAAATAATAGATCGGATTGAGAAACCATCCGGAAACACCAGCGTTTTCGTTTTTTGGAATGAAACTGAACAGCGACAAGTGCAACAGGTCCTCTTTGAACTCCATGGCCAGTACTCCGCGCTTTGGAACGTTGACCTGTCCGCCTTGTTTTTTTCTGCCGCCGGTGCTGGTATAGTCGAACCAGCATACCTTGTATGGCAGCCTGACGCATTCGCCCATGTCTTCCAGAAACGGACGCTTCCCGCCGGCCAAGTCGATGAAGCCGTAATATTCGAAACCGGCACCCAAATGGAACTTTTGCGCCGACTTTATTCGCGATGCCGCCCGCAAGCCTAAATCTTTGTACAGTTCTGACCGCCTGTTTCCTGTCTGGTACCGCATGTTTTCCAAGTCTTCGATTACCTGATGCGCATACATCGCTCTTATCCTTTCTCCGTCCTCAAAAAGTTCTTTCCAGTTATCAACCGTTCCGGATGCCCGCTCAAATATTCGAGACAATCCGGGTCCATGAAAATCAACGACGATATCTTCTTCGACAAACCCCAGTTTCGAGACTCCCAGGCTTCCGGGCAAACAATCCGCAGCCTGGTTGGAGTGTTCTTTATTTGGACCGGATACGACCGCAAGTATCGCCACAGTTCGTTTACGCTGTCTGGATAGGCGTTTCCCGTGCCTTCCTCCGGATCTTCCCACCTCTGTTCAGGCGCATCGCTTTCAGCGGACGCCTCGGATTTCCTCGCTAAAAGCCTCGACGGCGCGACGAGCATTGCCGGGGGAAGGCCCGCGCGCACCCATTCGCGGATATCGATACCCGCCTGATACGCTTCGCCCGGGTCCTTTCCGATCGGAACCGGCCATCGCTCGCAACGAGGGTATTGCTCCTCCCACCATGACGAGGCCTTCGCGCCCGCCTGGTCGAAATCGAGAGCGTTCAAAATCGAAAGCGAACCGGACAAAACCATGTGCGACGGCTTGTCCGGCTTCGCATGGCTGGACCCCATGGCTATCGCCCCTGCCTCGATGTCCCTGCATTCCTGGAAGACGAGAATCCCGTCCAGTTCGGATTCCACGACGACATGGGCCTTGGCGTTCGGACCTAAAACCATGATCTCGGGAGATCCCCCCGGAACGAAATAATACCGAGGCCCTTCGGTTTCGAATCGGCGAATCCGGACGCGAATTATCTCTTCGCCGCGCACGTACGGAATCACGATTCCCTTCGGAAGCCACAACCGCTTCTTCCGCCCGTCGGCCTTGGTTACCGTGTTCAGCCCCCAGGACTCCCTTGTGCGGAACAAATCCTTTCCGTCCTTGCCTGGGTTCCATCCAAGCTTGAATTCGACCGCGCTTTGCTGGTCGATTCCCCGAGCGGCAAGCCATCCGAGCATTTCGGAAGACTTGAGAAGTTGCGTGTTGGCCCATCCCACGAACTTCGCCGCTTTTTCCTTCCACGGCCCGACGCGCCTGTCGAGCAGCGTCGGATCGGTCGGGACGAACGCTTCCGGGCGTCTCGAATCCTTCGGAGGTCTCGGCGCGCGATACTGGTATGTCGCGTCGATCTCCTTGCCGGCGAGCTTCGCGGCCTCCGGAAAGGACTTGCCGCAAAAATCGATCAGAAACTGGATCAGGTCCCCGCCCTTCCCGCACTGTCGACACCAAAAAGAGCCTTGACCGTCGTTCTGCTCGGGCCAGACGTGGAACCTGTCCTTTCCGCCGCAACACGGGCACTCGCCGTGGTATTCCCCGCCCTTGTGGGACGAAACCAACCTCATCGGGACGAGCTTTCCGGCTTCTTCCAAGACATTCATTTTCCCACCAAAGTGAACGATTCAAGAACGGTTCCAAAACAATGGTTCATATCCAAACACGTTGATATCATTGAGTTTTCGACCGAAATGAAGCTTGTGAACCTTTTTAAATACATTTAATTTTTTTTATTTTTAATTTTATTTTAATTTTATAGGTTTTAATCGTTCATTGGTTCACTTTATGGGCAACAACATGCCGTAAGGTATTGATTTTATTCAAAAAAAATACCATGAACGATCGATGAACGATCAGTGAACCTTGTGAACCTTCGCTATGCTTTCAGTCCGACTCCATAATAATGGAATCCGTCGCTTTGCTTCCCCTTTTCGAACTTTTGTCCGACCAGGCGTCCGAAGACCTTTTGGCTCAGCGGCTTTTTCCCGATGAATTCCTTCCACCACTCGCAAAAAGCCTTGTAAAGCTCCGTCGCCCCGACGCTGAACCCGTTTTCGACAAGGCAGCATTCGTCCAGGAAGTCGGCTATTGG
>CAZNTU010000433.1:0-2962 GCA_964575975.1 uncultured Desulfobacteraceae bacterium
GCCCCCCTCAAGGGGGGAATTGCGGCCCCTAGCCCCCCTCAAGGGGGGAATTGCGAACCAACCGCACAGGTCCGAATTTTTCGAAAACATCTGTCTCGATATCCTAATCCGCTCGAAAAAAGAGCAAAATACGGTCGATTTTGTATTTGGCGCGGGAAGAGACACGAAAGTTTTTCCGGCAAGCCTGTATTGATTTCAGCTATTCTTGGATAGCACCTCGCGATATCGAGCTTCAAATCTTTCGTTGGTATCTGTCGGCAAAGAACCAGACGGGGTATCCCGCCAGAAGAATCGCCACGCCGACAAGCGCTCCCGTTCCCGTATAGACAATGCTCGAATAGAGCATATAGGCGCAGGCGATCAGGAACAGAAGCGGAGGCAACGGATAGAAAGGGATTTTATAGGCCGATTCCGGGGCCTCGTTTCGCATTCTGAATACAAAGAGGCACAGCGTCGTGAGCAGAATGAAAAACCAAAAAACCGGGGCGGTGTAATCGACTATTGTTTCTATCGCCCTTTGGGACCATGCGCCGATCCCCACAAGGAAAAGCGACATGATGCCTTGAACAAGAAGGGCGTTTACAGGGGAATTTCTCGTCTTGTTCCATTCCCCCATAAACCCAAGCAATTTGAAGTCGCGTCCGAGAGCGTAATTGGAGCGGGCTCCGGTTATAATGCTGGCGTTGGCCGTGGAGAGCGCGGAAACGACGACAATCAAAACGACGACCGAGGAACCGACCGGGCCGAATATCCTTTCGGTGAGATCGTAGGCCACCGTCTCCGATTCTTTTAGGCTCTCGAATCCCAAAACATAGAGATAGGTAAAATTGACGAGAAGATACAGCGCGGTAATTGCGACAATGCCGGAAACCAGGACGCGGACTATGTTCTTTCTCGCGCCGTTAAGTTCTCCCGCGAGATAGGCGGCTTCGTTCCACCCGCCGTATGTAAGCAAGACGAAGATCATGGCGTGCCCGGCGGCTCCGCCGGAAAAGGCCCCTGCGTCATTCCCGGAAAGGAACGAACGGGGATGGAAATTCCGCGCATCGACGAATCCGCCTATCACGATAGCGACAAGAGCGAGCATGATCGCCGACGTGAGAAAACTTTGGGCGCGGCTCGAATGAACGGTACCCATGATGTTCAATCCCGTCAGGACAACGACTGTGGCGGCGGCGTAGATCGAGGGACTGTGTTCTCCCAAGTCGAAAAGGACTGTCGCGTAGTCGCCCAGGACAAAGGCTACAAGCGCGATGGAACCCGCCTGTATGACCGTCATTCGGCCCCAGGAAAGAAAGAACCCTGTTCCATGTCCGAAAGCTTTTCTCAAAAAATAATATTCGCCGCCGGAATTCGGCATTGAAGAAGAGAGTTCGGCATAGCAAAGGGCGCCCATCAACGAGACGCCCCCCCCCGCAGCCCAGAATAGAAGGAAATGCAGGTCGGTGGACGAATTCGACGCGACAATGGGAGGAAGACGGAAAATGCCGATGCCGACGACAATCCCAATAACCACAGCTATAGAACCGAGCGTGGTGAATGAAGGAAGCGGACGGTCGCTATTCGAATCGCTCGTCGCCGCTTCAGTGTTTTTTCGCATCCCAATTCTCGACTTTTCCGTTTTTTTGGCTGCTTCTTATCCAAACTATGCCGGTTTGATCGTCTCTTTCCTGCATAATGCCTTTTATTCCGTCTTCATCGACCCGCCCGCTGAATAAATAGCGGTTGCGCTTTTCTCGGTCCACCGCGACGAAACTCACCCTTTCGCCGACCAAGACCGGATCGTCGACCTCCAATTTTCTATTGTCGGCGCGGAGATCGACCGCGATTTCCTGGAATTCCTGCCGAACATCCATAACGTAGTTTTCCCCGTTCCGGCTCCATTCCCATTTGCCCTGGAGATTCGCCGGAATCACCCAGTAATAAACGTTGCTGCCGTCGATAGCGATATGCTCGTCGGGTTCCCAGTCCTCCATGTCGAAAGCATGGGACACTATCCGCGTTCCGGGCCTGAGTTGCTCGAAAAGAAGCGGTTTCAGTTTACGGTTCACGGAGGAAAGAAGGTACATGGTGACGACTGTCGCCCTGCTGAAATCGGTCTCGAACAAGTCGCCCTCCAAAAATACGACTTTGTCGGAAACGCCCGCATCCTTCGCATTGGCCTCCGCTTCCACGATCCTCTCGGGATTCAGATCGATGCCGTGTCCAAAAGCGCCTCTCTTGGCGGCGGCTATGACAATCCTGCCGTCTCCGGAACCCAGATCGACCACGTAATCCCCCGATCCGACCTTCGCGGCGTCAAGCATGGCCTCCACAACTCGATCGGGAGTAGGCACGTACGGAACGTCGAGATAACGTCCATTTGCGCCTCTGACCAACAGCAACAGAGAAAACAAGGAAATAAAAACCACGGCGGCGCTCAGGGCCGATACCCTTTTGGGAGTTTTCATTTTTTCTCTCCTTTCGGTGCGATTTTTGGTAGTGGTTTAATTTGTTTCGACTACAGTAGTTTATCCCGTCAATCCATTCAATGGGTCGGGAAACGTATTCGCGCGGCAAAGTCAATGAAGCTCGTGGATAGAGAGATGGGGGGACGAGGGGATGGGGGGATGGGCCACAGAACGAAATAAATATACCAACTCTCTCGCCGTCGGTATATCGCGCGCAACGGCGACAACTTTGTTTCGTTCCGAGTACTTAATAATGTAATAAGGTAGGGGGTGAGAGGAGGATGCCGCGTGCTACTAAGGTTTGGAAGTGCCAAAATAAGGTTTTTTTCCGGATCTTTTCCGAAAACCTTATTTTCGTTCTTGACAACCTTGGCAGCCTTGCGGCCCCGTACCGACGACAACCTTATTGCCTTGTTCGCCGGGGAACAGGAAGTCGGCGAAGCGAAACGGGCGTTTAGCGTTCGTCAAGGAAACCGCGAGCCGTCCCGGCAAGGATTGGATTTCCCGGAGAA
>CAZNTU010000434.1:0-2955 GCA_964575975.1 uncultured Desulfobacteraceae bacterium
TGAAAAGGATGGTCGTCAAATTGAAATTTCTCGCCGCCGATTGCTGCGATGCGGGATTGGCGACCTCGTTGGTGAACGAGGGACACGATGTGCTTTACGTACGGGAACTGCAACCGGGCGAAGCCGACGGCAACGCTTGCAAGCATGATCGATCGAGGGTGGAACGTTTTTCTTGACGCCCTTTCCCCGATTCCATATTGTAAAACTCGATACATGAGAAAGAGTCAACTACCCCGCCCTGAAGGGCGGAGCTTGTAAAAGCTCCGGTTGACAAGGGAGCATAGATAATATGCAGAAGTTATCGGAGAGAAATACATGCACACCTACGGATATTCCGCACGTCCGTGGCGACTGTGGTCCGTCGTTAAACAGTCCCGACGGGGAAAGGGGCGGTGCGGCGGCCTTGAAAACCTTCGACAACAACCCCGATGCGGCTCTAACCGCCGCGGCACGGGCGGAACGGGACTTGAGAGTACCCGTTGTTTACGTGCTGAATATGCGAGGCGAACAATCGGGATTCTGGAACGCCAGAGAGTACGTCTTGCATCGGGACAACCATGCCTGCCGGCATTGCAAAGGCAAATCGAAGGACAAAATTTTGAACATGCATCATATCGAATCCCGAAAAACCGGCGGCGACCGGCCCGCCAACCTGATTACGCTGTGCGAAACCTGCCACGGGAAATACCATAGAGGCGAAATCGACTTGAAGGTCGAAAAAAGCGACGGGTTCAAAGCGGTAACCTTCATGACGACGGTTCGGTGGAAACTGATCGATCGATTGAGGGAAGCGGGCGACGACGTCGGCCATACCTACGGCTGTTTCACGAAACGCGACAGAATCAAGCGCGGTATTTCGAAATCGCACGCGAACGATGCTTTTGTAGTTGCCGGCGGAACCGGCCAGGATCGGATTGCCGTTCAATACAGGCAAAAACAAGTTCGAAAGTGCAACCGCAAGCTTTTCAAGGGCGTTCGGAGCCACGTTCGGAACACGGCGCCAAGGTTCGTCGAGGGTTTTCAGCGGTTCGACAAGGTTCTTTGGAACGGCGTCGAATGCTTTGTGTTCGGCAGAAGAAAGACGGGCTGTTTTGACTTGCGGAAACTCGACGACACGAAAATTCACGCGTCCGCAAAGGCAAAGGACTGCGTTCTTATCGAATCGGCAAGAACATTGTTAATCGAAAGGAGGGACGCCGTTTCCTCTCCGGCATGAATGCCGGAGTCTCCACGGCGTCTAATTCAGATGAAATATTTACGGCCTTTTCTTTAAAGGCCACTGGAGTCCCAAAATGCTTTTATCCGAATTGAAAAACAAATTTATAAAGCCTCTGCCGAGATCCGAAAAACTTCAGCTTATCCAGGACATTACAAAGATGTTGCAGGAAGAGGAGGGCGGCGCGGAGCTGTTTTTTGCAAAAAAGGCGACATATCCGGTGTTTACGCCGAATATCGAGCCCAACGACACTTCCTGCGAGGCTGCCTACCAGCTCCAAAAGCTTTTGGAGGGAAAAGACAAGAGATGAAATACGGCTTCGCCCGTCCCCCCTCCTTGCCCCGCCTGCGAGGAGGATTGCCAATTGTAGAAATTGCTCTTTGCTGCAAAGATAACGAAATCGTCGTTCCGGCTCTCGTGGATTCCGGCGCGGCAATATCTGTTTTGCCGTATGACGCAGGCTTGGAATTGGGTTTGGTTTGGGATGAACAAACCTTTGCCGTCGATGTCGGCGGCGTTTTGAAAAATACTCCGGCCTATGGCGTTCTATTGGAAGGAACGCTCCACCCGTTTCCTCCGGTTACACTGGTTTTCGCGTGGGTAAAACGAGGTAAAGATGAAGTGCGAACAATCTTAGGCCAAATGAATTTTTTTCAGCTGTTTAAAATAACGTTTGAAGCCTACGACGATACATTTTCAATAGATCAGCGAACACAATGAAATTCGTTTGGAAGCCCCCCTGCCCAAGGAAGACCGGATCTTCGGCCAGTAAGATTTCGGCGCGAATCGGCGTCAAGAACGATGCCGTCCGCCATTCTCGTCGTGTCCGACCGTTAGCGGAAGCCCCGGCCTGCCGGCGGAAACCGGAAGCGGGGATGGCATCCGCTTTTGAATTCGATTGACTGAAATCGTCGCATGGATAATATTGCCGATAGGATCGAATTTTTTTTAACGATCGATATTTTTCGTGAAAGGCCGAAGAAATGAGCGAGAGGACATTAAAGGTTACGTTGCCGGATTCAATATATGATCGTATCGAAAAAACGGCTCGAGCGACTTCTCTTACTTCGGAGGAGGTAATAAAACAGTCCGTTATTCTTCTTCTGCCCGCGTTTGAATCCGATTTGCCTCTGAATCATCGTCAACATCTGGAAAAACTATCGCTTTTAAATGACATCCAGCTTTGGAAAATCGCAAATCTCGCGATGCAAAATTCGAAACAGGTCCGTCTGGAAAAATTGGCCGAAGTACAAAAACAGCGAAATCTTTCGGAAAACGAGCTGTCTGAAATGGAGAACCTCATGGACGAGGCTCGAGAGATTATGCTTTGTAAAGCGGAAGCAAGAAGACTGTTGGCTCAGAGAGGTCACGATATGTTCAAGTCGGGGCATTGATTGTTTATTCCATCCTCTCCGCCAGAACTGGAAGATACATTTTTGCTGGAATGAAAGCAAAACCAAAATTCTCGGACTGACACCATGCGGAAGGGCAACGATCGACGCATTGAAAATGAACAATCCCACCATAGTGAATGCGCGAAGACGGTGGGTCGGCGCGGGTTGGCATCCGCCTGAAGTGTGAAATCCGAATTGAAAGCCTATTTCTCCGACTTCGGCCCTCTATGTTCGAGAATTATTTGTAATTGTAAGACAGCCGAAGAAACAACCTGGCGAAGAGGTCAAGAAACTCGCTTTCGACCGGCACTACGTCTATCCGGACGTCACGGTCGTATGCGGAAA
>CAZNTU010000435.1:0-2894 GCA_964575975.1 uncultured Desulfobacteraceae bacterium
TTCCTCTCTTGAGATACCGCACGGGAGACACCGGAGCGCTCGATTTTTCTTCGTGCCCCTGCGGCGACCCCATGCCCCGGATCGTCGGACTCGACGGTCGGGAACCCGTCATGTTCCTCGCGGACAACGACCGGACGGTCAATCCCGTGGACGTCGGACGACTTCTCAGGCACTTCGTCCTGACCCGGTACCGGTTCGTTCAACGGACGGACCGGAGTTGCGACTTGACCCTCCGGCCGGTGGAGTCGGGATACGCGCCCGATATCGAAAGAATGAAGGAAAGGCTGGCCTTGCTGTTCGGCGAAAATACCCGGATTGAAATCCATTTGGACGAGGAACTCGACGAAAAAATGAAGGAGGGCGGAATGGCGGTTTACGAAAACGCAGAGTGGGATATTTCGAGGCTGTAGCCGCGGCGAAACGCCTTCGCGGCCTTCCGACCGGTCCAACGTGTCCGACCCGTCCGACTTGACGAAAGCGCAAAATGGAGCACCCTGTTCAAAACCATAGGTGCAATGATTTTTCAACGAAATCTATTTTTCCGTTAAACCGTTTTAACTGAAAGAAAACATGGACCCCATCGAAACCACCGCCGTCGTATTCGGTTTTCTTTGCGTAGTGTTCACGGTCCGGCAGAACATCTGGTGCTGGCCCATGGGCCTTATGCAGGCCTTTCTGTATATTTTCGTCTTCTACCGAGTGAAGCTGTATTCGGACATGATTCTGCACGCAATTTATGTTTATCTGCAAATCTACGGATGGCACAACTGGCTCCGGGGCGGGAAAAACCGATCCGAACTGCCCGTGTCGGACCTTCCAGGAAAAGCGCTCGCCGCCTGCGTCATCCTCTGCGCCGGCGCGACCTTTTCCACCGGCTATGCGATGGCCACCCTCACGGACGCCTCCGTGCCCTACCTCGACTCCTTCACCACGTTGGCGAGCCTCATCGCGCAGTGGCTCATGGCGAAAAAGAAAGTCGAATCGTGGTATTTCTGGATATCCGTCGATGTCGTGGCGATCGGCGTCTATTACTACAAGGCCCTTTATTTCACCTCCGGTTTATACGCGACTTTCCTGGTCCTGGCCGTTTCGGGGCTGATCGCCTGGCAAAGATCCTTCGCCGCATTGCGACCGTCGGCAGCCGCGGCGGCTCAAGTCCAAGCTTGAGAGCGCGGAGTTGCTCTCTTGGCTGGAGGAAAGGGCACCGGAACGAAATAAAGATACCAAAGCCGCTCGCATAATAGGCCGACGGCAAACGCGACGGCATATCTGCTTTTTTTCGCGGCCATAGGCTATCGTTCCTCCGTATTCCCGAGGCGTCTTCGGCGGCAAAAGGCCAATTCCGTTCCGTCTCCTGGAAATTCAATCCTTTTCCGACGGCTCGCGGCTTCTCCGCTTGCCGAATGCGAAACGCCCCTTTCGCTTCGCCGACTTTCTGTTCCCCGACGAATAAGCTAATAAGGTTGTCGTCAGTAGGGGGTCGCAAGGCTACTAAGGTTGTCAAGAACGAAAATAAGGTTCTTAAAGAAGATCCGTAAAAAACCTTATTTTAGTACTTCGAAACCTTAGTAGCACGCAGCAAAGTTCTTACCCACCGACCTTATTACCTTATTAAGTACTCGGAACGAAACAAAGCTGTCACCGTTGAGTGCAATATATCGACGGCAAGAGAGTTGATATATTTTTTTTCGTTCTGTGGCCTCAAACCGATTCCCTTCCGTTCTTCTTCGTCCGTGCCTCGAATACTTGCGAAGGAATCGCAGAAAAAGCAGTAAGTTTCGTATCGAAATCCTCTCTTTTTTATGATAGTAGGTCTCTTTCGGCACGCCAGACTATGATGGTCTGGCTATCTTCGAGGCCTCGCTTGCAGGGCAAATTCAAGTGAAAAACTTTCGAGGCCGCTCCAAGACACCCGAAACAATCGACCAACAAGCGGAGACAACCACATGAGCGGTGAAAAACGAACGTACGTGAGAGTAGAGGATCGGGAGTTGCGAAGACTTCAACAGCAGGAAAGCAGGCTTCATTCCTTGCAAAGCGACCTGCCCGAAAGGTTGAGCGCCATTCGGGAGCAGGCGCGGCGGGAAATAGCCGAACGCCTTGCTCCCCTCGAAAGCAGGCAGCGGCGGCACGAAAACATGATCGCCCATCTGCAGGACCGGATCGACGCCATCGTCGCCGATGCCGGCAGAAAAGAGAAGGCGGCGCAATCGTGCATCGCGGATTTGACGAAACTATTGGAGGAAACGGATTCTCTTCCCCACGCACGGTTCGCGCCGGGACAACTGGACGACATCCGCAGGCACGTCTCCGATTGCCGGGCGAGCCTCGATGCCGGCATGCCGGAGGCCGCCCTGAGTACCGCCCAGCGCGCCTACTGGGAAGTCGCCGACTTGCGCGCGCTGGTCGTGCAAAAGGAACGAGAATTTCTTATGCTGCACCAGGCGGCGTTGCAAGAAGCCCGCGAGATTCTGGAAGAGGCACGGTCGAACCGCAAACAACAACTGGAATTCGGGGAAGGCGCCGAAAGGGACGTCGTCGAACTGGAAGTCGATTTTTGGACCAGAGGCGAACTGACCGCCCACGAAAAACGCATCGAGGAACTGGAAAAAGCGCTGTTGTCCGGCGAAGGCAGCCTGACCGCCGACCAGGTCCGGGACATTCTCGCCCGACTCGAATCCTTAAAGCCGCAAACGACGGAAATCGTGGAACACGCCCGCCAAAACATCCTTTCGTCCCAGCTGCGGACCAATATCGCCGAAGTGGCGGCCGAGGCGCTTCGAAAACAGATGTTCGAAATCCAGGACTCCGCCTACGAAGGCGACGACGAGCGAAACGCCTTCGTGGTAAAGGTCAGGAACATCGCCGGAAGCGAAGTGGTCGCCGTCATCAGT
>CAZNTU010000436.1:0-2889 GCA_964575975.1 uncultured Desulfobacteraceae bacterium
CGGCGCCTCCGGCAACCGCTGTGGTGCGCTTTCCCGACACCTCGAACCTCGCTTCGAACTTTCAATGTATAAACCTTCCAATAATCATAGACTTTCGCTTCCTTTACGGGTATTTTTTCTGTAAATTTTCCCGACCGGCGTTTCCATGGCCGGAAAGCGCGCCGGTATTCGATGGCGATCGATACGAGATGCCGATCGCGAGCCGAACGCGGGGGAGGCTTGTATTTCAACTTTAGCGAGGAAAGGAAAGCTTTGGGAAAAAGTTTTTTCAAGTTGGACGGACAGGCGCTTGCCGGAGCAACGCTCCTTGCCGGGCTCTATATCGTAAGTCTTTATGATTACCTGCTTTTCCACGGCATAGCGGAAATGTTCTCGGTCGTCATCGCCTGTGGAATTTTCATGATCGCCTGGAATACCAGAAAGTTCGTGGAAAACCAGTATTTGCTTTTCATCGGGATCGCGTATCTTTTCGTCGGCATCCTGGATGCGGCCCATACGTTCACATACAAGGGAATGGCCGTTGCCGAAGGATACGGCGAGGATGTCCCGACCCAGCTTTGGATCGCCGCCCGATTCATGGAAAGCTTCTCCCTTCTGGCGGCGCCGGCGTTTTTCCGTCGAAGCGCAAAGCCCCGCCATATCATGACGGCATATGCGACCTCGACGATTCTCGTTTTCCTGTCCATCATGCATTGGGGAGTTTTTCCAAGCTGTTTTTCGGAGGAAACGGGACTTACCGCCTTCAAGAAGATCGCGGAATACGCGATTTGCCTTGTTTTGATTTTTTCCTTGGGCCTTTTGGTCAAAAACAGGCGCCGATTGGATACGAATTTGCTGCGCAACGTGACCGCTTCCATTTTATTCACCATCGTCTCGGAACTCGCATTTACGTTTTATACGGACCCTTACGGGACAGCCAACCTGGCGGGACACTATTTCAAGATTGTAAGCTTTTATTTCATTTACAAGGCAATTATCGAAATCGGGCTTCGACAGCCGTACCAATTTCTGTTTAGAGAACTTAAACAGAGCCAGGAGCGCTATCAGGCGCTGTTCACCCACATGACCAACGGTTTCGCCTACCACAAAATCGTTTTCGACCATACGGGCAAGCCTGCGGACTACGTTTTCTTGGAAGTCAACGACGCATTCGAGGCGTTCACGGGCTTGAAAAAAGAATTCGTAACCGGAAAACGTGCGACGGAGGTCATTCCGGGAATCGAAGACGAACCGGCGGGTTGGATCGAAAAATTCGGCGAAGTGGCGGTGACGGGGGATCCATTGCGGTTCGAGAGTTTTTCCGAAAAGATGGGCCGATGGTACTCCGTAGCGGCCTACAGTCCCGAGAGAAACTGTTTCGTGGCGATGTTCGAGGACATTACGGAACGGAAACGCGCCGAGACGGAAATTCGCCAGATCCGCGACCACCTGGAAAATAGGGTCAGGGAACGCACGGCGGAATTGGAAAGGGCGAATCTGGAGCTTTTTTCCTCGGAAAAACAACTCCGTTTTCTTTCGTCGAAACTCATATCCGCGCAGGAAGAAGAAAGAAAGCGAATAGCAGGAGAGCTTCACGACAGCATCTGCTCGTCCTTGACCGCCGTCAAGTTCGGCCTGGAGGACGCTATGGAGCGCTACAATATCGGCCAACAACCGGCCTCCGCGCTCGAAAACCTCGTACGGGTCTCCCAGCATTCCATCAAGGAGGTAAGAAGGATCATGGCCGATCTGAATCCCCATCTGCTGGAGGACAAAGGATTCATCGCCGCCGTCGAGTATTTCGTTCGAGATTTCCGGAAAATATACACGACGACAGACGTGGAACTGAAAATCGATCTTAACGAGTCGGATATCCCCGAAAATCTGAAGATCGTCCTGTTCAGAATAACCCAGGAGGCGTTCAACAACATCGCCAAACACAGCGACGCGACCTTGGTTATCCTGTCGGTCGCCAAATGGGGCCACATAATCGAGCTTTTCATCAAAGACAACGGCAAAGGGTTCGATACGCGTTCGGTTTTGGCCGAAGCCGACGCCTACGAAGGCTACGGCCTCCCGGGCATGATGGAGCGGGCGGAATTGAACGGGGGGTCTTTCGAAATCGAATCGGTCCCCGGCGAGGGCACTGCGGTCCGGGTCTGTTTCGTGGAGAACGAGCGGCCTGCGCAGTTGAATGTCGGGGGTTGACGGTCGGAGTTGGGAGTTGGATGGAGTAATGAAAATCATCCCTTTCGAGGGGAAGTTTTTCATCCGAAATTCGTTCCGCTTTTCGATTTTCCATTTCTTCGTCCCGGTAGCGCCGCCTTCCACGGCGGCGCGGGTGTCCGGCGACTGAATCCGAACGGGAGCCAAGAGGCGCCGCGCCGCCGTGGAAGGCGGCGCTACCGGAACACCGACATCGCCTCGTCCGTCGGGACCGCGCGGCGAAACAAAACCGGCCTTGCATATCTGAAAAGGAACGAAACCGGAGTATTTAAACTACCCTCCCAAATCCGTTATAATCAGGAAAATTCTTGACAAGATAATTGTTGACACGGACGTCTTTTCGAAGTAGAGGCCGAACAACGAAAGGCAATTCCTCGAGCACTGTTTCGAATTCCCGCGTTGGGTGCCTCAACCCATTCCATTCCAGGGGGAAACATGAAAAGAGCGTCCTTTGTTCCGTTGGTCGTCTTAGGGGTGTTTTTGTGGATTCAACTGGCTTTCGCGGCGACTGTCTTCGGTCCCGAGAAGTTCGTTCGAACGAAAGGCAAGCCGGACGTATACGAGAGATCGTTTCCCGCCGCCCCCGCGGAAGGAAAATAGTCGTCCTGAACGGTGAGGAAGACGGCTCCAACAGGGCGGCGAGCGCCAAAATTAAGGTCAACGGCCGAACCGTGTTCGGACCGG
>CAZNTU010000437.1:0-2877 GCA_964575975.1 uncultured Desulfobacteraceae bacterium
GTGCGACGAAGCGTATACCATAAACGAAACGGTTTCGCACCTTCGACGTTTCGAATTTTCGCCCAAGCCCGAAATTATCGTCGCGGACGGCAGGGGGTGCGGGAGCACGACGGAAGCCGTCGAGGCCGGGGACGTCCTGAAAACGATTTCGCCCAAGGGAAGGGGCGTCCAGATGAACGCGGGGGCCAAAATCGCCTCCGGAGACGTTCTCCTGTTTTTGCACGCGGACGCGCGTCTTCCCGAAAACGCGCTATCCCTCATACGACGCGTATTCGAGGATCAAGCCGTTATGGCGGGGGCTTTCGATCTCGGGATCGATTCGGAAAGGTCCGCGTACAGGTTGATCGAAAAAATGGTCCGTGTGAGAACAAGGCTCGCCAGAATACCTTACGGCGACCAGGGAATTTTCATAAGAAGGCGTTTTTTCGAAAAGCTGGGCGGTTACGCGGAAATTCCTCTCATGGAGGATGTGGACCTGATGCGGCGCGTCAAAAAGGAAAAAGGTCGAATCGCGATCATGCCCTACCAGATCAGGACGTCCGCCAGAAGATGGGAAAAGGAGGGCCTCGTATTTTGCACCGTCAGGAACTGGACCCTCGTTTCGCTTTATTGCCTGGGAGTTTCCGCCGAACGTCTTGCCGGGTATTACAGACAAGTTCGTTGATGCTGGGATAGCGAAAACAATCGGTCAAATGGTCGTTCACCAGGCCTGCGGCCTGCATGAACGCATAGCAAATGATGGGGCCCGCGAACTTGAACCCTCGTTTTTTAAGGTCGCGGCTCATGGCCTTCGACTCGGGCGACTCCGCAGGCACATCCTCCGGCCTTTCCCACGCGTTGACGACCGTTTTTCCGTCCACGAAGCTCCAAACGTACTTGTCGAAGCTTCCGTATTCGTCCCGCGTCTTCAGGAAAGCCCGGGCGTTTTCCACTGCGGACGCGATTTTCAGTCTGTTTCTGACGATTCCCGCGTTGCTTAAAAGCTCCCGAATTTTGTCTTCGCCGTACGACGCCATAATTTCGGGATCGAAATCGTCGAAGGCCTTGCGGTAATTCTCGCGTTTCCTAAGTATGACAATCCAACTCAACCCCGCCTGGGTGCCGTCCAGAATGAAAAATTCGAAAAGCTTCCGGTCGTCGTGAACGGGAACGCCCCATTCGAGGTCGTGGTATTTCACGTACAACGGGTCGTCGCCCGCCCACCAGCATCTTTTTTTCATTTCTTCCGTATAAATTTCAACGATTTGTCCGATATTGAGAGTATTTCCGATGCAGAAAGCGCGTCCTTGGCAGGGAGAACCCGAGAAATCAATTCAAAGCGTTTTTGAACACCTCGGGCTTGAACGCCTTGATCAGCGCCGGATCCATAATCGCCTCGTAGCCGGTCAAGCGCGCAACCACATTGTCGTCTTCGTCCAGAAACGTAAAATCCCCCCTCATTTTACGGTCGTCCACGTCCCTGATTTCCAGCACGGCCGTGACGTCCCCGGACGGGAAACTTCGCCTGTACTGGCGGTACGATTCCGTAAAACTCGGAAGGCAAACCATGTTTTTTTGCTCGAAGGTCCAGACGATCGCCATCTGGAAGGCGCAATCGAGCACCAGTGGATCGGCGATCCATCGGCTCCTGATGGGGTTCTCCATCCATTTTTCCGGAGCGGGCGCAGGGGTAACGACCGCAGTCATGAACTCGGGCGTGCAACTTAAAACCTTTTTGAGCCCCTGCAGCTCCACCCCGTGAAACAGGACTCGGTCGTACAGTTCCTCGACGCTTTTCGAATAGCCCCCGGCATTAAGGTAAACGGTCTTGTCGAACTCGGGAGCCTTCGGAAGGTCGTCCGCCAAAATCGCCTTGGCTCTGGAATGGACGATTTCCCTGCCGTCCTGGAAACCGTCCCGGATTTCCACGTCCACCTCGAACGCGCCGTTGTTTTTTCGGGCCTTTCCCGCCAGCAGGCGAATCGTTTTCTTTTCGCCCTCCAGTTTGATCCCGTTCAGGACATGGAGCTTGTCCAGCCCTCTCAAGGTCAGCCCCGGATTTTCGTGCAGGGCGCCGCAACCCAGCCATTCCGTGATCAGCGCCAGCGGAACGACCGGTTTCCCGTTCAATCTGTGCGCCTCCAGGACCGGGTGTTTTTCTATATCGAGTTCTCGCTTGAAAGTAAGGGAAAGCTTGGTCGTCGCGCTTTCGACGTCTTCCGCGATTTTCAAGCTTTCGGACTCCTGTTTTCGATAATCGGCGTTCTTTGCCGTCTCCGAAAGGGGAGCCCCGGCGACGACCTCCACCGGGGCGCCGGAAACGCCGCGCATCAGCTCCACCATGCATCGCCCGCCTCTTTCCATGTCGATCAGCGGGATGTTCCTCCGTTCGAATTCCTTGCGAAGGGCGGGCGAGACCATCCCCCCGTCCCAAGGCCCCCAATTGATGGAAACCACCCGGCAGTCGGGACGAGAGTTAGCCTCTTGGCGAGCGATTTTGTTCAATGCCTCGTTCGCCATGGCGTAATCCGCCTGGCCTTTGTTTCCGAATCTTCCGGCCACGGACGAGAACAGCACCAAGTATTTCAGCCGATCCCCGCCCGCAGCGCTCAACAGGTTCTCGAGACCTTTTACCTTGGCGTCGTAAACCCTTTTAAACTGCTCGACGGTTTTGTCCTCGATCAGGCGATCCTCCAGCACTCCGGCGCCGTGAATCACGGCTGCGACCGGACCGAATTCGGCGCGCGCTTCGTCGAAAGCCATGGCGACCGCGTCCCGGTCGCATACGTCGGCCCGGACGTACCGAACTACGGAACCCGTCTTTTCGATTCCGCGTATGTTGCCAGCGATCTCCCGGGCGGCCGCGTAACGCCGAAAAGCCTTTTCCACGGCGACGGG
>CAZNTU010000438.1:0-2856 GCA_964575975.1 uncultured Desulfobacteraceae bacterium
GTTCTCCATTTCCGTCCTTTCCCGCCAAGCTTTTTCTCTTAAGGCTTGACAATCGATTTCCGATATGAATATTGTACGCATACTCATCGGCCATCCAGTTTTGGTGTAAGAGCCGAAGGAGATGGGTCTGCCGTCCGAGCAGGCCTTTTTATTTTACGCGGTTCGAATATTTCCTGTTGAAATCGTCTCTTTTGTATTCGCTGTCTATATAAAACGACGTAATCAGACGTCGTTTCCCATCCGGAAATTTTTTCATGATTACCACGAAATCGTAATTTCGTATCCAGATATAGGTCTTTATGGTTTTATCGCCTTCCTCGTAGTCCCAAGCCAGCACTTGCGGCTCGGCCGGATGCTCGATCAGCGGTTTTATCCACGGAAGGCGCTCGCACCGCCGAAGATCGGGCAATCTTTCATGTTCGGCATATTCCAGGTCGGCCGGGAAAAACCTCTTTTTGCGCCGGGGAATCCTTTCGGGTTTTTTGTCTCGGGAAGTCAGA
Source organism: uncultured Desulfobacteraceae bacterium (assembly GCA_964575975.1). Taxonomy (GTDB): domain Bacteria; phylum Desulfobacterota; class Desulfobacteria; order Desulfobacterales; family SKZT01. The sequence goes on from CAZNTU010000438.1 coordinate 501, forward strand.
TGCCAGAAAATTTTCTCTTTGCCGTCTTCCATCTCCCGAAAAATCCAGACGTCACGGTTGGCGTACTTCAGGCTGCCGTCTCGAATATCGCGACAGAAAATCCGGTAGAGCATTTCGTAGGTGGCTTCCGTCCAAGGATCGACCGAAGCCATTTCAGGCAGCCATTCAGGCATTCTCAAAACCTCCGCCGTTCGGACGCCAAATGCAAAGATTGAATTTTCGCTCGGTCGGCAAGGTGTTGCAGTTCAGGCTCAAACCGGTTCTGGCCTTGATAACACCGACGATTTCGTTCTTCGCGGAACTGTCCTCCAAGCCGCGAGCATGGTATGAAACGGCCCCGATCAGGAAATCCGCGAGTTGCATAAGACCAACGTCATGGGAGCGAACGTGCTGAATCCTCTCGATAATTTCCCTCGAAAAATCGTAATTCGCGTTGCTCAGCACCTGTCTCAACTTCTGAAGCTTGAGTCTGCTGCGCGTGTCCTTGATATCGAGATAAACGCGATATTTCCTCTCCGTGGAGATCAGGTTCCTCAATAAATAGAAATACATTTTGTAGTACCAGTCGTCATGGGTCTGGTTGTGTTTTTCGTGGGACAGGATGCTTTTGTCCGGAATCACCCACGCGCGGAACCCCATGGTCCGGTTGTCGAAAAAATAGTCCGCCAGCTCCCGGTAAAACCCGAGCTTGGAGGGAGACACCTTCGACCACTTGATCTCGAAGAACGGCGAAAGGCGGTGCTTGGCCTTCAACTCCGCAATAGCCTGGTGATGCTCGCCGACCTTGGCGTCAAAACACCAGAGAGCGCCGAGAACCATGGCCTTCTTTCCGTCGCGAGGCAAATGGCAACTCTCGTCGCAGTAAATATTTATCGTGGTTTTCATTTTAACCTTATATCTCCGCCATCCCTCGTCTTGGCAAGACGGCAGTGGCCCCTGCATGCTTCGATTCATCGGTCATCCGATGTCGATAGGGAATCCCGGCGATCTCTGGATTGGAAAAGATCTTCGTAAACGCTTCGCAGCAGAACTCTTCGAGAACCATCTTTTCGACCGTGCGTTCCTCGTTAAACATGGGCAGATCCTGTTAGGTCGTTTATTAATGCCTGTCTTGTTCTTTCGATATTGTTGCACTGGCTGGCAAGAACCCGTTTATTAGCCTTGAAATGTCCCATAACATCAACGATTCGCTTCTGTTCCTTTATCGGCGGAATTGGTATGAATAATTTCTGGAAAGTGTCTGCCCCTAAATGCGCAATAGACGTAGTTTGCCTAGCAACGGCAGAAAACGTCTGCCTATAGAAGAGATATTGAAAGTATGAGAATGCAAACTCAGGTACCAACTCGTCATTGCAACGGAATCGAACAAGAGTGTTTTGGAAGCAACAATTATCAACCTGACCTTCAAACATAGCGCAACGACCAACCAGTTCACGACTTTGGCCTTCATTCAAAAGTATATCTCCAGCCCGAAGGGCATACCTTGCAAAGTCGCGTTCATCAAAATCCATATATAGGATATCTTCGAAGTCGATATAACCATCGAATACGTTTGCCACTCGCAGGTATGGACGTGTCCATTTTCCGGATTGGTATCTTGGCGCCCGCTGTCGTCCCAACTGCACTTCACCAGCCATTGATACTCTTTTTGTTCTCCAAGAGCCTGAAGCTGAATGTAAGGTCAGCCCTCGAAATTCTTCGCCAACCCCTTTAGCAATAAGTTCAAACAGAGTCACACGACGCGCTTTCTCCGTGTCATTTTCTAACGCAAGGAATCTTTCTACCGCCTCGTCCGCCGCCCACAGAATCTCGGCAATGCGTTTCTGTTCATCAAGGGGCGGCAGCGGAAATTCAAAATCCTTCAATGCCGTCCAACTGGTTCTCGGCGAAAGCGAACCGGCCGAGGTATCAAGCGCATGATCGAAAAACGCGTCGCTCTGGCAAATAAACGGCAGGAGTTCGGGCAACAGCACCTTTTCGTTCTTCGGCTCGAACGTCAGGATATCCCCAGAACAAAGGCCTTCAAATTCGGCAAAGCCGACTTTACGTTGATAGGCCCTGCGCTTGCCGAAGAGAGTCTGCCCCGGAACGAATTTGCGGGTAAAGGAGGTTCCCTCTTCGACCGAATTCCAGCGCCGAATGTGCAGATTCTCCGGATCGATGTGTTCCAACCCTACGACTCGTTCGATTCCGTTGGCCTGTGGGTCTCGCTCCACAAGATTCGCGTTCTTCACGACCTCGCCGAACTTGACCATCTTCCAGCCCGGTTTCAAAGTTCGCGCATTCACTCGGTGCCCCCTTCTTTCCAGCTATAGAACACCTTTAGCTTGTTGCCCGTGTCCATCGGGAGCACGCC
>CAZNTU010000439.1:0-2853 GCA_964575975.1 uncultured Desulfobacteraceae bacterium
CATTTCTGCAGAAAGGGAATAAAAAGCGACCCTGCAACCGATTCGACCCACTACCGAATAATGCTCAAAAATTGGCGACTATGCCCCCGGCTCCCAGAAAATTGATGCCAAACACCTATTGAATTTAGTCCCTGTTGCTTATTGACGGCCGACGGCTTCTTTATTATTTTCGTGGCCTATCATAGTTTTTTTCTTGGGGAGTTTTTATTAACCTGAACATTGATAGACATTATGGAAGGATCCAGCATGAAAGAATTGGTTGAAAAAATCGTAGCGGCGCTCGTCGATTACCCCGACGAAATTCGGGTCGAGGAAATCTCCGGCGGTCAAACCACGGTGCTCGAGCTGTCGGTCGCCAAAGAAGATTTGGGAAAGATCATCGGAAGGCAGGGGCGAAACGCCGCCGCTTTAAGAACGATTCTCAGCTGCGCATCGGCAAAAACCAACAAGAAAGCCGTCTTGGAAATCGTCGAATAGCTCCGCCCGTCAATTGCTCGTCAATGTAGCGTCCTTGGGGAAAATTCCGAGGGCTCTGAACGTTTTCGCCAGGTTACGAAACGGATCGACGAGGCCGGAAGAAAAAAACTTGCCCCCGACGTCTTCCCCAATACCGGCGATAGCGGCCTTGCCCTCGATTTCCCCGTCGCATGCCGCGATCGCTCTGTAGACGATATTGCGATCATCGATAGCCAGCCGACAAAAAAAACTGTCCATGGACTCCTTTTTGTTCTCGGACGACATGTCCGCTTTGAACGCCACGGATACGGACAAGCCCGAAAATCCCGCCCGATTCGGAGATTCCAGGCCCATGGCCTTGGAAAAATCCGTCTTTCCCTCCACGACGACCTGAATATCGCCAATTTGGAAATTTTCGAGCGTCGCGACGAACCTAATCGTTTATACGACGCAACTCTCCAACGATACCGCCAAATAAGAAATCGATTTTTTCTGGTTATAACGGATTTGGGGGCGGATGCCTAAAACCCCCCATGGATGCCGAGGTCAGCAGGTTTTGAAGCCAGTTTTCATGATATCTAATTTTGTTGAGCCATTCCGCCGGACTTTTCAACCCGTCGTGTTCCTTCACCGTTTTAGGGTTGCACGGGGCGAAATCGTGAATAAGCGCCCAGCCCCCGATGCCCGATTCGGCGGCAGCCAGACTTCCGTGGAAGTAGAACGTCGAACTCGGATGGCGGTCCATTCTTTGCATCAACCTGTCGATCATGTTGCCGGTTCGGTGGCATCCCGGAAGATCGTATGCCTTCGAATAGCCCGAGAGATTCTCCCTCGGCTTTGCCATCGGCTTGGATACGGTCTCCGGAATCCCTTCCGCCCCGGCCCATTCTCTCCGGCGTCTTGGCTCACGGAAGCGCCCAATATGCACTGGCCGCCGACGGTCGTGGGCACGCAGACCTTCTCCCCTTTCAGCCGGCTGTGCTTCTCGTCCGAGGCAAGGTTTTCGGGGATAAGTTCGGGGGACTTGACCGCGGTCCCGACGACGCAGTTTCTTCCGAGGGTTTGTTCCATGCGATACCAGTGCATGTCGTCCCTGCCGAACACGTACGTCAATGCCCGGAACGGCACGTTGACCTTCCCGGGAAACAGCGCCTTTTCGACGTCGTCCGCGAACGCCGTGCGGTAGGGCATCGCGAAGGAAGGCCTGACGGCGTACGCGACCGAATCCACCGTGATTCGCCTGGTGGGTACGCCCGGCTTTTTCGGACGCCGAACCTCCTTCAACCCGTATCCGTTCCGGATTCCGTCCGGAAAAAGCTCGGGATGTTTTTCTGCGAATTCGTCCAGCATTTTCCTGTACTTTTTGGCATCTTCGATAGAAACTATATACTTTTCTTGATCGAAGGGGAGAACGATTGTAGGATTTTCCCGGGGAGTCGGCTTTTTGGTCTGGATTTTATCGCTCCTTTCGTTTTTCAGGTTAAGTGTTGCAACTCGACCATATACGAAAGTTCGCTAAAGATCCAGTAAAAAGGTCACTCCCCCAAATCCGTTACGGCCAGAGTTTTTGAAAACGACCGGGAAAAACAACTTGCAATACGGATTCGCAGGACTGCCTGGGTTGCCGGAAAAAAACCTTGTTTTAGCACTTCGAAACCTTAGTAGGTGCGCCAGGCCAAGCCTGGTCGATCTCGCAGCCCGAGAGGAGGCTGCCCTGTCAATTGCCCGTTCGACAGGCAGCGGAGCGGGCGGCGTCCGGAGCGATCCGCAGCGTCGAAGCCCCGCCGGGCGAACGCGCGAGCCGTAACGCAAGTGAATCCGATTCGGCCTCGTCAAGTTCAAGCGCGGTGCGGCCAACCTGCTTGCTGTGGCGAAGCCCGCCGCCGGCGACGAAGAAACGGGAGCGAGCGGTCGCCGGGCCTGCCGGGGTGGCTGGGGACGGCGCGCGCGGAAAGATCGGCCGAGGAACCTGGGAGACCCGCTTCGGCGGTGGTTCGGTACCGACCCCGCAGGGGAACAAATAACCTTGCGGGGGCCGGAGCGGGAGTCGGAGAGGCCCATAGTAGCGGGGAAGCGGGGTAACTCCTGCGGAGCGAAGGGGCCTTGCCTTGGACATGCCGAGTAGGAAGGAGGGAAGACCGCTTGGTCAATGGACCCGCTACGGAAACACCGGTTAAGCCGGGACCCTTCTCTTCGGAGACAGACGCTTTTCCGTTTGGCGAAGCAGCGGGCTCCGCGCCCTGCGTGTGCCTCCCGGAGAAGTCCAAGGGAAAGCCGGATGAGGAAAACTTCATGTCCGGTTCGAGGAGGGGGAGAGAGATAGACGGACGCATGGCCTGCGGGCTCTTTGCCACGCCGCTCGAAAGGGCCGATACCGTGGAAGCCGGTGGCCTAAAC
>CAZNTU010000440.1:0-2834 GCA_964575975.1 uncultured Desulfobacteraceae bacterium
CCAGCAGGCGTTTCCGCTCCAGGGTCCGGTGCAGCGCGAACCGAAGCTCCTCCGGATCGACCGGTTTCAACAAGTAGTCGTAGGCGCCTTTCCTCAGACACGAAACGGCGGTGCGGGCGTCGTTTATCGCGGTCACCATCACGCATTCGGTGGACGGGCTTTGCGTCTTGATCAAATCCAGCAGCTCCAGGCCGTCCATCTCCGGCATGTTCATGTCGATCAGGGCGATGTCCCACTCCTCCATGCCTCCGCCTCCCAGGCGGGCGGCGACCTTTCTGGGATCGTCCTCCAAATCCACGTTCTCCAGACCAGCGGAAGCCAGCATGGACCGCATGACCTCCAAGTGGTCCGGGTCGTCGTCCACCACGAGTATTTTGGGTTGCATTCGTGCGCTCCTTTTTAGACTTTCCCAAATTGGACCGTGCCGTTTTGGGATAGGAAAGAATTTTCAAGTTCCTTTAATTTTGGATTGACTGTACCATCCAGAACCAGAAGAACGGGTGTATACCCGCTTTCTCTACAATCAATTGGAAAGTCGAGTTCTTCACGCCAACGCCCTTGCCCGGAAGCGGCTATTGTGACCCGTATTTTTATTTCATACGCTTTTTTGTCGAGAATGCAATCGACCTGTCGCCCTTTTTTCTTGTCTTTGTGCCTTTTAATCGGGCTTTTTCTTGCGGGCACGGGAGTTCCGCCTACAGCATAGGCGATGACAGGTTCAAACAAATAACCGGTTTCTTGTCCCGCTCTATTGTCGATGTCGAAAAACCATTTCCTCCAAAAAAGAAATCCGGCAAGAGAAGACGGACTTAGCTTTCCGAATTGAAGCAAGCCTCTTGGGCCTACTTGCTCAAGGGTGGGCATGGGTTGAGTTTCAAGAATGGTTTCATATTTCAGTCTTGCCTTGTGAAGCGTTGAAAGGCAGGCAAAATACATGTCGGAATCGGCGTTTCGATTGACGAGGCGTTCGAAAATGTCTTTCGGATCGACACCTTCGACAACCAAAGAGTCCAAATCTTCCGTTTCGAAAAAAGACGGAATAATTGCGGGCAGTTCGGGAAATTCGTTTTGCAAGCCAATATCGTGAACAATGCGTGCCACGAGATAGGCGCACATTTCATCGTCGAGGCAAACCGCTTGATCGCCAGAGCCGTAAGCCCTTGCCTTTTCCCAGATTGTCTGTCGTGTTTTGGTCAAGCCCATAAAGAAAGTTGCTCCATGTTATTCTTGACAATATACTGTCGCCTTATCTCATTGGATACCTTTTGGAGTACAGGACTCATCCCTGTTGACAATGTCGGAACGAAGCTCAATAAAGCGCCATCTTTTCGATCGGGTTTTGCGCTTTCCAAATCCTCTTTGATAGATTTCGCTATGCATTGAGCTATCAGTATAGGGACCGCATTGCCTATCATTTGGATCTTCTCGCTTTGTGTTCCGATAAAAACAAAATCGTCCGGAAAAGTTTGGAGCCTGGCACATTCGCGTACAGTAAGCGGTCGATCCTCGGCAGGATGCACGAAATCCCTTAATGCACCACCGGTTATCGCCTTTGAAGGTTCATCCGCCTTTAGGCGGCGCAATCCCGCCGGGGCGCCGCCGCGACGCTCGGTGGGTGTGCCGTCTTTCACGCGACGATAGGCTCTTTTTTTGTAACTGTCGTGCCAAAGCTCCTCTGGAAGATCACGCATTCTTTGGCCAGGTTTAAGCAGACAAGCCCTCTTTTGGTCCGCCTCGTTAAATGGCGAAAAACTGTGATCGAACGTATCGGGATCGCCGTTTCCGCATTTCTTGGCAGTGCCGAGACCCTCCAGTGCGTCTTTGGTTGTCGGCGTAAAAGGCAAATGATATCCGTTTGCCAATGTCGCGCCAGGCATTCCAAACGCCGAATGCGTATGTTCGGGGAAGGTCGGTTCCCAGCCCAAGCCGCCTATGGCGATTACACGTTTGCGGTGTTGCGGAATACCGTAATGGGCGGCGTTTACCTTTCGAAGATGTATTCGATATCCAGCCCGGATCAATGGTTCAAGGAGATCGTTGACAAAACGACCTTTATCTTGGGTCAGAAATCCTTCGACATTTTCAAAAACAAATGCCTCTGGCTTGTGTTTCACGATCAAAGCCGCAAATATGCCGACGAGACTGTTCCGTTTGTCGCGAGCTTGCCGACGCCCTGCGGATGAAAACCCCTGGCAGGGCGGACCTCCTATAATCATATCGGATTTCGGGAGTTCGAAATATTCGTTCAAATCGACTAATTGAACCGGATGATAGAAATTCCTTCCATAGGTATTAACGGCAGGTTGCCAATTGTCGAAGGCCGCTGCAATCCTAAACCCGGCTTTTACAAAGCCAAGAGACAATCCGCCGCAACCTGAAAACAGGTCGACGACTGTCGGTTCCGATTTTATCAAGTTGGTATCTTCTTCCATATTCTACTTTTTTGAACTGCCTAACCAGTGATTGAACGCCGCATATCGTTGCAAATGCTTCAACCTGTGCGGTTGGTTGATGGACGATGGTTGCAGGTTTTCGGCTTCGACATATTTGGCGCCGTCGAAAACGCCCTGTCCCTCGACCCTCAACCCACCCGCTATTCGCCGTCCCGAATTGGACCGTGCCATTTTGGGACGGTTTTCTCCGCAGAGGACCTCCAGGAAGGTGGCGGTTTCGCTGTGTATGCCATATTGGCATGGTTATGCGCGGAATGCAACCAAAGCTTTTTGCCATTTCCGATTCCAACCGTTCGAAATTATGCGGAATATGGCGGCCGGGACGCATCTGGCACGTTAGTTGCCATAGAAAGAATGCAACGAGAATCAAAGGATGAAAAT
>CAZNTU010000441.1:0-2813 GCA_964575975.1 uncultured Desulfobacteraceae bacterium
GGCTTGTCGAACGCGACCAAGCTGAACATGATGCAGTCCCTGGGCAGATATTCCGTGTACCGGAGAGATCCATCCACGGTGACGCCTTTTTCGCCGATGCGGATGTTGGGCAGGACTTCGGTGGCGTGTTCGATGAAGTACGCGAAGGACTGCTCGGGAAGCACAGCGAGTTTTTTTGAGACCTCACATTTCATAAAGCAGTCGTCGGGGCCGAAAACCAAGCTCGCCAATTCCTCTGCGAACGTTTTGACCTCCATTTTGGTTTCGAATTTTCGAAATACGAACTCCTCCAGTATTAAAGAACTTTCCGAGCCCGGGTTCGAGGAACCCTTGACCGAAACGAGATTTTCAGCGCCTGCGGCTATCCATGGTCTGTCGATGTCGTTGGACGCTTTACACAGTTCGCTCAAGAGGGGCTGCAGCGACTTTATTTCGAACTCTGCGGCCTTCAGTTTTTCCGACAGCCTGTGAAGTGCGCGGGGGCTGGTCGTCCAGACGACGCAACCCTTGAGGCAACGGACGGGAAACGCCAGAAGCTGGGCTTCACCGAAGGATACCGCCCCCTGATGGCTCGAGGCATGCTTGGGATCGGGGCCGAAGATCGCCTTGACTTTTCGTTCGCCGATTCCAGGGTCTCCTTCGCCCGACCATTTCTCCGAATAATAATCCCGGAGCTTGCCCTTCAGGGAGGTGGGCTGGATGAAGGGAAACCGGGAGGCGCGCTCCCGGATCACGGGCCGGTCGATGAAACCCGTGCCGGCGCCCGAACCGTTGTGCAGGGGGTCGATGAGGTCGAGAAACAGAATGCCGAATTCTTTCATGCATGCTCCTTTCTATCGCGCGGCTTCCAGACGCCCACCAGGGCGGTCCCGAAACCGGCGTCCGGGTATTCGTCGGAAACACTTTCGTTCCAGTGGTAGGTATCGACGAACGCTTTCGCGTCGAAAACCTCGGGGGGTTCGATTTCGAAAAAGTAGACGCTGCCTGCGGGCACCATACGCTTGACCGGCCTCGGTCCTCCTCCGGCCCCTTTGGCCGCCCTTTTCCATCCGCTGACGCATTCGGTTTTTTTCACGGCGGCGGCGGCCAGTCTTGTTCCCTGGAACTTTCCCTCTCTCCACTCGCCGCGCCATCCGCGTTTGAAAATCGCCGGAGTTGCCAAATAAAGAAAGAATCGTTTATGATTTTCGATGCCCTCACGGATCGCGGCGTCGTCCGAAAACATACTATCACCTATTTCTTCCACGTCGATCCGCACGCCCCGCCTTTCGCCGCCCATGCAGGTGGCTTTTGAGGGCAGGTCGCTTTTCCCGAGACTTTCGGCCTCTACGTAAAACCCTGCCTTTTCGGGTGCTTTTTTGCAATGGACGTCGTCTTTGAACCGAAAATGCATGGAGGAATACAGCTTACCTTCCTCCACGGTCTTGGTATCAGGGACGATCCTTTGCCCGACGCGCCATTGCTCTTCCCAAAAGGCCGAACGAGGCCGGGATTCGATCGTGGACAGACTTTCGGGATCGGTAAGATATGCCTTCATGTTTTCTATGGGCAAATAGCCGTCAAGCTGGACCATGTCCTCCCTTTCCGGCAGCTCTATGGGTCTCAAATCGTCGCCGAGGTCCCATCGGTAAATGTTTGCGCCGTTTTTCTCCTCAGGAAGCCCGATTTGGTGGGTAGACATGCTGTCGGACAGGACGAACAGATTGGCCGGGGCCGGAAAATACAGCTCTCCCTGGTACGTCGGCAAAGGCCCTCGGATTTTGAACTCCGCGTCTGACAGATTTTCTGAATAGTCGCCCAGCTTGGGGAACAGCTTCTTCCCCTGATCGACGAATTCGCCAAGCGCCCGTCCCTGCGATTCGATATGCCAACTGCCGACCGCCCCGTAAACTGTCAGCGGAGACGGAAAAACGGACTCGGCGAACCGGTCGTCCCCTGCGGAGAACGGAAACGAATTGCGGAAAAACATCGTGTCCAGTCCCCTAATATGAATCGAGATGCTCATAATACGCCTCCTTCTCTTGCCAGAAAAGTCGCGGTTTTCAAGATGGCCTCGAAATTTACGAGGGCGTTGTTTTTCAAATATCTATTTTCCAAACGTCCGCGGGGTTTCGCAAGCGTCGCCATGGCGTCGGCCATGGCGCGGATCGCGACGTCGTCCGCGACGGCGGATTCGCCTTCTCCTTCTTCCAAGCTTCGCAGGCAGCGAATCGGCGAATTTTCGGGAATGTGGCGCTTCAAAAGCCGCTGGCATTCCGTTTTAAAAATCGGCTCCAGCAGCTCTATGGATTTGCCGCCCGAGCCTCTTTCGTAAAAAGCGGGAAGCTCGGAGGCGATTTCGTAGAAGAATCTAGGGCTCAAGCCCTTTTCTTTCATCGAAAGCCAGCGGGCCAGCTCGGACAGAAAGCCCCCGAAGGAGGACAGCCTGGGAAACGAGGAGGGCGCTTCGTCTTCGGGCAAGTCCCATTTGAATCCGCAGGACACGCTCGCACCCGCCCGGAAACGGATCGTGATGACCAGAGCGTCCCTGCCGAACTCCTCCTTTGCCCTTTCCAGGCTTTTTCTTGCCTGACGCAACGACCAGTTCAGGTTTTCCCGATAATGGACGAAAGAGAGGGAGGCGCTGATCGTGGCTTTTCGCTTCATTCCCTCGCAAAAGGCGGTCCTGATTTTTTCCGCGCATTCCAAGGCGTTTTCCAGCGGTCCGAAAGCCATAAGGTCGTCGCCGCCGCAGTAGACCGGCATGCCCTTCCATAAACCTTCACCCGCCAGTGGCGCCATGTCCTTCGCGCCGATTTTCGCCAAGAGACGGC
>CAZNTU010000442.1:0-2809 GCA_964575975.1 uncultured Desulfobacteraceae bacterium
AAAAATGGAAGCCCCAAATCACAAGGACACTGCTTCAATGGGGCCGGGGCGCTCTGCCCCGGAAATCCGCTCGCTTCAGGACGCTCTATTCATCGTCTTTTCAGGTCTGTTTTGCGAACGCTCCTTGATTTTGCCGAAAAATTGGTTTCCGATAGCATGGATTCTCCGCAATGTAAATGAAAATCTCCAATTTTTCAAAGAACTTACGCGCTTTCGAGCGCTGCCCGGAAAATCGGAACCATTGGAGCGCTCGCAAACAGTCGGCGAAAAAACGCCCGGACAATCATTGGCCGGAGTCGGATCGCCGCCATGAAATTCCCTATATAATAAGGTATAACCCGGCGGTCCTTCCGTTCGCCTTTTCGATATAGACAACTCGCTGTTGCCGAAATCCGCGTCGCGATCAAACCGGATTCCTCCCTTTCGATCAACGGGTTCAATTTACTTCGATTCCGCTCGTTTGGCAAGGTCTGCTCAGCAATTCCAATTTTGACAAGGAAAACATGCCGGAGATGCCTTCGAGGCACCGGATATTCCCAAAATTGGAATTGCCGAGGCCTGCCCGCCAAAGACGCCGAGCCCCAGGACCGCCGCAGTCGGTCTCCTTCGAGCGCCGACACCGTGCCGCGCAGACCTGATCCGTCAAACGATCACGGGCTTTCTCGCAATGGGTTCGAAAGCCGCTCCGATTGTCTGGACCTTGGGCTTGACGTTTTCGGCGCCCCCCAGGTCGATGATGACCACATGATCGTCCACATGATGCACCAGTTCCTCCAAGGCGGCTTTCAATCCGACGAGCCTGGCTCTCGTCAATCGGCACTGGAAAACCGAAAGCTGAAGCCACTGGCCGTATCCCCGCAAGGTCTTGTACACCTTTCGCCATCTTTTGGGATCGCTTATGTCGTAACTGACTATGTACAAATTCTCCATGGATTCGCCCTCCCTTTTACAACAAAACGCCAAAGACCAACCACAGCTCTCCAGAACCCGTCTATCTCGTGACGAAATTCGGATACCTGGGTATTTCCCCCGCCAGATACCTCGCCAGAAGACGGGCCTGGACTTCCAGCAGACGCCGGTAGCTTATCCTGTAGCCGAACACGGGATGGGTCACCTCCAGTTCCAATCGACGGTCGAACGCGGCGATGAACGCCTTTCTCCCCTTGGTCGTCAGGTTGCATCCGGCCGCCGACCGTATGAAATCCCCCGGGCGGACCTCGCCGTTGTTCACCGCCGTCAAAACCGCCGAATCTGCGATCAACGGACGAAAAGGCTCCATCATATCCAAGGCCAGGGCCGGCCTTCCGAACCGGGGCTGATGAAAAAACCCCCTGTAGGGATCGAACCCCACTGCGGAAAGCGCCACGGTCCACTCTCTCGTCAGCATGGAATAGGCGAAAGACAGCATCGCGTTGACAGGGTCCTTGGGCGGACGCCGGTTTCTTCCGTCGAACTCGAATCCCATGCCGGGATCGTCGGAAGCGTTGAGCATCGAGGCGAAATGCCTGAAGTACCGGCTTGCCGACGCCCCCTCAACCCCCAGCAGGGACTCGAGCGATTCGGCCCTGGAAGCCTTGTTCAGGTCGGATTTCAAATCGGCCATCAGGTCTTCCGGGACCCTGCTTTCCCCGGAACCGCCGTCTTTCCAGTTTCTCCGCAAAAGCGTCCTGCAATTGGCGATTTTTGCCGCGACCCAGTGCCGCGCCAGCTTCAGGCATGTCTTGTCGTCGAAACTCGCCCGGTACTGGTTGGTCCTGATCTCCACGTTCCTGTGCCCGGTACCCGTCATGTGCCCCATGAACCAACCTCCGTAGCTCAAATAGGTCACCGGTATCGACCTTCGCATGCATTCGTGCATCAAGGGGGTGGTCATGGCGGAATTCCCGTACAAGACCACCTGGGAAACCTCTCCTATAGGCGTCTTGGTCACTGTCTCCCCGTTCTCCTGCACCACGATCTCCTCGCCGTCCTTTCGCAGGTACGCCTTGTGGCTTTGCACGTAAAGGGGGAGGCCGGTCTCGATGGCGGCCATGATCGGACGGGGACTCTCCTCGCATCGGTTCAGAAAACGGACTTCGTCGGGAAGGCAAATTCCGACCAGGGAACAGCCGGGGCACTTGGGACTGTCCTCCAGCGGAGGAGGAATCGGCGCGCCCTCGGCGAACTTTTTCACGCTTTCGATGGCGTCCAGGGTTTGCCCGACAAGCTCGTCGTCGAAAACCACCCTCACCCGCTCCCTGGAACCCGCGAAATAGATCACGCCCTCGTCGCACTCGAACCCGTGCGCCCTGAGCAAAAGCCCCTGGGCGCAAAGCTGTACCCTTTCGGGGGCGTAGACGCCTCCCGCCACGTGGGGACGCTTGCTTTTCTTGTAGTCTACCGGCGTCGCGCGACTTCCATCCTTCTCCACGAGATCGATGGCGCAAACAACGCCCAATTCGGTCGAAGACAGCATGATCGATCGCGCGGTCACGTTCTCCTTTTCGTCGTCGTCCGCGGCCGGAAGCTTGCCGTCGCCCGAATCCACCCGCTTGTGCCTGATCTTGCCCTCCAGCGTGTCCGCGTTGTGGGCGAACTCCCCCTGCACCCACTCCTGGTATGCCAGTCGCGGGCAATACACGTACTCGTTGAGCATTCTCGCGGGAATCAGAAGCCCGGAACCGTTCTTCTCTTCTTGAATCGTCATCTCGCAACCTCCTTTTTCTGTAAAGGGTTGAGTGGAAAAAAGGGGCCGGATGGGAATTCCGGAGGGGGGGTTGATTGGTTATTGGTTGATTGGTTGATTGGTTGATTGGTTATTGGTTGATTG
>CAZNTU010000443.1:0-2787 GCA_964575975.1 uncultured Desulfobacteraceae bacterium
AGGGAATCCATAACGATCCTCGCAAGCGAAAAGCTAGTCAATATCGGCGTCCTTTTCCGTTCCCGAACAATGTTTTTCGCAATCCGTCTCGCATGTCTTTCCTCTCCGAGCTTGAAAAAAATGTCCGACAGCTCCTTCTCTCCGGCATTGTTTACAATGTCCCCGGCGGTCGTTTCCAAGTCCGTGTCCATACGCATGTCAAGGGGTTCGTCCTTCAGGAAGGTAAATCCCCGCCCGCTTTCCGCCAAATGATGATAGGATATACCCAAATCCGCCAAAATGCCGTCGGCTCCTTTTATACCAAGCCGTCCCAGCACGGACTCGATGTTCTCGAAATTGTCGCGAACCAGCGCGATCTCGGAGGCGTGGTCGCTCAAAACTTCGCGGGCGTGCCTGATCGCGTCCTTGTCCCGGTCGATTCCGACCAGAAAACCGCCCGGAGCCATTTGCTCGATTATGGCCCGCGCGTGGCCGGCGCCGCCCAAGGTGCAATCCACGTAGATTTTGCCGGGTCTGACGTTCAGGTATTCGATTACTTCATGCGCCATTGCGGGAGTGTGGGAGTAGAGCATGGATTTAGAGTCCTAGGCCGGCAATCTCGTTCCTGACGTCCTCGTCTTCCAAGTCCTTTTCGTGGGCGACATTCTCAAGTTCCCAATTTTCCTTGGACCAGATTTCGAAGTGGTCCAGAACACCGACTATCACGATTTCCTTTTCAAGTCGAGCGTACTGCCTTAACATGGGGGGAATGAGGATACGTTCCTGCTTGTCGCAGGCGCATTCGGAGGCGCCTCCGATGAAAACCCTTCGGAAACGGCGCATGCTTTCGCTTTTTTGCGCCAAGGAGAGAATTTTGTTCTCTATTTTGATCCATTCGTCTATCGTGTAGCAGACAAGGCAGCGGTCCATTCGCGAAACCATGACCCCGTTGAGATTCGACTCTTTGATCAGGTCCCGGAATCTCGTCGGAATTATGATTCTCCCCTTGTCGTCGATAGTATGGAATGAACTCCCCCGGAACATCCACTATCCTCCACTTTCTCCCACCATTAATCGGATAATCCACTATATAAACCTCCATGTCAAGAGAAAATAATTTTTATTTCGCGAATAAATTCGCAATAAATTGAAATCCTTAAGTCAAAACCAGAGAATGGGGGATTTATGTGGAGCCGCCTTTAAAAACGGGCATTTCAGATCCCGAAACCGAAAAATTCCCGCTATTTCAACAGGTTCCTGAAGCTATACGGATTTCGACATTTTAACTAAAAATCGCGATATCCATTCACCCATACATGTAAATATATAAGTAAACATTTTTCAACCATTCTCGCTATACAATCGAAAACTCGGACAAGCTCGATTCGAACGGCCAAAAGCCGACGGATTTTTGCCTTGACATGATCCGAGCAATTTTCTTACATACCTCATCTGATGAAAAAGAGATCTGCCAGCTCGGGGAAATCATAGAAGGACGTCCTGTTTCAGTGCGAGAGATATCGAAAAACAAACTCGAGAAACGACGCAAAACGCCAGGAAGAATTAAAAGGTTCGTAATGAGAATATATTTAGAATTCGACGATACGGATGTTGCCGGCGCCGACCGCGGCACCGGGAAGTTGGCCAGGTGGTTCGAGGAAAAACTCCCCGAAGGCGCCCGCCAATGGGGCGTAATACGCCAACAATTGCCCCGTCTTCCCGACATCCCCTTCACCTCCAATAACAGCGCCGCCTGCGTGGTGGTGGATATCGAGGACGAAGCCTTCACCAACGTCATCGTCGAAAAGGCCGTTGAGCACATCGCGGAGCACTTCATCGACGGAAGCGACCCCGGCCTGTGCGTTCTTTGCGCAAACAGTACCCGAATCCCCGAACTGGTCGAATTCGGAAGAGCGGCATGCACCAGAGTGATGACCCAGAAGGAGGCCATGAAGGCCGTGGGGAACGGGCACCTTTCCGGACACGGGGGGACCAACGACGGCATTATCGGCGCCGTCGCCGGAGTCGGGCTTACCCTTTACGGATGGAGCGGACGGTTCGTGGAGTTCGGAAAGCTCAGAGAATTTCCGAACTCCGTACGAGTCAAAAACCTCGAGGACAACGGCATAAAAGTGCTTTCCATCGACCGGAACGCCTTGGTTCCCGGACCGGAGGACACGGTCG
The DNA here is from genome assembly GCA_964575975.1 of uncultured Desulfobacteraceae bacterium. GTDB lineage: Bacteria > Desulfobacterota > Desulfobacteria > Desulfobacterales > SKZT01. The sequence continues at coordinate 2,164 of CAZNTU010000443.1, forward strand.
AAACTTACGGCTGGCTTCGTCCGAACCAGTGGGGATTCCAGCCGGTGCTTCCCGTAGTAAGCGGGGGTTCCAACCGTTGGGAGGTCGTTGCGAAAAAAAAGCCCAACAAACGTATGGAAGCCTCTCCGGCGTTTTTCCTTTTAAAAAGCTTTCCCAAAAAATTTGAAAAAAATACTTCGAGCCGTTATCTTGCTTGTCGATCCGAAAAACGGAAAGTTTCTATTAAACTAAAAAACAAGAAGGCGGGAATAAAATGGGAAAATTGATCAAGGAAGAAGGCGAAAAGGGAAGGCTTCATATCGACACTCCTCTGATGGGAGAGTCTCTGGTGAGCAAAGAGCTTTTGGCCAGGACTGAATCGGAGGATTATTTTCCGGATGCATCCGGACATCAACGTTCTGAAGATAGGCGGGCAAAGCATCATGGACCGGGGCGCCAAGGTTCTCATGCCAATTCTGGACGAGTTGATTAAGGCCAAGGACAAGCACAAAATACTGTTGATGACCGGCGGCGGCACGCGCGCACGCCACGTCTACAACATCGGCGTGGACTTGGGAATGCCCACGGGCGTCCTGTCCAAACTCGGAGACAAGGTGTCGTGGCAGAACGCGGAAATGCTCTCTG
>CAZNTU010000444.1:0-2745 GCA_964575975.1 uncultured Desulfobacteraceae bacterium
GATAGGCATCCGCCCCGGCCTCTTTGATCATCCGGGAGACGATTTCGTCCTTGAACATGGAAAGGCCTATCACCCGCGTTGCGGGCAGGTTTTCCTTGACGAGCCGCGTGGCTTCGAGACCGTCCATCTCCGGCATAGCGAAATCCATCAGGATCAGATCGGGTTTGAGCAGCAACGCCTGTTCGACGGCCTCTTGTCCGTTGGAGGCCTCCCCCGCCGACTCGATGTCCGGTTGCCCGGCGATCAACTTGATCAATCCCTCGCGTATGATCTGGTGATCGTCCACGAAAAGCACCCGGATGGGGCCGTAGCCCCTGCTGTCCTCGCTGCGGCGCGACACGGGAAGCGCCGCATCGATCAAGGCACGGCGTTTTTTTTGATCGCCGTCGTTCGCCGATATGATCGGCATTGTCAGTGTGAACCGGGTTCCCTGTTCCGAAGAGCTTTCGATTTTCAGTTCCCCCCCTAGACTGCGGGCTCGCTCCCGTATACCGGCCAATCCCAGGCCGGTCGATGCGTTGGAAATCTCCAGGACGTCCATCCTGCATCCTCGGCCGTTGTCGCTTACCGTCACTGAAATTTTGCCTTCCGAGCCGAAAAGTTTGATTCGAGCTATTGTCGCCTCCGCGTGCTTGACAGCGTTGAAAAGGAGTTCGCGCACGGCCCTGTAAAGGAACGAATTCAACGGCTCGCTCGCAAACCTTCGTTCGTCGCTTGCGTCCAGTTCGACTTGCAAACCGAAATTCCGGAAAGTATTCGTGGCCAAAGACTCCAATGCTGCGACCAGGCCGAATTGGCACAGCACCATCGGATTCAGCTCGTGGGAGAGTTCGCGGGACTTCCGGATGGACTCCGCAAGCAACTGCTCCACCTCTTCCAGTTCCGGCGCGGCGGACGCGTTGGCGCAGACCGCTCTGAGCTGCATCCGCGCGGCGGCAAGTATCTGCTGGAGATCGTCGTGCAACAGCTCCGAAATCCGCCGCCGTTCGTGCTCCTCGGCCTCAAGTAGCCGAACGGTCAGCGCCCGGAGTTGATCGGCGCGGGCTTCCGCTGTTTCGTTGGAACGACGCAAGGACTCTTCCGCCTTTTTCCGCTCGCGCATATCCACGCCGATTCCGACCACAGTGCCGTCCTCCAGGCGAATATTCGCCCAGTCTAACGGAACGAGTTCGCCTCCCTTGGTCGTGGCAATCCACTCGTGCCAGCCGGGCTCCAGATTCAGCATATAGTCGGCGACTTCGGTTCGATAGGCCTTATCGGGGAAGACCTTTCCCATGAAGTCGCCCTCGTTGGCCTCCTCGGTCGTCCAGCCGAAGACGGTTTCGGCATGGCGATTAAGCTTGAAACTCCGGAGGTCGGGATTCCATTTGACGAGCAAGACCGGGATGTTGTCGAATATGCTTTTGAGCAGCTCCCTCTGGCGAAGCAGCTCTCTCTCGGTTCGCTTGACCTCGGAGATGTCCTGACCCACGGACACGCTGCCGATCACCGTGCCATCCGACGCCCTTACCGGGGCGGAGGAGACGAGCTGCGAGCCTTTCCCGCCGTCGAAACGCTCGAATATAACCGCAACGTTTTTGAACGTTTCGCCTCGAAGCGAACGAACCATCGGGAAGTTCTCGACGAGAATCGGCTTTCCCGTGTCGGCCCACCACGCCTTGTAGCATTCGTAATCTTCGACGCTTTCCGCGACGGGAGCTTCGCCCCCCCAAATCGCGCGGGCGCTGTCGTTTATCAGGACCATTTTTCCAGTGGCGTCCGCGACCCAGAGACCGACGGGCAGGCTGTCGATGATCGCCTTCAACCTGCCTCGCTCGATCTCCAGGGAGGCAGCCAGTTCCCTGTGCCGCCTATCGCTTTCCAAAAGGGCGTGCTCGGTCTCCTTTCGCTCCGAGATGTCCACAAGCGTCATCCTGTACCGGTAGATGTTTCCGTGCTCGTCCAGGTCCGGCACGATGTCCGCCCGGACCCAAACGGATGCCCCCCGCTTCGGAAGAAGCCTCAGTTCGGCGCTTTGCCGCTTTTTGGTTTCGTCGATCCGCCGGGTGATCTTGTAGTAATCGTCCTCGCTTTTCGCATGGACGAGAGCCCAAAAGGGCATTTCGCCCGCGTTTTCCCTGTCTATTCCGAGAAGCGACGCCCCCCTGAGATTGATTCTCTCGATTCTCCCGGCGGGATTCAGCGTCGCGTATCCGCACGGGGCGAATTCGTAGTACAGGTCCACATATTCGGCGTGAAGATCGGCCAGTTCCGTCCGAGCCCGCCGCAGTTCCTCGTTTTGAATCTGGAGTTCCGCCCGGTGGTCGGCAAGTTCGTCGATCAGCTCCAAAACATTCAAGGGGTCAACTTCGGCGCGTTGAAAGGGTGTGGGCCGTTCCTCGAGCAGGGCTTTTGCCCTGTCCCGCAACTCTTGAAAGGGATCACGCCTGTTTCCGTCTTTTTTCGTAATCACGCGTTATTTCCTTTCGCCGTTTTTGCGGCGCGAGACAATAATTGCCAAAGGCTCGGCGTTTTTTATTCCATTCGGACCCCGACGCTTTCCAATGTTTTCATGCGTTCGCCAGTTTCAATCTAAAAACGGCAAGTCTTTTTTTTCGATTTTTACGCGCAAATCGTTTTTAAGTCAAGACGGTACGGTTCCGGTACGGTGGCCGGACCGAGATGCAAATCAATTTTTTCGGTCCCAGTCCTTCTTGTCGTCTCCGTCGCGATAAGGGTCTCCCAACGGGGGCGGGTACACGTTGA
>CAZNTU010000445.1:0-2727 GCA_964575975.1 uncultured Desulfobacteraceae bacterium
CACCTCCTTTCTGTGTTGGTTCTGGTTTTCGGGGCCGGACTCATTTCGAACATTTGAGCGTGAAATGCATGTAAAAAAGATGCTCGTGACAGTCCTGCTTTTCTCTCGAAAGCTGGGTTGTCCAGCCGAGTTTCTCCATTACCTTTTGAATCCGGAAAACGGCATCCTTGTAGAAATCGTGGGCGTTCAAATGTCCGGGATGCTCGACAAGATCGCGATTCTTGATGACCCTCCATTTGCCGGAGACATCTATCCAGGGAGCATACCAATCCTCGCGCCTGCCCATGCAGGCGGCTTTCTGTATGAATTGAACAGTCCTACCCACGGAAATCACCTCCTTTCTTGATTTGATGGACTTTGTCGGTGGGTTTGGATTTCCGAGCCCGCTCTTGACGCCTCGACCGACTAGGGGCGTATAATTTATAGGTCGGGTTATTGCCCCTCGGGTTACATGTATGACTAGGATGCACAATATCGGGGCGCGTCGGTTTTTCCGACATTGACCTATTGGTCGGACAGGTACCCGCCGAAAAAATCGGGGAATGATACGGGATGGCGTGACCACGATGGGGTCAATGGAATGGTGACGCAAAGGAAGTGAAATGCTTCGGAGAAGCTTACGGGATTTTCGACTCTCGGTATTAAAAGGCGGGGTGTGCCTTCCTGCGCGAACCCGGAAAAATTTCCGTACGTACGGAAACGAGGACGGGATAAATGGAGGTTTGAAAGGCTGGAGTTCGGGAGGTTGGAATTTTACGGTTCGATCAAGGATTGAAGAATAGGCCGGAAAATATATGGCGGGCCTGGGAAATCAAGGGTGACCACGATGCGGAGGCGGGCTTGATGACTGCCGAGAGAAGCGTCATGAAGAGAGCGGGGGGAGCGGGAAGTAACATCGAAATGTATAGCGGCCGCTATTGTGAACCTGAAACGCCCGAAAGAGCAGGGAAGATTTCCTTGCGCTCAATTTTCAGCGGATGGAACATTTTGTGGAATACTGTCTATGGTAACACAACATGTGAATATAATGCGAGATCACTGAGGAAGGAACCGTACTCTTGATCATGGGCTTCCCTGGGAGTAAGCATTTGGAATGCGTTACATAATCGAATTCAGGCGCACGCAACATTTAGACATTTATGGATGCAAAGGAGTCGACTTGATAGCCGAAGTTCGAAGCCTGCCGAGGAGGACCGCTTTTTCCTGAGAGTTCACCTCGACAACCTTTCGGCCCGGGAGCCTGTATTTAAAGGATGGGGCGTGGAGGGCAGCGGAATGGCTGACGGGACGCGGAATTTCGAACCGGTGGTTTTGAAAAACGACGTGCCGGTGACCACCACTCTTAAAATTGCGGAAGTGTTCGGCAAGAGACACGGCAATGTCGTACGGGCAATCGACGTCATAAAATCCTCGAAAGCCTACACGGACAAGGGCCAACCCAATTTTGGGCTGGCGGATTACATCGACGAACAGGGCAAAGCCCAGAAGTGTTACGAGGCCACCGAGGAAGGCGCCATGCTTCTGATCATGGGCTTCACCGGGGAACGGGCTTTGGAGTTCAAGCTGAAGTTCATCGACGAAACAACACAAGAACGTCTTGCATGCCATCGCCGGTTTGAACTGCACCACAACATTTGCCACGGCGAACTTTTGCGCCACGGAACATATTGTGGTTGATCCAACCACCGGTCAACCAAAGACGTACCCTATGTATGTACGAAATCACGGAAGAGGAAACGACATTCCTGATCATGGGCTTTACCGGGGGAGAAGACTGGAGAGTTCAAGGAAAGGTTCATCGACGAATTCACGCGCAAGAAGGAATTCATCCGTAACTGAAATCGGCTCCCGTTCTTTTTTCGAAATCGGGGATTCATATTTTTCCATTGAAAACAACCTGAATCAGTGGCGCAAAAGTTGCTAAACATTCAGTAACCTATTGATTTATTTACGGATTTATGATAAAATCCCCCTAAAAAACAGTCACTTCGGGGGTGAAACAACATGTCCAAGCAAATCAGTATAAAAAGCAGCATGGAAAAACTGGCAAGCCATAGCGGATTGATCAACATAGGAGCATTAATCGAAGCCACGCGGCTGAGGGAACGACTCGACAACCTGGCGAACGTCCGCTGCTCCGACCCGGAATTTTCCCATTCGGAAATAGTCTTTTCCATGATCGGCCTGATCGGGGTCGGAAAGCCCGACTACGACTCCATCGAGATATTCCGCTCGAAGCCGGACTTCTTCACGAACGCCCTTGGCCTTTCCGGCGTCCCGTCCAGCCCTACGATAAGGCAACGGCTCGACTTGATCGGACACGCCGCGGAAGAGGAACTCAAAGAGGAGTCGGCGGCCCTGGTCAAATCCATGGCGCCCGCGATCACGCCGCTTGCCACGAGCGCAGGCATGTTCGTCCCTTTGGACATCGACGTCAGTCCCTTCGACAACTCCAAGACAAACAAGGAAGGAGTCTCCAGGACCTACAAGGGCTGCGACGGCTCCGCCCCCATATTCTCGTACCTCGGCGCGGAGGGCTACCTTGTCAACCTCGAACTCAGGGAAGGCAGCCAGCATTGCCAGAAACACACCCCGGAGTTTATCGGCGAAACTCTGCGGTACGTGCGCCAGATTACCGACCGTCCCGTTCTGATGCGTCTGGATTCGGGCAACGACAGTCGCGACAACTTCCCGGATCCTACGCGTGGAAACGTTCACTTCATAATC
>CAZNTU010000446.1:0-2712 GCA_964575975.1 uncultured Desulfobacteraceae bacterium
GAATCTTTCAAAGATCTCCGCATATCCCTTTGTTCGTCGCGCTTCCGTATGGTTTCCCGTTTGTCGTACTGTCGCTTTCCCCTTGCCAGTCCGAGGCTCATTTTCACCTTGCCCTTCTTGAAATACAACCTAAGCGGTATCAGGGTTAAACCCTTTTCCTGGATTTTGCCGACTAGCCGCTTGATTTCGTAATTGTGCATGAGAAGCTTTCTGGGCCTCAAAGGATCGTGGTTTCCATAATGGGCGAACGGATAGGGGCTGATATGCAACTGATGCACGAAGACCTCGCCGTCCTTGATTTTGGCGTAGGAATCCTTCAGGTTGACCCGTCCTAGGCGAAGGGATTTGACCTCGGTGCCGGTCAGAACCATGCCCGTCTCCATCTCGTCGTCGATGAAATAGTCGTGTCTGGCTTTTCGGTTTTCCGCGATGATTTTTTTCGGTTCGGTTCCCATTCGGTTTACCCCGCGTAGATTTGTCGAGACAAAAGCTCTCCGTAATTTTCGTTCATCAACTCTTTGGTCTCGGATATTCGGGTCGATTCCAGCGCACGGGCCAGGATCTTCTTCGACTCTCCCGCGCTAACGGAGCGGATCATTCTTTTGACGACGGGAATGGACTGGGGATTCATGCTCAGTTCGTCGAATCCCATCCCGAGCAACAATGGCGTGAACAGCGGTTCGGCAGCCATTTCGCCGCACATGTAGAGCTTGACGTTGTTTTCGATGGCGACATCGGCGACATGCTTCAACATTCGCAAAATGGCCGGGTGGAGCGGCTGGTACATGTGTGCGACCTCGAAGTTGCCCCGGTCGATGGCCAGCGAATACTGGATCAGGTCGTTGGTTCCGATGCTGAAAAAATCGACCTCCTTGGCGAGAACGTCGGCCAAAATTACGGCTGAGGGCACCTCGATCATGACGCCGATTTCGAAATCCTTGTTGAACACGACGCCCTCGCTGTGAAGGGATTCCGCAGCCTGGCAAACCAGCCGCTTGGCCTCGACGATCTCCTCCACGCCGGAAATCATGGGAAACAGCACGCGCACGTTTCCGTAAGCGGCTACCCGGAGAATCGCCCGCAACTGGGTCAGGAATATATCGGGCCTTTTCAAGCAATACCGAATCGCGCGCAATCCCAGCGCCGGGTTCAGTTCGTCCAGGGCATCCGGCCCCGACAGCGCCTTGTCTCCGTTCACGTCCAAGGTGCGAATGGTGACGGCTTTATCGCCAATAACGTCCAGCACGTCCTTGTATTTTTCGAACAGCTCCGCTTCCGACGGAAAATCGTCCCTGCTCAAGTATTGAAACTCGGTTCGGTAGAGTCCGATGCCGTCGCCGCCGTAATCGAGCACGGACACGACCTCTTCGGGAAGCTCGATGTTGCCCATGACTTTCAGCCTGATACAATCCGAAGTCTCGGCGGGAAGGTGTGCCTCCCGTGTCATGACGGCTTTTCGGGCGTGGTATTTGTCCCACTTCTCCTCGTACAGGATCAGGGTGTCCTCGGAGGGATTGACTATGACGATTCCTTCCTTGCCGTCCACGATGATGATATCGTCGTGCTGAATGATGCCGGCTTGGCCGCCGAGGCCCAGGACGGCCGGAATTTCAAGGGTTCGCGCGATGATTCCGGTGTGGCTGTCCTTGCCTCCTCGTTCGGTGACGAACCCCATGACCCTCTCCAGCTGAATCTGGCTGGTCTGCGCGGGGGAAAGATCCCGGGCGACGAGAATCACCCGCTTGTTGATTTGCGCTATGTCTACCTGTTCCTGGCCCACCAGGTTTCTCATGATTCTGTCGGAAACATGGACGATGTCGTAGCCTCGCTCCCGGAAATATTCGTCCTCCATGCCCTCGAACATGGTCTTGATTTTGGACACCACCTTTTTCAAGGCCCATTCGGCGTTGACCTTCTCCTTTTCGATCGTTTCGATGGTGGCCCCGTAGAGCATCTTGTCCTTCAAGAGCAAGGCGTGGGTTTCGAGAATGTTGGCGGTCTGTCGGAAATCCTCCGGAGAATTCGCGATGATGGCGTAAAGCTCGTCCCTGGTTTTTTGAACGGCGCACTTGAACCGTTTGACTTCCCTTTCGAGGTCCTTTTGGTCTATCCGATACTTTTTGACGACATCTACACCCTCCCTTCCCACAAGATAGGCCTTGCCGATGCAAATCCCCGGGGAGGCGCTTATGCCGTTCAATTTTATTTCATTCTGTTTTCTCTTTGCCATGAGCGACTTTTCGTGCGCGATCACTCGCGCGCTCCTATTCTCCGAAACCATCCTCGACGAGCTTGACGATATCCTCGATGATTCCGGCGTCGGACATGCTGTCGGCCGTAAACGTAACCCGGACACCCTTTGCGCAAGCGAGGGTCAAAATGTCGATAATGCTGGAGGCGTCCACTTTTTCCCCGTCCTTGGTCAGCCAGATTCCGGCGGACGCCTTTTGGGCGATCTTCGCGATTTGCGCGGCCGCCCTAGCGTGGAACCCAAGGTCGTTAACGACCTTGGTCTCTCTTACAATCCCTGTTTCCAATGTTCCTCAACCAAATCGAATCTAAATTCGTTCAAACTTTTCATGAAAACCCGACTGCCAAAATAAATCTTGAATTTTTAACATAATCGGCGACGATGTCAACTCGAATCGCGGAAAAAGTCAGGGGGATTGCATCAAAAAGTGCGGGACATTCTTTTAAAAGTCTGATATGGGT
>CAZNTU010000447.1:0-2688 GCA_964575975.1 uncultured Desulfobacteraceae bacterium
AGGTGCGCTTTCGGCTTCCCGACGACCTTTTTGAAAAAACCGTCTCCCTCGTTCCCTTCGTCGAATTCGAAAGATGTTTCGAGGTAAAAAAGGAGAATGCCCGATGATGTCCGCCTGTTCGGGAAAACGGAAGAGTCTGTTTGCGAAGGGGATTGGAAGGCTCTGCTTTGGAAGTTTCGTTGTTCTGTCGGTTTTTTTCACAGGGTTGTCTTATGCCGGAGCGGACGAAAAGGCTTTTTCCCAGGTCGTGGTCGAGGCGGAGGGAACGGGTACGGATCGCACGGAAGCTCTGGTCGATGCATGGAAAGAGGCCGTTCGGCAGGCGATGGGAATGGTTCTCAATTCCTCCACCGTTGTGGCCGACGACACGACCCGGGAAAGAATTCTCCTGTTGAGCCGAGGGTTCATCGATCGATACGACATCGTCGAGGAAGGCGCGCAGGATCAGAACGTATGGAAAATTCGTCTCGTCGCCCGGATACGGAAGGATACGCTGCTCCAGGGGCTTCTTGAAAAAGGCTCTCTTGGCGTTCCTCTCGACGGAAAGGGGCTCTATGCGACATCTTTCTCAAAGGAACGACGTATCGAAGAGGCCACGGAGATGCTTGCGGAATGGATCACCTCCTTTGCCTACGAGAATTTTCTCGAGATTCGTCTCTCCGAACCAGATTTCGACACCCGCAGGAAAGAAGCCAGGATCCGGGCGGAGATTCTTTTCGACGAAAAACGGTATTTCGCGGAATTCGTGCCGGAAATGGAGCGCCTTTTGGACTATCTCTCCGAGGCGGTGCGCCACGAGTGCCCCTTCGTTTCGGAGATCCGTAGCGAAGGCGACGTGGCCACGATTCTGCTGCGTTACGAACGAAATACCCTTGGGGACTATCTGCGCGCTCTCGAGATCGCCGACGGAACGGGAAAGATGAAGAATCGCTTGCTGGCGGTTCCGGGAAAAGGTGCCGTCTACGCGAACACCTATCTCGTGTCCGGGCGGTTTTACGCCCATGCGTACCGTGTTCCCGGGGAAGCCTTTGCCGCGCTGTGGGATCGCCTGTGGAGCAAGGGCAGGCATGGGCCGACGGTGGGGGTTGCCTTTTCATCGGGGGCACTCCGTCTTTCCCTGCGGGACAAGGACGGGCACGAACTCCACGAAGTGATGCAACCGCTCCGCATCGACACGGTGGGCGTCTTCGCCGATCCGGCGACATTGACGCGGATTGGTGCAAAGGCTGGAGGAGACGGAGCGGACGGAGCGGCGCTACTCCTGCTTCCAGCGTTCGGCAACGTGGGAAAGGCGAAAAACGAGTATGACCTCTTTACCGTCGCCTCGGGGGACGTGGTGTTTTCCCTCGAGCCGAAGGTCATGAAGGATGTGTCGTCCGTCACCTGTCGGGTTGAGCTGAAGCGATGACGATCCATGACGAAGCGGGGTCATCGCTCCGTTTCAAAATCGGCGGGAGCCGTTTTTCCTCCGTGTACATTTTCCCGTGAGGAGGGCGCTTTTCCAGAGCAAGGATTGGTTGCGACGGGCAGGAGAAGATCTGTGGAACGGTGGTTTCTCACTTTTGGACAGAGGAGTGATGTGCCATGAGAATGGGACGGTTTTGGGCGGGAGTGTTCGTGCTGGGGGCGGTGCTGCTCGGCGCCGTAGAGATGGAAAGCCGTTCGGCGTGGGCACAGTCCGTCTTCTCCGGCGTGTCTTCCGGGGGCGAAGGTGATGTGGTGGTGCTCGATTTCGCATCCCTTCCCGAGGAAACGGGCGAGCAAGGATACAGCAGGGCGATCGGCGAGCAGTTCCGCCTGTTCGTGCGCGATAAAGATGCGACCTGGTGGAGGGGGTATGAGCTGCCGAAGGAGATTTCTCAGAAGTCGCATTGGGAAGTGACGCTTCTGGTCTCCCGTTTCGAAGGAGGGTATCTCAGTGTCGGCGTGGGGGATAGCAAACGCCACGGAGGTTTGTATGTTCCCTTGAATGGCGGGAAATGCCTTGTCGGATATTATTACCCTTATAATGATTTGGAAGATCGAAAAGCTTTTGATCACAGGAATTTTTACGAGACGTCCCAGGAGATACGGACGGTTTCCCTTCCCGCGAAAGTCCAGTTCGTCTACAACGGCCTGGAACAACTCGCCACCGTTCTGGTGAACGATCAGGAAGTGGCGTCGTATAAATTCGCCACCTTCAAAAACCGAATTCCCTGGAATATAACCCACATTTTCCCCCTTGTTCATGCGGGGAAGGCCCCCCCCACGCTGGTGGATTTTGACGGAAAGGTGTCATTGAGGGCCTGGTAGTACGCGCGAGAAAGCTTTCGTCCGTCTCGAATCCGACGTTGCGGCGTCAACGAACCCGAGGAGTGCGCGCCCTTCTCTTGCTGCGGGGAGAAAGATATCGCCACGATGCCTGAAAAGGAGCTGAGTCGATTGAAGTTTCGCCTTTTTGTTCTGCTCGTTTCTCTGTTTTTTGCCGGTGCGGGCAATGCCGCCCCGGTGGACAAACTCGTGACTGTCAAGCAGCCTGACGGAACAACCATCGAACTTCGTCTCGTCGGCGATGAATTTAGTAATCGATATGAAAAGAACGGCGTTCTCTGGTCACAGTGGAGCAACGGTTGGTGGCGCGAGGGAACAGATCCTTCGATGAAAGGGCGCGAGACCCGCTTTCTGAACCGGAATGATTTTCAGAACAAA
>CAZNTU010000448.1:0-2676 GCA_964575975.1 uncultured Desulfobacteraceae bacterium
GTTTCTCCTTGCGGTCCTTTCGATCAGAACCACTATCTGAAGGGCAATCTTGAACAGAAACAGTAACGATTCGATGCGGTTTCGGCGTATGGATGCGGACTGGTTCCAGGTCGTAGGAGCCCTTGGCCCTCCTGTTCGTATGCTCCGCCTTGTACTGTCTCTCGTAGCCAGAAAACAAAAACCGTGAACAATAATTTCGAAATCGTCGGAGATGTCAATTGGAAATCTCTGACACTGCCGCGTCCCACCCGGCGGACAAATAGTAAGCCCGCTCGGAAAAACGCGTTTCCGGGCGTCCCGTTTTCCGAACGATCGATTCGAACACGGTCTGTGCAGAATACGTTCTATAGGGCAAAAGAGATGACGGATTTGGCGGATTTGTTAATTTCCGCGGAATCTCAGGCAAATGTCCGGGCGGCTCTTTCGAGCAGATCGAACAAGTCGAAGACGCGGGCGTAATACTGATCGCGTATTTTCAAGCGCGATTCGTCGTTTCCGTTCAGCCGGTCTTCCAGGCAATCGATTATCTTGGTCAGTCTTCGCCTGTGGATGCCCAGACGGGCTTGAAGAGGATCGGCGACAATGCCTGAAAAGGATGTCAGCGCGGCCAGGGCGACAATCGTCGCGCCGGTGGTCGCCGCCGCGAGTCCCGCCGACGCGGCGGCAGGGAAAACGCTGTAATAGAGTCCGCCCACAGCTGGGCCGAGGACGAAATTGGAAACGGCGATCTGGTTTGCGATTAGATTTGCCAGGGCGCCGCCTGCCGTCAGAGCGCCCGGCGTCGTTTGGCCGAACGCCGCGAATCCGGCCGAAAGGGAAATAATGTTGCCGGCCAAATCGGCTGCGGCGGTTCTGCTTTTGGAATATTCGACCAGGTTTTTCTCCAAAGCGGCCCGGTAGCCGGGATTTCCGGACTTGGAACGGATTTCGCCCAACTCGCCGGCAAGCAAGGAGGCGATTTCGGGCTGTTTCAGGAGTTCGGCAAGCAGGGCGTCCGCATGGGATACGCGGCCCTGCTGCGAACAGGGCAGCTCCAGCAGTTCGGTATAGATCAGCCAAATGATTTCCTTCTGGACCCGTGTTTCGAATCCCGGCGGCAAGGCTTCGATCCGGTCTGAAAGTTTCCCCAGCCTCAGCTTCCGCAACAACGGCGAGGACGCCCACAGGCCGAGATACGGCACGGTCCAGGCCACGTTCAGCGGCGCCTTGTAAAGATCTTCGCCGAAAGCCTTTTTGTTGATGCGCAGGGTGCCTTTGAAGGAGAAATGCTTTCGCACGAATTCCGGTACCCGTCTCCGGCGGGATTGGATATAGTCGGCAACCGCTTTTTCAAAAGCGGGGCGGCTTTCGCGTCGCATTTGTTCGATCTTCATGCTGCTCGTATTTACACACTGAACGTTTTTGCCTGTCTTTTTGTCCAAATTCAGCATTGTCCGTACCGATGAATACACATAAACGCCTTGGGTTTGACCCTTTGAATAACAATCCCTGATCGGTGGATTGGAGCGCTTCGCTATGCATTTATTCCTCGATCGCCGCTTCACAGGCCTCCCTTGCTACGTGGCTTAGAATTTCTTCGTTTTAATTCTCCGGCTTGATCGCCATCCCTTTTGCCCTTTTAATGTCTTCTGCAAGTTCCTTGAATTTATTGATTTTATATTTGTCGGATTCATTCAAGTCGTCGGTTTTTAAGATGTTTTCTTTTTCGATTATTTCCAAAACGTCGATGATTTTACCCAACTGACTTCCATATCCTGCCACCTCGGTGAGGATCTTGTATTCCAGTGCCGAACTGCCCTTTATCTCCTTTGTGAATTGAAAAAGCGAAAACGACCAAGGGTTGATCGTTTGCGATAGCCAAGTCGGCGCAAACTGGAAGGCTTGGTTAAAGCAATCCGTTTGGAATAACGAATCCCAATAATTGGCAACGATATCCCTCTGGTATTTGGAAATCAAATACCAATGTTTCCAAATTGGAATTGCGGATTCGAAAATACGAGCCCATGATTCGAATTTTCCGACAAGATATTTTTCATTCATAAGTTATCACCATTCAACATCATACAGCTGGCCCAGAAGGGCAAGCATTTGGGGGGTGAAAATTTTATCCGGGACGAACCCGGCGGATTAAAACACCTCTCCGGCCTACATGCTCGCGTTCCCCGTCACGCGCTCTTTCTCCTTGGACAACCGCAGGCGCAGGTCCAGAATATGCACAGCTAACGCAACGGAGCCGCCCATATCATTCTCGACGCGTTTCGCCTCGTAGCGAAGCAGAGATTCCAACTCGGCTAATCCGATACGCCGTCCACTGTCCGGATGCTCCCAACTCCGATCCTTCGCCAGCGTTACGAGCAGGCACCCTGACCGGCTGTTCTCGGCCGCCATGTACTTCTTGACCAGTTGATCGTTTATCGTGTCGCGCAAGTCGCGGGCTGACCACCGGGCATCGGCGAGCTTGAGTTCGATCACCGCTTCGTGGTCGGACGCGACGGAACGCAGACGAATATCCGTCTCCTTCTCGTCGGCCGTAACGGCCTCCTGGTCCACCTTGTAAAGGCCGTTCGACGCGTGGTTCAGTTCCCGCGCGATCTCGCGGCGCATAACCTTCTCGTCGGCAATACCCGCCCACGCGTCCCTTGGCGACGAGTCGCGCAATAAAAGATCGTCAAGGTC
>CAZNTU010000449.1:0-2663 GCA_964575975.1 uncultured Desulfobacteraceae bacterium
AAACACCTCGAATTCATACGTAAGCGGGTCATCGTCCGGATCGATGCCGTTTTGGGGGGTGTAAATCAACGTAGTTGGAGCAAAATGGTTTGAAACGAAAAAAGTGCGGGACTTTTGAGACGCCTTTTGGTAATTGCCAAAAAAAGACACTTAACCAAAAGGAGGACCGCATGAAAATGGACGAATACAACGATTTGACCGAAACTGTCAGTGACATGCTGTCGGAAAAAATTTTCGAAACCGAAAAACAGTTGGCCTCCCGGGCTCTTACGGTGGTCCAGGACATTTCGGACATTTTGCGGGACGTCGGCCGCAAGACGACCAAAAAGGTGCTGGAAAAAACCCGCGACGAAATTGTGGAAAAAAAAAGTCCGAAGGATTGACGATACGCAAGAACCCGACAATTGAGTTCAATGTCGTTTTTGGAAAAATCGAAATCGAGTCGCCGTATTTATACCTGTCGGGCGAAGGCGGCAAGCCGCTTCGCGACACGATGAACATAACGCACCACGGGCGAAGCCTTGCCGTAGACAGGGCTCCGGCGGACTTCGGAAGCGAAGAATCGTTCGAACAGGCCGCCGGAAGATTCAAGGAACACTATCGGTTCCATATCGGCTCGAGCGCGGTGGACAGGGCGACCAAGGAATCGGCGAAACTGGCTGAAAGCTATATTGACGCAAAACTTGCGGAGACGGATGTCGAAAACGACGACGGACAATACGTGGAAAAAATGCCGATAGAGCTTGACGGCTGCGAGATCCGCACCGCCGTATGGGAAAAGGACGAAAATACCGAAGAGAGAACTCCCGTGTACGACAATCCCAAAAAGAAAAAGACTGTCGGATGGCGCGATGTTCGTCCGGGATTTGCGAGACCGCTGGACAGCGAGAACAAAACGTTCGGCGGCGGGATGGATCCCTATCCCGTCGTCGTCGGCAAATTGCGTCTGGCCGCGAAGCTTCGGGGGATGACGTCCGATACGGAACCAATAGGCGTCGCCGACGGAGGCAACGGACTTTTCGAAGAGTTGAAGAGACAATTTCTGGACATGCGGTTCATATTGGACAAACCGCATTTGAAGGACCATTTCTACGATACGGCCGAGCAATTGGGATTGCCGGCCAAGGAAAGGCCCGCATGGGTGAAGCCTCGCGTCGCAACGGTAAGCGAAGGAAACGTATCGACGGTCTTGGAAGAATTGGCGAATCTTTTTTCCGAAAACGGCAACGAGCGACTCGGAAGGCTTTTGGGATATTTGGAACGCTTCAAAGAATGCCTGGATTACGACGATTGCCAAAACAAAGGATATCCAATTGGTTCGGGGGAAATCGAAAGCGCTCACAAATACGTGCCTCAGAAAAGACTGAAAATTCCGGGGGCGAGTTGGCATCCCGATTCTATAAATCCGATGTTGGCGCTGAGGATTTTAAAGGCCGACGATTATTGGGATGACTTTTGGAACGAGAGAAAGGAAACATTGTTGGCTGCGTAATTGCTACAACCACATTGAATTACACCCTTGCCGACGGATTGAAAATGGTTCGCGGAAATCTAAAACAGCCCGCATAACATGGGAAACGACCTGTTTCGGGACGCAGTCCGGCGTCGATCCCAAATTTCAATTTTTTGAGGCATGCAATTGGGACAGCGGAGCGGATCGAGCTCGCAGATCTTTTGGATCAGCCTCGCCCGGCTGCGGCGGTACAGTTTCGACGTCGTTTCTCCGGGCGCGATCGACGGCGCTATGTCGTCGCCTCCATCCTTTTTGCGCATGCCCCGGGACTTGTTGGAACAATACCCGACGTATCTGACGAGTTGCTCGTATTTGTTCGGAATATGAAAGACGAGACGCGCGAGCCAGTCGAGGGCGTCGAAGGTTTGTTCCGTCTTTCCGTCTTTTGACGTATAAACGACTTTGGCCGAGCCGTCGGGAGATTTTTCGGCGGAGATGCGGAGCATGCGCTCCCGGGAGAAACTGGCTCGGACGATGTACTTGGCAAGGTTGCCGAGGGCGTTTTCGTCTTCGGGTCGAATCCTTGCGCCGACATGGACGTGGAAGCCGGTGCGGCGCCGGGATAGCGTGTTTTCGATGAGGGCGTCGTCGATTTTGACATCTTTCTTCGGCATTTTCAGGACTTCTTGCTGGAAAGGCTCCTTAAGGTCTTCGGCGTGGAATCCTGGCGCGCCTGTGAATGAGCCGTCCGGAAGAAAGCGGCCGTCGGCGGCGACGGCGCGCGGGCGAGGATTGAAATCGGGAAAGTATCCGTATGTCTATATGGCGACACTCGCTCTCGGACCCGCGTCGTCTGGGGGACGGCGGATTCGAGAAAAGCGCTCGCCACTTTCCAGGCGCATTTGCCCGATTTGCCGAGCAGGGAACGGTCGTACATGAAATAGATCTGGAGGCGTTCGGGTATGCCGAAGACCCGGTGCCCGCAGGGGATTTTCTTGAGAATGTCGGTCAACAGCCACTCGCCGTATTCGACGACGCGCTTCCGGTGGCACGAGGAACAAAAGTGGCAGCGCTTGCATGAAAAGTGGTTTTCCACGCAGTTGTGGAACGGGCTGTCCTTGGGGTTTCGAGGCTTGTAGACCCCGGAGATGTCGGCGTCCGATCTCGTCATGGCGAAAGCCCTTTCGGGCGCAATACGCGATTGCGAATA
>CAZNTU010000450.1:0-2659 GCA_964575975.1 uncultured Desulfobacteraceae bacterium
CTACACGGGCCGCGACCTTCGTCTGCACGGCAAGAAGATCCTGGTCAAAACCAACCGATACCCTCGAAAACTGTTCCAAGTGCAGCGAAACCTGGCGGCGGCCAAGCAGGTGGAAAGACAGAGGCTTCGCCTGGAGTTCGAGCGCAAAATGCTCCTGCGGGCGGAAAAGCGAGGCATCGGAGGCGTGCCGGTCATTCTCGACGAAGTCCGGGACTTCGGGCTGGATCTGTACGGCCCCCACCAGGACCAAAAAGGCAACGTATATCACTTCCTCGAAAAAGGCCCCGACCGATGCGAACTGTGGACGACCGAACCGTTCCTGGTCCTGAGCTACGTCAGCGGAATCCCATTGAACGAGGCCGCGAGCCGCAAGTGGTTCCGGAGAAATCTTCTGGGAAACGCCAAGCAGGTGATCCTGCAAATCGGCCGCATCCTGCAGGGCTTCCACGAGGACGAACTGCACGAGGGCAAAAAGCTGAGCTTCGTCTACCAGGATTTGAAGCCCGACAACATCATGTGTACCAGGGAAAAGAACTACGTCCTCATCGATTTCGGCGGCTTCGCGGTCCGCTGGGACAACGAAACCTTGACCCGTTTCGCCAAGACCGGCACGCCAGGATACCAGCCCCCCGAATTTACTGACTTCGCCTTTCCGCCCCGAAGAATCGACCGCCGGGCCGACGTGTTCTCTTTAGGCGCCACGATCTATCACGCGCTGGCCGGAAAAGCGCCGGGAATCGACGGCTGCGGCAACGCCGCGTTCGATTTCGAACTGTTGAAGCCCGTCCCCGAGGATTGGCGCAAGTGGGTTCGAAAAGCCGTCGAACCCGATCCGGAAAACAGATTTTCCAGCATGGAAAACGCATTGGGCGCCGCTCACAAACTGCCCCTGAAATGACGGAACCGAGCCTACGGAACCGAAACCGAAACGACGGAAAGGAGGATGAAACGCCGATGAATTTCAAGGACGGACAAACAATCCGGGATTCGCGGGGAGAAAACCGGTGGAAAGTGACCGGCATCGTCCAGCGCGGCCGTTTCCACAAGTTGTTCCAGGTTGAGGACCAAGCCCCCGAGCTTCGGCGAAACCTGTTTCTCATGGTCTTGGACTACGACGGAATCCCCGGGAAAAACCGCGACTTCGAAATCGGGGACCTGAGATACTCGTTCCACAAGACGACCGAAATCCTGTGCATGAACTACACGTTCCTTCCCGAACCCGTGGATCTGTTCCAATTTCGAAACGAACACGATCCCATGGACGATTCCCTGAAAAACGAAGAGCCCGGCCTGGTATTCGCCCATCCCGCAGGGTTCGTCCCCTACTCCCTCACCAACGAGAAAGACAAGAAAAGATGGTTCAAGGTCAAGGCCCTGGTCCGCAACTGCTCCAAAGCCCTGTCCCTGCTGCACGAAAGCCAGATCGTCATTCGCTCGGTCCCTCTCCATTCCATCATTCTCAGCAACACCACCTTCAAACCCTACTTCTTCGGCTTCGACAGCCTGATCCGAATGAACGACTTCAAGGGCTACAACCCGAACAAGGCCTGCCTGGGTCCCGAGGTTGTCCATTCGGCCCCCGAGTGCTTCGAGCCGACGGGACGCCTTTCGCCCGCGACCGACGTCTACGCCTTGGGAAAAACCGTACTCCAGCAAATTCTTCCGGAAAGCCGCTTCGAGGAAATGTTCCCGCCCCAAGATCCTTTTCCCGCCGACATCCAGAACCTCATCAACCGGATCAATCTTCCCCCGCTATGGTCCCGGTTCCTTTCGCTGGCGCTGGCCCCGGCGCAGGACAGCCGTTTCCAGAGCGCGTTCGAGATCGAACGGTACTTTCTGGAAGGCGAACACAGGCCGCGCAAGGACCTTCGATCCAAACCGGACGAAGGCGACCGGCATCGCGGAGCCCCCAGGTCCTACCAGCCCAACCGCCAGCTTCCCAAGGCGGCCCTCGTCGTATGGTGGGAAGACTTGGCCGACAGAAACGAATTCTTCGATTTCAAGAAACTGTTCGACAAGTTCTCCTTCAAGTTCAACCTGGCCCCCCGGCTGCTCCTCGTGGAGGACAGAAATCCGAACAACCGCGACAACCCCTTTTACAAACTCCTCGAAAACAACTTCGGCCTCTCGATCGTCAATGTCGCCGGAAAAAGCGAATTGCAAAAAGTCGATGTCCCCATGGCGCAAATGCTTCGCGAAAAACCCGAAAACGCCATCGTCGTCGCCAAAGGCGGAGACCGAGCCGTAGAGGAATTCCTGACCCGCTGCCACGAGGAAAAATGGAACATCGTCTGGGTCCGCGCCGGAAAACAGCAAGCTCCCGTCCCGGTGATGGATCTTCAGGACGCCTCGTTGTTCATTCGTCTGAAGAAGAACAAAAGCACGGCGGCCAATCCCGGTGCATAGAAGGTGACGGACGGTTGGTGTTAGCTGTTAGGTTTTAGCTGTTAGGGGGGGAACTATGATTATTTCGACGAAAACAACCGGATTCAGGACGAGGGGAGGGCTGCGGAACGAAATAAAAATGCCGCCGTTCTTGCCGTCGGTATATTGCGCGCAACACTGGCAGCCTTTAATAAGGTAATAAGGTCGGGGGGGAGAAGAATGCCGCGTGCTACTAAGACATTATGATTGACAGCCGGGCGCCTCGAACGTTGGG
>CAZNTU010000451.1:0-1099 GCA_964575975.1 uncultured Desulfobacteraceae bacterium
CGGCGGGAACGCCCGCCGAGCGACGCGCCCCTCGCGCGGTATCCTCGTTTCGTCGCGCCTCGCAAGCGTTTCGTACTTCCGAAAGTCGTCCGTCTTTGCGGAAAATACCTCGGGAACGAAGACGCGAAGGGGAACGTCCCTTTATGTCTCTCCTCGACATTGTATCAAAAGAGAAGAGGCGCTTTTCGACGCCGCCGAGGTTCTGGCGTTAACGCTGGAAGGAAGGATGGGGGAAGGAATTTAAATCCCTTCGCCTTCGAAGGTTCGGGACGGGGTTTCGATCGCGCCCTCGGCGAAAGTCCGGGCCGCTCTTCCGGTCGGGCTTTGCCGCGGGGATCGGAACCTTGTCGGAATTGGCCCGCTCCCTGGAAACGTCCCGGCCGCCCGGCTTGAAAATCCCGGGCATCGGCCAGGCCTCGAACAATTGGACCGTGCCGCCGGGGTCTAAAGCAAACGCCTGGCTTTGTCTTTCGAAGATAAACCGGACGCGGCCCGCTGGAGTTTGCATATCGCCTTTGTCTGGCGCCTGAACCAAAACCCTCGTCTTTTGGGGAAGCTTCGGCCGAAACGAACGATGTCCGACAACTTGACGGCCCCCGCTATTCTTTCAAGGCGCGGGGCAACCCGTTTTCCCGAAGACGGTCGGACGCGAAAGGCATTCCGATTCAACGGGTCCGGCGAATCCATCGGCGCCGGCGTTCAAGTCGGGGGATTTCGGAGGGAGTCGGATCGATTTCAATCCGGCGTCCTTTAGAATTTTACGCAACGGGAGACGGAACCCGGAATCCCGATCGTGAATCGGGTACTCGCAATCAACGCGGGACTTCGCGTTTGCAGCATATTGTCCGCAGTACGATCGCCGATATCGCGTCCGAGTTCGCGGCGCCCCTCAAAGCCTTCGAACCGATTCGTTTCCCGATTTCGGCCAACCGGATTCGCTCCCCGTCGTTCGATCGAATCGGCTCTTGAATCGTCGAACGCAAAATATCGTTTTAAGCGGCGAGACATTCGTTTCGACCGAGAAGGAAACTTCACGGCGGAGGACCGTTCAGCGGTCGCGGCAACCGCCGCCGGCGACTCGGGAATCCGAAGCGCGGCC
>CAZNTU010000451.1:1199-2655 GCA_964575975.1 uncultured Desulfobacteraceae bacterium
CGGTCGTTCTTTATTCGCGATCGTACGGAACGGATACGCCGAATTCGAAGGAAAGACGACAAACCTCAAAAATTTCGACGGCGTTCGAAACCCGGCCGTGCCGGTATCCTCTTCTTCCCGTGTCGGAAAGGCCGCCGGGCGAATTTCGGCGTCTTCAGCGTTTTCTCCACCATTTTTCCACGTCTTCAAATTTTTCGAAATCGAACAGTGCTTCTCCGAATTCGTCGAGGACGTCGATATCGGCTTTTCGGAACCTTTCCTCCAATTCGGGGGAGACGAATCCGAACCGGCGTTTTATCATTCTTACATATATGTCTCTTTTCGCTTTTGCTATTCCGATTTTTTCCCCTTCCTTAATCCCTCTTTGTCTGATCTGTTCGGCAACCGTCATGGCGAGCTTCCTGACGTTTTCGTCGTTGATTCGTTCCACGCCCCGGTCTATGTATTTTCTTACCGCCCCTCCTCTTCGTTTCCGGCATGGCAGGCGTACCGAAGCGCCAGTTCCATAAACTCGAGCTGCGTTCTTTTGTCTCGAGCCTTGCCGAGATAATCGACGGCCTTTGCGAAAACGGGGCCGAAATCCCGGTCGTGGATGTGCTTCATCGGATAAAGGACCACGCCGAGCGCCATGGAATCCCCGAGAAACAGGCTTTCGTCCTCGTAGTCGGCGAGATTGTATAGATTGTACGAGAATTCGGGTATGTATTCCCCGAAATCCTCCCCGCGCTCGAGTAGCGCCCGCAACCGGTCGGGAGAACTCCATTTCTTCTCCCCGTGATACAGCACCGCCGGCACGATCACGGGCAAGGTCTCCGTTTTCGGATTCTGGTCGACGTATTCCCTCCACAGATTGACCATATAGCAAAGCAGCCTGAAAACGAAAAACCGGTCCGGAGCGCTTTGATGCTCGAACAACAGGTACAGGAACGCGTCCGCGTCTTCGATCCTCGTCCTGTACACGATATCGGAGTGCCCGTCCCTCGGTTTTTCGTCCACGCAGCTCCCGCTGCGCATGTCCAAATTCGTCAAATCGACCAGTTCGACCACCTTTCGGGGAAGATAGCCGCGAAAGAAGCTTTCCGCCACCTCCCTCCTTTGGAAGGCGGCCTTGAACGCGGCGTCGCGAGGATTGTTGACCTGCTTTTCGAATACGTCCTTCACGAAGTTCATTCGCTTTCGTCCCCTGTTTTTTTCTCCGATTTTTTCAATAAAGCGGCATAAAGTCAAACGCGATGTTTATATACGGGATCGAGACATTCAAAGAATACGAGGATCCGTCGAGCCGCTCGTGGACGCGGACGTCGAACCGCCGGTCTTTTCTGTCAACGGCCCGGAGAAAAGGACCGCTGCGACGGACGCCGGGTCCGGCGTCGCCTCGGTGACAGTCGAGTCGGACAGGTATCCGAAGCGTCACCGTGGACGGCCGCGCCGTCCCGCTCTCGGGTCCGCCGACCCT
>CAZNTU010000452.1:0-2609 GCA_964575975.1 uncultured Desulfobacteraceae bacterium
GCTTCCGCAAGGATTCTCTCGAAGTGCGAAACGCGCCATTTTCCATAGGACCAGGCGCCGGCGACCAGCAGCAGGACTACCGCGAGTCCACCCGCCGCCCCAGACCTTGCTTGGGGCGCGTTTTTTTTCGTTGCGAATTCGAGGGCACCGAACAAGGCCGCGTTAGTCGCGACCAAAAGGAAACTCACTCCGTACACGCCGAATATATCCGAAATCTGCACGATATTCAATCGGTCCACTTGGGAATATCCAAGGAAGGACCAAGGAAAACCGGTCAACAAATAGCCCCGAGCGTATTCCAGACAAACCCAAAACAGGGGCGCGACAGCCAAAAGCCCGAGCGAGGAACGGGTCCATCGAGCGACGAGCGCACCGAAAACGCCTATGTAAAGCGCCATGTACGCGGCGAGCAAAAACAGCACCGGAACCGCCAGATAAAGCGGGAGTCCTCCGTAAGTGCGCATGGTGAAGATCAGCCAATACAACATGGACAAAAAATGGACAAGACCGGCCGCGTAAGCCAGTCGAAAGGCCTGTCCCGCCGGCAGTTCCTTCACCGCCGCAAAGAGCGGGACTAGGGCGAACCAACCCGCCCACCACAAGGCTGGCTTCGGAAAAGAAACCGTCAGAAGCGCGCCGCTTAGCACAGCCAAAAGCCACCTGTTTTTTTCCAATATTCCCGCGAACGTCTTCAATGTATCATTACCTCGAAAAAGCCGTTAAACAAAACATCGTATTATTCGGCACGCCCCCGAAGGTGTCAATAATATTTTAAGAGGCGTTCGCAAATCGGGTTGACGCGAAAACGATAAAAGGATAATCAATTCCCGGTATCGAGAATCGAAAAAAACGAGGATTCGCAGACATGAAACTAGGAATAATCGGAAAACCCGGTTCGGGGAAAACGACCGTTTTCGAGGCGTTGACCGGAACGGGCGCGGAATCCGGAAAAAAGGACGAACCCCGCATATCCACCAGCGACGTTCCCGACCAACGGGTGGGTTATCTAAGCGGCGTATACAACCCGAAAAAGACGACCTATGCCCGCGTGGAGTATCTTCTGCCAGGAAAACAGGACATGCTGAAAGATGTCCGGGACTGCGACGCGCTCATCCACGTGGTCCGCAACTTCGCCGTCTACGGTTTGAAGGAACCGAATCCGAGCGAGGATTTCGAAGGACTCGACCAGGAGCTGGTGTTTTCGGACTTGGTGGTGGCGGAAAAGCGCCTGGAAAGGCTCCAGGCGGAGAGCAAGAAAGGAAAGAAAGCCAATCCGGAAGAATTGGCCCTGCTGACGGATTGCGTAAAGCATCTGAACGACGGCTCGCCTCTTCGCAAATTTCCCGAAATCGCATCGGCGCCCCTCCTCCGAGGATACGCCTTTCTTTCCGGCAAACCGGTTCTAGTGCTTTTCAACAACGAGGACGAGCACGACGAGATTTCGTCCGGGGAACCCCTCGCCGAGAGGGAGGAATGCATGGTGATCCGAGCGAAGCTTGAACAGGAACTGGGACAGATGTCCGAAGAGGAGGCGAAGGAGTTCATCGCCGATTTCGGCGTCTCACACCCAGCCACGGACCGCGTGATCGCCCGCTCCTACCGGCTCATGGGATTGATTTCGTTTTTCACTGTGGGCGAGGACGAAGTCCGCGCGTGGACCATCAGGAAGGATACGACGGCCCTGGACGCGGCCGGCGCTATTCATACCGACCTGAAAAAGGGCTTTATTCGCGCGGAGGTATTGCCCTACGACGACTTCGTCGCGGCCGGATCGTTCGCCGAAGCGAAAAAAAGAGGCCAGGTCAGGCTGGAAGGAAAAACGTACGTTGTCGAAGACGGCGATATCATAACGGTAAGGTTCAACGTTTAACCCTTTTCAACGCACACAAAGAATTAAAATCGGATGGAGACGGTATGCAATTCATAGACCTGTCAGCGCAGCAGCTTCGAATCAGAGACCAGATCGACGAAAGAATCCGGCAAGTGCTGAACCACGGGCAATATATCATGGGACCCGAGATGTTCGAACTGGAAAAGTCGCTTGCCGAGTTCGCCGGAGTCAAGCACGCGCTGTCCTGCTCTTCGGGCACGGACGCTCTTTTGATGGCCTTGATGGCGTTGGGCGTCGGCCCCGGGCACGCCGTGTTCACCACGCCTTTCACTTTCGTCGCGACGGCCGAGGTCGTGGCGCTGATAGGCGCGACCCCCGTCTTCGTCGATATACGCCCGGATACTTTCAACATGGACATCGAGAGACTGAGGCAAAAGATCGCCGAGTTCAAAAAGCCCGGAAAATTGCTCGCCGACGCTCCCGTTGTCACACCTGCAATACCTGACGGCTCCGTCAGCGTTTGGGCTCAATACTCGATCCTGGCCCGAGACGCCGCCCACCGGGACAAGATACGAGGGAAACTGCAGGAGGCTAAATTCCCGACCGCCGTCTATTATCCAAAGCCGTTGCACCTGCAAAAGGCTTTCGAGCACTTGGGCGGGACCCATGGAGATTTCCCGGTGTGCGAAGATTGCGCGGAGCGGATATTCAGCCTACCCATGCATCCGTATCTCGAAATCGACGATCAGAAAGCGATCGCCGAAATTGTCGCTCGATG
>CAZNTU010000453.1:0-2598 GCA_964575975.1 uncultured Desulfobacteraceae bacterium
AGCTGGGCAGCGTACCCGGCGGCCTGCCTTTTGGCCGATTCCATCCTTGTCAGGCCGACGAAACTCTTCGCCTCGACAATGCCTCTCATGCCGGAGCATTGCAGGTGAAGGTCGACCTTGCCGTTTCCGGTCGGAAATTCCGGGCTTACGACGCAAACGTCCCGCACGGCTTCCTTCAGCCAAGCGTAGAGATGAAAATGGCCCGCCGCCTCGGCAAAGTGCAAGTCCGCCCTTCTTGGCTGGCCCTTCCAGGGATCGACGCCTTTGGCCTTCAGGCGATCCAGATATCTTCTATACCGTTGCATCAGAGCGGGCAGGTCGATTCGGGGCTCGTCGAACGCGCCCTCGAGCTTGTCGTCGGCTTCCAGCGCCGGAATGGGAGCGCGGTCGCCGAACAGGTCCAGGACAAGACCGTTGTGCAATCCGCGCTGGATGAAGGGATTGGCGAAGCGGCGGACTTCCCTTTTCGCTCCTTGGGGGCCGGTTAAGGTCTCCGATTCGACGATGCCGTGCGGATACGCGTAGTTGCACCGTTCCGAATCTATGGGGAACGGAACGTCCGAGCGGCTGAAAAGCCCGACGACGCGCTCCAGGCGATCGGCCCTGGCCTTCCGCCGGCGAATTCATGACCGTGTTGTTCCACTCCACGGTCAGCGACAGCCGGAAAGCGTCGTTCCAGAGTTCCATGTCGACGGGCTTGCCCTTGGCCGGGATTGTACCTTTCCGTCAACAGCTCCCCGAACCATCCCGCCAGTCCGGGCTGGCCCCTCGTGGCGTCGCACACTCTTGGCACGACCTCCGCTTCCACCTTCTGCCCGCTCTCCTTCCGGTATTGGTCGAAAAGGTCTTGCGACCTCCCCCATGGTGAAATTGGGCAGGCGAAGCGACCGTTGGACGTTGAACGGCGAGCCCCTCTCGCTTTCCGCGCCAAGGACCGCGCGGACGCCCGCGAGGGCCAATCCGTGAAATGCTCTTCGCAATCCACGGGGCCGTACGAACGGAATCTCCTCGTAAAACCTCCGTTTTGGGCGGCTTCGGAATTCAACCCTGCTCGATGGAAGGACTGTCCGGGCCGCCTTGTACATTTGCGAATTTCATCGTGCCAGTCTATCAGTTTAGCGAAGGATTGCCTTGGCAATATTTCGCGTATGTTTGTAGGCTACTACGCAGGGAGAGTCCGGGCCGTAGGTTTCGGCGAGAATTTCGGCGACTTGGCCGATGCGGGCCATGCTCAGGTATATGGCCATGGAGGCTTTGTGCGCGGCCAAGCCTTGAAGAGCCTCGGTTTCCGGAACCGAGGTGCGTCCGGCAAGGCGCGTGAAGATCAGGGTCTGGGTAGTTTCCTGCAAGGTGTATTCCATTCCCGGGGCCGCCGCGGCGGCGAAGGCGGCGGTAACCCCCGGGATTGCCGTATATGGGATTTTACGGGCGCGAAGTTTCGCCATCTGCTCGCTGGTTGCCCCGTACAGGCCGGGGTCGCCGGTGTGAAGACGCACTACGCGCTCTCCTCGATGGTCGGCGTCGTCCATGAGTTCCACCATTTCCTCCAGATCCATGTTTTCGCTGCAGATGCGTTCCGCTTCCGGGCGCGCCCATACGAGCACGGCTTGGGGGACCAGGGAGCCGGCGTACAGCACCAGGTCGGCGACGGCCAGCGCGTTTTCCCGGTTTTTTACCCAAAGCCCGTCCTTTCTCGATTTTCAAATTGCGATGCGAAAAAACAAGGGGCGCGACAACGCGGATTCCCTGTTCGGCGTCAAAAAGATCCCGTGCGACAATCATATCGGAGACATTCCGGACGAGGTTCCTCCGTCGGCGGTCTTTCCCTTTTTCGGCCGTATCGTTTCGAACTTGAAGACGGCGGGGTTCCTCGACCCCATGCGCTCCTGCGGCAACAACCTGCCGTGCTCGCCGGACGGCCGCGAAAAGCAGGACTGCGAGATCGCCGCAGCCAAGCGCCGGCTGAAAAAAATACGGCCCTTTTCCCGAAGGACTCGGCTCCACGGTCCCGGGCGACGATCCGCACGGCAGGCAGCCCGTCTGCCAGGCGATCAAGGAGCAGGGGCTCGATTTCATCCTGGTCCGCAAGCCCGACTCGAACAAGACCATGTACGAATGGATCGTCGAAATGGAAACCATGGGATGCGTCGAATCCCTGGCCGGGAAAAAGTGGACGATAAAGACCCGCCTTGCGCATACGTACCGCTTCGCAAGCGACGTGCCCCCGAGGGACGGCGACGACGCCCTTTTCGCCGGTTGGTGCGAAATCGTCGCAACCGACGCGGCCGGACGCGTCCTGTACAAGAATTCGTTCGCCACGACCTTCGCGATCGACAAGGACAATGGGGTAGTGGGTCGAATCGGTTGGCGAAGGATCCGACATTTCCGCAGAAAGGGAATAAAAAGCGACCCTGCAACCGATTCGACCCACCACCATTTTATTTTTGGTTCCATTTCCGCTTGGATATTATTCGATGAAGATTTTAAATTTAGAATTGCTGCGAGCGAGAGATTTCATTTGACAAACAAAAGAAATCATAATAACAAGCCTCGACCGCCTGACGGAAGAAAGGTGCGGAAGCAAGGTTTTTCCGTGGG
>CAZNTU010000454.1:0-2571 GCA_964575975.1 uncultured Desulfobacteraceae bacterium
TAAGAATGTCATGATAGCTGACAATACCTCCTAGGATATTGTTCAGATCGTGTGCTACGCCCCCCGCCATCGTGCCCATTGCCTCCATTTTCTGTGCTCTCTGAAGTTGGGCTTCCAGGCGTTTTTGTTTTTCCTCGGCTTCCTTTCGATGGGTGATGTCCACGGCGTTGCCCAAGGTGGCCCTATTGCCTCTATAAGGGATCGGGACCGCAAAAAGGTCCAGCCACCTGGTTTCTCCCGATTTGGCAACATAGCGCAGTTGGTAGTGATCCGAAGCGTCTTCGCCCTCTCGCGACTTCATTTTGCCTTCGACCATCTTCCGGTCTTCCGGATGTATGACTTCCAGAACCGGTTTTCCGTAAAGCTCTTCCGACGGATATCCGATGTTTTCCAGCGCGGAAGGATTGGCATAGACGAATTTTCCGTCCTGAACGATCGTAATGTGCGCCAGGGAGTGTTCGGTTATGATTCGATACATTCGCTCCGACTCCCTCAAGAGGACCATGGTCTCCGAGAGGCGTTCGACCATGCGGTCGAACACTCGCCCCAATTCTCCGATCTCGTCCTTCCGCGTCATGGACATCCTCGCCGATGGCTGTCGATCGTCAGCAATGGATTTGGCCGCTTCCTTCAGTCGGGTCAGCGGGCCGATCACCATTTTCCGAAGAAGCAGATGTGTCACAAGAAGCACGACCGCCCCGGTCATGACGATCGAAAAGACGGCGTAATTTAACGAGGAGGCTCCTCTTTGGGAAATTTTCCTCGGTATCGAGGCTTCCACGGCCAACGCCGGGGTCCCTTCAATATCCTTCAAACAGGTTCGGACGGAAAGTTCGTTCTCAGACTTTATTTCAATAACGCAATCCGAGTCGCTTCGATTTTCGGCGGTATCGATCCGGAAAGCGGACAATTCAGTATTATCGACCGGTCCGGCTTTGAATTTGACGCGCGTTTGTTCCTGAAGGGCTTCGTATGTAGTGTTGTTAATGAATCTGCCCATCGCCAAAGCGCCTCTTATCGGGCCCTTGTTGTCGCCCATAAGGATCGGGCGGGAGGCGATAAGCATGGGGCCTTTGGAAGTCCTGAAAATCCCGGAAACGGAAAGGCTCCCCAAGTCCTTCCGGGAGGAATCGAACCGGGTCAGCGGATGGTCCGGGGGAAACTTGTCTTTGGGAAACTCGGGGACCTCCAAGAGTTCGAGGGTTTCCAGGCTTCGGATCTCGCCCCAGACAACGTTGCCCTCAAGGTCGATATAGTAGAAGAGGTTCAGCCGATTGTCCGAAAACGAAGACAGCACGAGGTTGCGGGCGATATAATCCTCCGAAGAATCGACGATGAACTCGTAAGTGTCCTTCCAGGCGGACCAGTCGTGGCAAAGGGAATCGATATAGGCGGCCTCGCGTTTGAAGGCCTGCACTACTCTCCGCATGTCTTCGCGCGCTTCGTCCTCTTCCAGCTCCAGAAAGCTGGGGAATATCACAAATCGGTGAAACATGAAATCCACCGCTCCGTATCCCGCAATGACGGCAAGAAGTACCGCAAGGACTTTTATTTTAATGGAGATCATGCGACATCCTGTCGAACTTGAAAAACAACGTTTTTCTTCCGCTTCAGGTTCCGATTCCAAAAAGCGCATTTGCCGAGCAGGAGTATTATACGAATGGACAGGGCATGTCAAGCGTGTCCGCATTCCGGAGAAGAGCCAAGCGGCTCCCGACAGAAAAGAAGGTATTCATGCTTGGCGACAGGCGCGCGGAGACCTGTTCTAAGATCCGGACCCAGGCTGTGAAGATTCGAATTTCAAGATTTGCCCTATGCTTCAACCGGCGAGGCTCGGTCCGGCCTGTCCGACAGGCCGGACGCGCAACTTCGGACGTTCCCGCCACACTTCGACGGGACTGCTTTTGGATATTAACAAAGAGCTGGTATAGGGATTGGACCGGTCGGAAAGACGGTCGTCAATGCACCATTCCGTGCTGATCGGATTCAACCAGGAAATGGGTCATTTGCTCAATCAAGTCTTCCGTGATGTCTACGAGAAGAAAATTGGCGGGCCAATGCTCGAGCCCATAGCGGCGGCGGACTGCTTCGTGGCAATCGTCGTATGTTCCAATAAAAATGTTCTTCATATCGGAATCGTTCATGTAAAGGAGATGAAACCGGTCGCCCCGTTCCCATCTTTCGAATATTTCTTTTGTAAGCATGTTTTTTAAGCTCATCCAACCTCTCTTTCGGCTACAAAAAGCCTTTTTTTTGCTTTCTTCGAGTTTTTTCCTATTCGAAAGCGGTGCAGTCGATTGGAAACGAACGGTCGAGGATGAGTTTTTCGGGCCAGGCGGAGGTTCGGGCGGAGTAGCGAGCCGTTTGCACCCCGAAGAAAACGTTCGTGTCTAACAAAGGCGTATAAAATACGCGATCACGAATCGGATGTCAAGTTCAAAATCTGTATCGATCAAGCTCCTGTCAACTGGTCGTCACCGTAAACCATGCCGTCCGTCTCGATTTCGGGGGTTTTGACCTGGGGTGATGAAAATTGTCATTGAATAAGTTTAATTTATCCGTCCGTTTTTG
>CAZNTU010000455.1:0-2558 GCA_964575975.1 uncultured Desulfobacteraceae bacterium
TGTTAAGGAACCCGATCGCGCGTGCTCGCATTTTCGTGTATAGACAGTAGTCCGGTTCAAGGTCTTCGATCTCCTTGTCCAAGCGCAAATGCACGTCCACGCCCGACCCTCCCAGGTTCAGCGAATCCCCGAAACGTTCGCGAAGCTTCTCCGCGTGCCTTGCCGAGCCGCCGAAATTGAAGATGCAACTGGCGAATACGGCGTCCGCGCCCTTCGCGCAGTCGCTCCCCCTCGTCAGCAAGACTTTTTTCCCCCGGCTTTTGAAATAGCGGCTCAGCTTCATAAGGGCCAGGTTGGGAAGACGCCCGTCGATATGGACCAGAAGGACGAATTTCGAGGATGGCCTGCATGGCCGTTTTTCGACTTCGGGTTCTATCTCGGGAAGCCGCAACCGTTTTCGGGACAGGTCCGGGGGAAACGATTTTTGCAAACGTTCGGGAAGAGAAACGAGGACTTGGAGATTGGGAAACATCTCGTCGATCAGGAGAATCCAGTCCTGGAACCGGCGGGGGAGGCAAAATGCGTTCGGGCTTTGAAGCAGCAGCACGCCGGGCATGAGGAGCGGCTTTCCCGACTTGGCGAAGGCGTCCGCCATGTGGCGGCATATGTCGATCGGAGGCGCGAGCATGAGCCTTTTCCAAGCCGGAAGCGTTCCGAGTTGCCTACGGAAGTCGTGGCCTTTTTCCATCCAGCCGTCCGTGTCGATTTCCAGCATTTTCCGGCAGAGGTCCGTCAGAAGCCGCATGGCGTGGGACGCACCCAACCGCTTGTATTTGGCTCGATAATTCAGAGCGGAAAGGTATTCCGCAGGGTCGGTCAGCGACGATTCCGGATCGAAGAGGGTTTGGAAACGCTTGAGTCTCATCAACGGGTCGTCGAAACCGAGGTCCCCGTCGCCCTCGCGGACCGCGAACCGGCGACCGATTCCGATTACAAGGCTTCTCCACAGACTGGAACCGTTGGCCATTGCGCTGGTGACGACCGCTGCGGAGACGTGCCTTCTTTCCCGGCCCCCCTGCTTTCGAACGCCGCCATCAATGTTGATCGCGACGCCCGACGCGGAAATTTCGCAACGGGAACGGCAATCGTCGATTCCCGGATGGCGCGCTACTAAAGATTCGAGACGAAGTTCGTCCGACGAAGTCCCGATGTTCTTCGGGGCGTGCTTCGAAAATCCGGACAGGAATTTCGTCCCGGTCAAAGCCAGCGCGGCCAGTCGGAACAGTTCCGAAGATTCCTTCCCGGAACCCAAAAGCGTCCACTTGGGAATGGAACCGTCGCGAATTTCGACGGAGAAACTCCCGGTTCGGTTGTATTTCGCGTTGTCGTAGTGAAGTTCCAGCAAATACATTGGCATCCGCAACCGTTTACGGTAAATTGAACGGAAAATAAAAAATGGAAAAAATAGCAGGCGAGTAGATTAAAATCAACCGGATACGCGGTCGGTCGAGAATCGGGGGACAGGATGGCTGACGAGAAACAATTGCCGCTTCGCCGAAAATATACTTTCCATGCCCATGGCAAAAAGGTCGTCTTTTTCAAGAAGGCCATGGAGCACGAAAGGCATGTCGTCATGAAAGCGTTGCTTTGGGCGCTCTATCTTCCCCAATATCCCGGCGTCGCGGTGGAGGTGCCGGCGGGGGGAAATTCTTCTCCGGAGGACAGCGTGAGGCTGTTTATCAAAACCGGGGGAGTCGTCGAAATGGACGAATCTCTCTTCGCGAGAATGGCCATATGAAAATGAAGCGCACAGAGGGTTCGATTTCGGGAGGCGAGTATCGATGAATGACGAACGTTTAGAGGTTTTCGGGCTGGGGCAATGCACGCTGGACTATTTGGGAAGCGTGGAGGCCTACCCCCCGGCGGACGCCAAATGCGAGTTCAAGAATTTGACGATCCAGGGCGGCGGACCGGTGGCTTCGGCGCTGGTAGCCTTGAGCCGCTGGGGCGTGGCTTGCTCCCTGGCCGGCGTTGTCGGCGACGACGATTTCGGAGCCAGAATAAAGGAGTCATTGGACTGCGAAGGAATCGACACCCGAGGACTTCTTGTCAGAAAAGGCCGCGGATCGCAGTTCGCGTTCATCGTGGCGGAAAAGTCAAGCGGCGCGCGCAACATATTCTATCGAAGGCCCGACGGTCCTCCCCCGGCTTTGGCCGAAATCGATTTCGATTCGGTCCGGAAAGCCTCCGTGTTTCACACGGACGGTTTCTTTCCCGACGCGAGCGTAGCGGCGGCGAAGGTCGCCAAAGAGGCCGGCGTGGCGGTGAGCGTGGACGCCGGCTCCCTGAAAACCGGCATGCTGGAGTTGGCGAAGACGAGCGATCATTTCATCGCGTCGGAAGTCTTCGCGAGGGCGTTCATCGGGAAGGAAGACCCCGTGGAGGCCTGCAAAAGGCTGGCGGATCTGGGACCGGGGCTGACTGCGGTGACGCTGGGCGCCAGAGGCTTCGTGGCCCTGGCGGAGGGAAGAACGATCATGCGTCCCGCCCGTCCCGCGAATGTCATGGACACGACGGGTTGCGGCGACGCCTTTCACGCGGGATACGTATACGGTCTG
>CAZNTU010000456.1:0-2557 GCA_964575975.1 uncultured Desulfobacteraceae bacterium
TGAAATTGCCCCCCGACCGGTTGTTCGTCGTGCCGGGCAATCACGACGTGGAAAGGAGAAAATTCCCGAAAAGCCGGCAAAGGGCCGTTAGTTCGTTCGAAACGGAGGACGACATCGAAGGGGTTTTCGACGATCCGGGACTTTTCGGGTTGCTGACGGAAAAGTTCGATAATTTCAACGAATTCGCCAACCGGGCCATGGGGCGAAGTCTTTTCGACCAAGACCGGCTTTGGTATTTGGAAACGCCGAAAATAGAGCGAAAAAACGCGGACGGCGCATCGGAGGAGGCCGTCGTTCAGATGGCGGGGATCAATTCGTGCCTGTTCGCGGGCTACGACGGGGACGACCGTCAACGCTTGGCCTTGGGGTTGCACCAGGTGTCCTCGATAGAGAAGAACATTGACGGCGACGCCCTTGCCGTCGCTTTCCTCCACCATCCGTTCGGTTGCTGCCATCCCGCGGACAAGACTTGCCGGAACATGTTGATCGACCGTTTCGACCTAATCCTGACGGGGCACCTCCACGACCCGTCCAACGAGCAGTTCGCCAACCAGTCGGGTTGCTGTACGATCGTCGGCGCGGGAGCCACCTATCAAAACCGGACGGACCTGAACACGTTCAACCTCGTCGAAATCGATTTGGAAAACGGGGAGGGGACGGTGGCCTTTTACAAATATTTGCCGGACAAAAACCGGTGGAAAAAGGACACGGACGTCAACGACAGGGACACGGAAGGCCTTTTCCGATTCAATGTCGAAAAGTTCTCCGAGAGAAAACCGATAGAGCCGCCGGAAAAGCCGGAACATCCGGAACATCCGGAATCGTCTCCCGAAACCAAACCAAAAGACCGGGGAGAGCCGCCGGCAAGCATTCCCGTCGCACCGCCGTCGGAGCGGGATTTGAAATCCCTCAAGGAATCCTACCTGCACCGGGTCGTGTTCGACGCCCGCCTGCTCACCCTGGAGGGCGTCGATCCCAAGGCGGCGAGCTGTTCCGAGGACGCCATGCTGAACTTGAACGCCGTGTACACCGCCTTGATGACGGAAAGCACGGAAGAAATCGAATTGGACGAGGACGGCGGTATCATGGCGAAAAAGGCCGCCCTATTTGCGGAGCTATTCGAAAAAGAGAACCTGTCCGTGCTGGAGTACATCGACGGGCATCCAAGGACCGCGCTTTTGGGAGATCCGGGAAGTGGCAAGACCACGTTCGTCAAGTTTTTGGCCATGTGCATGGCTGCGGAGCTTCTGGGAAAAAAGGAAGCAGGACTCGACCTGCTGACGCGTCCCGTCCCGGACGAAGATGACAAGAAATTTAAAAAACGACAGAGATGGCGCCATGGCCCCTTGATTCCCGTACGAATCGAGCTGAAGGAGTTCGCCGCGAAAATCGCCCCGGACGAGAAGGGTTGCGCGTCGCTCTTGTGGCGGTTCGTCGAGGAAGATCTGAAAAGCGCGGAACTTGC
Source organism: uncultured Desulfobacteraceae bacterium (assembly GCA_964575975.1). Classification (GTDB taxonomy): domain Bacteria; phylum Desulfobacterota; class Desulfobacteria; order Desulfobacterales; family SKZT01. The sequence goes on from CAZNTU010000456.1 coordinate 1,466, forward strand.
GAGTTTTTTCGGTTTCTTGAAAAGCGAGTTTTTGAAGGAGGGAGGCATGTTGCTTTTAGACGGCCTCGACGAGGTCCCGGAAGCCCAAGACCGGCGGGTCCAGATCAAGGATGTCGTGGAGGATTTCGTCAAGGCGTTTCACAAATGCCGCGTCCTGGTCACGAGCCGCCCGTACGCCTATCGAAAGCAGGATTGGCGCATTTACGGACTGTCGGAAACGATGCTGGCCCCGTTCGAGAAGGGTCAGGTTTCGTCCTTCGTTGACAGGTGGTACGCCAGGGCCGCGCAAATTAGACGAATGAACCCGAACGTCGCCCTAGGTAGGGCCGAGCTTCTGAAAAGAGCGATTTTCAAGAACGACCGGCTCTGGGAACTGGCGAGACGCCCCCTGCTTCTAACCCTCATGGCCAGCCTTCACGCCTGGCGCGGCGGAAGCCTCCCCGAAAAGCGCCAGGAACTCTACAATGATACGGTAGAGTTGCTTCTGGAGCGGTGGCAGGAAGCCAAAACCCAAAAAACTCGCAAGGGCGAGTACGAACTCGTAGAACCCAGCTTGTCCGAATGGCTCAAGGCCGACAAGGGGAAAATCCGGGAATCCATGAATCGACTGGCGTTCGAGGCCCACAAGGAGCAACCGGCGCTGGTGGGAACGGCGGAAATCGAAGAGGGCAATTTGGTCGCGAGCTTGTTTCGAATCAGCGAAAAACCCGGTCTCGATTTGAGACGATTGATCGAGTTTTTAAGCCAGCGAACCGGCCTGTTGATTCCCAAGGGAATCGGCGTGCCATCTGACGGACATGGATTTTCCCGATCTTGTCGCCGATCTTTGCCGAAAGGAGCCGGACCGGTGGCGGGAAATCTGCCTTTTGGCGGGGGCCAAGGCCGCTTCGGGGGCCAAAAGCAACATCTGGCATTTGGCGGAGGCTTTGTGCCACCGAGACGCGGACGATCCGCAAGCGAGCATGGAGGACGTCTGGGGAGCCCAGATGGCGGCCCGGGCGATCCTAGAAACCGCAGATATTCAGAACGCGAACGACCGAAATCGAAAGCTGGTGGAACCGCAAAGTAGAAGAGTTGTCGAAAGGGATGCAG
>CAZNTU010000457.1:0-2527 GCA_964575975.1 uncultured Desulfobacteraceae bacterium
GACGAAAATTTTCCGTGAAACAGCAATAACGTACTATATTTTTTTAACGACGGAATGTATGCTGCCCGATATATGTTGCCCTCGACGATCCAGTCGTCGATCGGCGCGTTTCGACAACGGCAACACAAGTTCGCAGGAGGTTTTCGCATGGCTATCGAACATTTTCCGCTGAAAGGCTATACTCTTCCATTGACGCCGAAAGGGCGCTCGTCCGTGGTCGAACCGCCGCCTTGGCACTATGGGGGCGAAGTGATGCAGTTGATCTTTCGCACCGATCCGGACCGGGCGAAGGAATTCCTCCCGCCGCCTCTGGAGATTGGGCCGGAGCCGGGCAAGGGGCTCGTCTGGTTCGTCGAGTGGGTTTCGGTCAGCGAATCGAATCCCGATCTCGCTTTCGTCAACCCGGAACGAGCGATGTATCAGGAATGCCTGGTGATGCTCCAATGTTCTTTCCAAGGCGAGCCGGGCTACTTCGTTCCCTTCATCTGGGTGGACAACGACTTTACTTTGATGCGCGGCTTCGTGCAGGGGTTCGCCAAAAAACTTTGCCGGGTGCATCGGACGCGGCTGCACGATTTGAATCCCAAGATCGGAGGCAAACGAGTCGGAGCGAAAATGAAAGCCATTTGCCAGGCGCACGCCGAAAAAATCGTGGAGGGTTCCTTGGTCTTTACCCGTCGGGCGGAGCCCTCGGAGCTGCCGCCCGTGAAATTCTATCTCCTTCGTCATTTTCCCGACATCGAGAATCCGTCTAAGCCGTCGGTGCACGAACTCGCGGTCGGCGAGGTTTACAACGTTCGGGTCGACGAAGTGTGGGCGGGCGACGCCGGCCTGACCTTCTTCGAATCGGACGTGGAAGAGGTCGACGCCTTGGCTCCGGTGGAAATGCAGGGAGGTTTCTTTCATAGAATGGGGCTGACCATCGCCGGCGGAAAGGTGATCCATCGGTATCGACCATGAACGGACCGGACCAATCTGGAACACACGTGACATTCTTCCGCGACGCGGAGGTCGGACATATCGAAGCCAGGTCCTCCCGCCGCACGGGTCTGTCATTCAAGAAACATTTTCACGAAACCTATTCGATCGGCATTGTTGAGCAGGGGGCGAACAGCTTTTTCCATCGGAACGCCGACGCCTTGATCGGAGCGGGGACGGTCGTCCTGATCAATCCGGGGGAAGTCCACGCCTGCAATCCTCGACCGGACGTTTTATGGGCCTATAAAATGTTCTACGTCGATATCGATCTGATGCGGGAAGTCGCCGCGGATGTTTTCGAATCGAACGGGGAGGCGCCCGTTTTTACAAAGGCCTCGGTTCGGGACGCCGCTCTGTTTTCCGCCCTGGCCGATCTCTATCGCGTGCTTCTGAACTCCGGGGACGCGCTTGAAAAAGACGTGCGGATGCACGACGCGTTTTCCCGGCTGATCCTGGAACATGCCGACCGTGGGGCTCCCCGCCGGTCGCCGGGCAAAGCGGAAAGGGCAACCACGCGAGCCTGCGATTACATCATGGAGCATCTGGGCAGGAACATCTCCCTGGCCGAATTGTCTTCGGCGGCGGAACTCAGCGCCTTTCACCTGGTGCGGATTTTCCGACGCCGGTTCGGCCTTCCGCCCCATGCGTTTCAACTGCAACAGCGAATCAATTCCGCCAAAAGGATGCTGGCGCGGAACATTCCCGTCGTCCAGGTCGCGTTCGCACTGGGATTCGCCGACCAGAGCCATTTCGCCAAAAGGTTCAAGGCGCACGTCGGGGCGACCCCTCGCCAATATCAACACGCGGGCTCGGTTTTCGTTTAGGCCGCCCCCCGGGCTTGTACCGGTAAAACCAACAAATTTCCTGCTCTAACCCGGCAAGGGCTTTCTTTTCGAAGCCCGGCAAAAGCGCTTCACTTTCGACGAGGAACACTTCTTCGGCGCTTTAGTTATAGAACCGCCAGTCGCGCTGCTACGTGCCGATCGACATCAAGATCGGCAAACTCGCCCGCGCGGCCTCGGAAAAATGCAGTTCGGGTATTTTTTGAGCTGTAAAAGAGCAAGTTTTTCATCCGAAATCCGTTCCGAACATTCATTTTTCAATTTCTTCGTCCCAGGGCGGGGTTGCGCCGACGTCCGGCATCGCCGCGTGGCGAAACAAAACTTGGAAAAATTTTTGTTCTTTTCGACCTGATTCACTGACGGTTTGTCAAGACGAAAAAATGCCACCTTCCTTTGCTTCTCGTAAAGTGATTTCTGTAAATTTAAATACCCGAACGATGCATACCCGAGAAGACCGTTGTGGGTTTTTTGAATTTTTTTAACGGTTGCCTGGGGTGATGAAAATCATCCCTTTCAAAGGGCTGTTTTCCATCCCCTTGTTCCCAGGCAGGGCCGAGTCGATTTCCGGTAGCGCCGCCTTCCGCGGCGGCGCGGGCGTCCGGAGACCGAATCGGACCGGGGAACCGCGGGGCGCCGCGCCGCCGCGGAAGGCGGCGCTACCGGAAGACCGCGACCTTGCCTCGTTTCTCGGGGCCGCCCGGCAAAAC
>CAZNTU010000458.1:0-2524 GCA_964575975.1 uncultured Desulfobacteraceae bacterium
CCGGAAAGGCCGTTTTATTCATGGAGCAACTGGCTTCCCGTTTCGAAAAGAAGGAAATCGCGCCGGGCGACGCGCTCGACGAGTTTCACAGAAAAAGCGGCCTTTCCCTTTCCATCCTGGACGACCGGGTCCGGCTGACGAAGACGGACGTGGAAGAGGAACTCCGCAAGACGGTGGTCGGCCAGCGGCCCGCCGTCGCTGCCATGGCCGAGGCCGTGAGCATCGCGAAAGCCCGGTTGAACGATCCCTCCCGGCCCAAGGAAAGCCCATCGCGGCGGAACAAGACGGACCGGCGCGCATGATCTTCGACGGGGCGAACTTGAACGCGCTGGTGGAAGCCGGTCCCGGAAGAATCCACCAGTCCGCGAACGTCCGGTTTCGGCTTTTCGGCGACCCTGTCGCCTTGGACCGCGTGCGGAACATGGCAAGGTCGGTGGGCGAAAAACCGCTTTCCTGGGACATCCAAGAAAAAAGCGAAACGGAAATGAGAATAGAAGGTCCGCTGGCGTACGACTTGTTGCGGTTCGAGCGGGACGGCCACCTGTTCACGGGCCGTCACGGAGGATTTTCCATGGTGGATTTGTCCGTTTCCCGCGAACCGTGCATAATCCGGTCGATGGAAACCGAGAAGTCTGCGGACGCGGAAAAGGAAGAGTTCCGGTATCCCCCGGTCGTCCGAATCTACGACGCCCGGGGAATCGTCTGCGATCTTTGTTCGGGCATGACCCTCAAGTCGGAATACCCTTCGGGAGAGGAGTACCGCATGCTGCTGACCGGAAGGCTTCCCCTGCCCCGGGAATTGGAGTGATCCAGAAAGGAAATTCGCCATGCCCGTCTACCGATATCCGACCTTTGTCCGGGAAAACCGCGAAGGCTTCTTCACCGCCGTCCCGGTGGAGGACCTGGACGACTACATGGATGCGGAAGAGGAATTCGCCGGGTTCGGCAGGACGGAAAAGGAAATAGCGGAACTGGTCGCCCGTCTTCGCGACGAGAAAACCAATATTCTGCTGGTGGGCGAACGCGGCTCGGGCAAGACCGCCGTCGCGATGGAAGCCGCCAGGAGAGTCTCCAACGCCGACGGCCGGGGGCGGGTCCGTTTCTGGACGAGTTCGGCCGACCGGCTGATCGCGGGAATGAAATACCTGGGCCAATGGGAGAAGCGTTGCGAGGAAGTCGTCGAGGAGCTGGAGGAGGCCGACGGTGTATTGTGCGTCGAAAAGCTTCTGGACCTGGTCCGGACAGGAGGCAAAGGGCCGGTGGACAGTGTCGGGGCGTTTTTCGTCCCCTACTTGAAAAGCGGGGAACTGCGCATGGTCGCCGAGGCGACTCCCATGGAACTGGACGCTTGCGCAAGACTGCTGCCCGGCCTGGCGGACCAGTTCAAAATTTTGAGGATTGAAGCGATGGACAGGACGGCAGTCCTGTCGCTGTTCTCGCGCGCGGCCGAAAACGTCTTGGCCTCGCGCAAAATCGAAACCGAACGGGAGGTCTTCGATTTCGTCTATCGCCTGTTCGCCCGGTTCCATACCTGCTCCGCCTTTCCCGGACAGGCCTCCCGTTTTCTGCAAAGGCTTTTCGACCGGGCGCTCCGGGAAAAAAGGGAAATCGTAACCGTGAAAGACGCGGCCGAAGCGTTCACAGCCGCTTCGGGCCTTCCGGAGAAGCTGGTCGACGACGACTGGCCGTTGACCATGGAGGAAATTCTGGCCGGCCTGAAGGCCGAGGTGATCGGCCAGGACGAAGCCTGCCGGATAGCTGCGGAGATCGTCGCGACTTTCAAGGCCGGAATGAACGACCCGGCCCGGCCCGCGGGCGTACTGCTATTCTGCGGGCCGACTGGCGTTGGCAAGACGCAGCTGGCGAAAACCATAACCGACTATTGCTTCGGACACGGAAAGGAGAAGAATCGCCTGATCCGGCTCGACATGAGCGAATACTCCGGCTACGACGCGGCCAGTCGCCTGACGGGGGACCCGGTCGCCGGGGAAAGCAAGATGATTCGCGAAATCCGGCGCAGGCCCTTCTCCGTTCTCCTGTTCGACGAAATCGAAAAGGCGTCCCCCGCCGTCTTCGACGTCCTGCTCGACATCCTCGACGAAGGACGCTTCACCGACGCGTACGGCATGGAGACGAACTTCGAAAGCGCGATTATAATCATGACGTCCAACCTGGGCGTCGAGTCCGCTTCGCCCGTCGGCTTCGACGACAGGACGGCCGGGGGCTTCGAGAAGAAAGTCAAGGCGTTCTTCAGACCCGAATTCTTCAACCGGATCGACGAAATCGTCCCGTTCGGTCGGCTGACGATGGAAGACGTCCGGAAGATCGCCGAAAAAGAGCTGAGGAACTTGGCGGAACGCGAAGGCGTCGAAAAGCGGGGAATCGAGATTTCCTGGTCGCCCGCCCTGCTCGATCGTCTTGCCGAAATCGGCTTTCACCCGAAATTCGGCGCCAGGAACCTGCAACGAACCATCGAGGAAAAGGCGGCGGTCCCCCTTGCCCGATACCTGCTGGAAAACCCCGG
>CAZNTU010000459.1:0-2480 GCA_964575975.1 uncultured Desulfobacteraceae bacterium
TCGATCTCAGAACTAATTGGTTCGGGTCCAAAAAAGAAAAAAAGACCGGACGCCGCGAACGAATGATCGGCGCTCCCCATCCCCGGGACGTTCTCGGCCAAACCGCCAGCACGGAGTTTTTGCAGGCTTGCACCCTGCTGCACACGAGAGAGGAGCGACTCGCGGCGATCGGCAGGGGCTTGAAAGGCAAGGAGGTCCCGAAGGTTTCCTGCAACCGGGACTCTTTGCTGGGCCTGCCGCTGCACGCCTACCAAAAACATGCCGACGCCGTGGAAGCCGGATTCGTCGAAGCGGCCAATTTTCTCAACGAGTTGAAAATCATATGGCACAAGGACATTCCCTATCCTCCCATCGTAGTCGGACTTGCCGCGACCTTCGGCGTTTTGGGCGGAAAAGCGCAAACCGCCGCCGCAAAGCAAAAATTGGCGCGTTGGTTCTGGAACGTGACGCTGGGTGAACAGTACGGTTCGAGCACGGAATCGCGCCTCGCGCGAGACGTCCCGGAAATGGTGGAATGGATTTCGGGAAAGGACGAAAAGCCGCGTTGCCTGGACGAGGCATGGTTTCAGACCGACAGGCTTCGCACCCTGCGCACCAGGGTTTCGGCCGCATACAAAGGATTGCACGCCCTGCTGATGCAACACGGCTGCCGCGATTTCATAACGGGGCGCGGCGTGGAAATCATGACTTTCTTCAACGACAAGATCGACATCCATCATGTTTTTCCCATGGACTGGTGCAAAAAACAGGGGATTTCCGACAAGGTCTACAACTCCATCGTCAACAAGACCCCGCTTTCCAAGAAAAGCAACATCGTCATCGGTGGCTGCGCGCCTTCGGTCTACCTGAAAAACATTAAGGAAAAGCATGGAATTTCGAAGGAAACCCTGGACGAAATCATCCGTACCCATTTGATCCAACCCGAACACCTGTGGAACGACGATTTCGAGGCTTTTTTCGAAACCCGCATCAAAGCCTTGGCGTCCCTGGTTTCGAATGCAATGGGAAAGCCCGCGGTGGAAGAACACGGGACAAACGAAAAAGAAACGGAAGTCGAAGACAACGGAATCGCGTTGGAGGAATCGGAATACGAGATCGCGATATAACGGCCGGGACGCAGAACGGTAAACGAGCGGTTAGAGTTGCCGAACAAAATAAAGAAGCCGCCGTTCCTGCCGTCGATAGATTGCGCAAAACGTTGGCAGCCGTGTTTCGTTACGAGCCATTAATAAGGTAATGAGGTAATAAGGTTGTTGGGAAAGAAGGATTCCGGGTGCTACTAAGGTTTGGAAGTGCCAAAATAAGGTTTTTTTCGGATCTGTTTCAAAAGCCGGCAGTCGAAACGGTCGGCGAAGGAGGATAATTTTCCGTGGAAAGGCAAGGAAACGGAGCCGACGACCGGTTCGACACTTTCAACTCCGCGTTTGTTTCCATGGCAGCCTCGGAAAGGCAAGGAAACGAAGCCAGCGGCCGGTTCAACGCTTTCAACTCCGTGTTTGTTTCCATGGCGGCTGCGGAAAGGCGAGGAAGCCGAGCCGTCGATCGGTTCGATCCGACACCTTGTTTTTCCGGTCTTTTTCAAAACCGTTTTTTTCGTTCTTTTTGGAAAAACCTTATTTTCGTTCTTTTCAACCTTAGTAGCATGCGGCATCCTCCTCTCCCCCCAACCTTATTACCTTATTCGGCGGGGAAGACGGAAACGGCGCCGAAAGGCGAAACGGGGAGGGGTCTTATTTGACGAGCGGGCGAAACCGCAAGCCGCCCCGGAAAGATTCGGATTGCTCGGAACGGAATTCGCCGTTTGCCGCAGAAGGCGCCCCGTAAACACGGAACGACAGGCTGTGGCCGCGAAACGAAACAATCATGCCGGCGCGCCCGCCTTAAGCCGGTATTGCCTGCGGCTTTGGCATTTTATTTCGTTCCGAGGCCCTTAACAGGTATGCGGATACGGACTCGATAGGGAAATGCCGCAATATCGGCTTGGAATTTGGAAGAAACGGAACAGGAACCACGGAAACGGGATGGAACATGGCGAAAAATAAAAAAACAAACGCGAAAACCGTCGAAACGTTCACCCACGACGAGGCGTCGCGAAAAAACATTCCCACGGCCGAATACCAGCAGGTGATGCGAGAAGAAGAACAAAACCCCATTCGGGTCGCCTACGAACGAAGAAACCGCGACCTCGATCCCCAACTGGTCTGGCGCGGCAAGGACCAGCAAAACTGGTCCGACCTGGTGGTGCAAGCTCCGCCTCTCTACATCCAGGAAAAAATCCACCCCAAGGTCCTAATCGACGATTTGCGAAGACAATCGGAAAAGCCGAAAAAAAAGGAGAAACAGGAACAACTCGATCTTTTCGCCGACTTCAACGGACTGCCCCAAGACGCCTTGTCCACCGAATTCTACCAACACGACGCCAACTGGACCAATCGCATGATTCTCGGGGACAGTTTGCAGGTGATGGCGTCCTTGGCGGA
>CAZNTU010000460.1:0-2479 GCA_964575975.1 uncultured Desulfobacteraceae bacterium
CCGCTCCGCACAGATCAGATCCCGTATCCTTCGTCAACCGATTCGACCCACCACCGAAAAAATGATCTCCAAGGGCCGGTTCCGAAAGGACCTCTACTATAGAATCCGCACCGGCTGGCTCAACCTGCCCCCCCTTGAGGGAGAGGACCGGGGACCTCTCCCTTCTGGCGCGCCGCTTCGTGGAGCAGTCCGGGGGCTCCCGGGGAAACCAAAATCGAGCCCGAAGCCCTGTACCGCTTTGAGGACTGCGAATTCCCGGGAAACGTTCGCGAACTCAAATCCGTCGGTCTCTCCGCTGTCAACCTGGCCCGGGGAAAGGCCCTGTCCGCGGAGATGCCGCCCGAAAATCTCCGACGCAAAAAAACCGCGAAACAGTGCCTCGTCGAAACCGGAGAGGACGGCTTCGTCCCTATTCGGGAAATGGAAAGGGAATACATCCCGAAGGCGTACCGGGGCCTGGACCGCAACAAGTCCAAGACCGCCCGGGTACTCGGCGTCGGACTCGACACCCTGCGCAGGCGGCTGGAATCGTACGGGGAGGATTGATGGAAGGCTGCTTCCAAAGAACCGTATAAATCAAACCCTTCTTTCATTGACAGGAAAAAGCTTCTAATTAATTTACCGATACAATGTACCGCTTTGAAAGACTTTCCATCGCGCTAACGATCAAATGTAAAGAAGAGGCAAAAATGACAAACCGTATCGAAGTGGACCCCAAAATTTGCCACGGCAAACCCGTAATCCGCGGAACTCGCATTCCCGTACGAACCATTTTAGGTTCTTTTGCGGGGGGGGACACCATAGCCGATATTCTCCGGAACTTCCCGGAATTGTCCCGCGAGGACATCGAGGCCGCCGTCGCCTACGCGATAGAATTAATAGACGATACTCGCCTCAGCTACGGGGCTTCCGCATGATTCGCGTTCTTTTGGATCAAAACATCCATGGGAAAATCGAATTTTGGCTCCGGAATATCCTTGGAGACAAAGCGGATGTGACATCGACCAGAACCCTCGGCATGGAACGAATGAGCGACGATGAAATTTTCATCTTCTGCCAAACGAACAAAATGGTCATTGTCACTTTCGACGACGATTTCCAAAATCCTCTTGCCATAGAGGATATTCCCGGCTACGGCGTCGTACGCCTGAACATTTATCCGACTGGCTTTGCGCAGACTCGAAACGCATTGCAACGCCTTCTCGATATCTATCCGGTCGAAACCTGGAAGTTCGCGTCCATTGTAGTCGATTCGCAAAAAATCCGATATAGAAAGAAACCGTCGGCTTAAGAGTCGCTTTCCTTCCAAGCATGAGAGCATGGACTTTCGCCATGGGGCCTCACTCGTCGCCTTCACCAAAAGGTTTAAAGCGCACGTCGGGGCGACCCCTCGTCGATATCGACAAGCGGGCTCGGTTTTAAGCTCCCAACTTCGAGATCGGCCGCCGCATTGTCGAGCGAAAACTTCCTGCTCGAACCGGGCAAGGGCTTTCTCTTCGAAGCCCGGCAAAAGCGCTTCACCTTCGACGAGGAGCACTTCTTCGTGGGTCTGGTGTTCTACAACCGCCTGTTGCGCTGCTACGTGCCGATCGACAAGATCGGCATCGCCCACGCGGACCTCGGACAGATGCAGATGTGCGTCAACTATTTCGACCGATTCGCGAAACTGGCGGACGAAAAACCTACCGTCGGAATCGTCCTTTGCAAAAAGAAGCACGACGCCTTGGTGAAAGAGATGTTTCTTCTCCGCCGGACGTGCCGTCCATCAAGGCCGAAGCTACGACGAAAGAAATCGTGGATATTGTCGGGGAAGGAAGAGAAAGAAAGCAACGCAACGACCACGCAGACATCGATAGAATGGACCGAACTCGGCTGGACCCCGACGACCGGCTGCACGAAAACATCCCCTGGTTGCGAGAACTGCTACGCCGAAACAATGTCCCGCCGGTTGAAAGCCATGAGTCAAAAGGGCTACGAAAACGGCTTCCGACTTGCGCTTCGGCCCGACAGGCTGAACGAACCGCTTGACAGAAAAAAAACCGGGCATGTATTTCGTGAACTCCATGAGCGACCTTTTTCACGAAGCCGTTCCCGACGAGCATATCCTGAAGGTCGGGTCCGCGATAAAAACGGCCGGCCGGCATACGTTTCAGGCGCTGACGAAACGCGCCGAAAGGATGGCCGAATTTTTCGGGGACAAGCCGGTACCCGACAATCTGTGGATAGGGTTAACCGCGGAAAACAAAAAGCACGGGCTTCCGCGAATGGAACGCTTGCGCGAAATCAAGGCGACGACCCGTATCATTTCCATGGAACCGTTGTTGGAAGATTTGGACCTTGTGCGGTTGGTCCGCAATTCCCCCCTTGAGGGGGATCAGGGGTCGGGTTGCAATTCCCCCCCTTGAGGGGGATCAGGGGTCGGGTTGCAATTCCCCCCTTGAGGGGGGCTAGGGGGGTGTCGGTACGGCATGTTCGATCC
>CAZNTU010000461.1:0-2474 GCA_964575975.1 uncultured Desulfobacteraceae bacterium
CAAGCCCCCTGTTCTCCGCCGACGTCGAGGATCTCTATCCGGTCTTGCAGTCCCAAGTTAAAAGCCACTTCCTTTCTGCAATCCAGAGTTTTCTTTTCCGGTCCCGTTTCGCACCCGCTTTTCTCGGTTGCCTTTGGAGACTCGATTCGTCGAGACCTACACTGACGCCGACAATCTCGGGTTCAGTCTTCCGCTTTTTTTCCGGCGGCTTCCATTCGGTTTCCACCTCGATCAACGCGGCGGTTTCGCAAAGCCTTGGCTCGGTCAAGTCTTAACGGTGTCTTACGCGAACATGGCTTTTCGCCGAACTTTACCAAGGTTTTTCGTTCCTTTCCGACCGATTCGGGATTCGGCTTCGTTTTCATTCTCCCGGCAATTCGCGTGCGCGGCATATGCCGTAAAAAAAATTGTGTTCATCGAACCGTTGTCTCGGTACCGCATTGAAGAATTTCAGGAGTCCGGTTTTTTCCAACGATGATTTTATGGCGGTCGACTGTCCCTCCGGAACTGTCGGGAATGCTTCGATCCGTAAACAGTCTATAAAACCGTTTTCGAATTTTTAGACCTCCCGTCTTTCCTCTGTCTTTCCTGCGTTCGGGTGTTTGTTTTCGATTTCGGATATGCCGAATGCAGTTTTCAAACGCCCCCCGATCCCCGAACGTGCTTTCCGGTTCTTCGATGCGATCCGGATTTCCGCAAAGATTCCGCGTTTTTCGCTCGAATCGTCGCATTCGTATTCCGGCAAGGCCGAAGCGGGTTTCCGGGCTTCCCGAGGACTTGGGATCGACTTGCCCGAGATCGCGCCTGCGACAGGCCGGTTTGTCGAATGGTCGTTCCGCGTCCGTCGGGACGTGTTTTTGCGGGATTTTGCCAAGCCCCTCGGCGAGGGTTTCCGTGCGATCAGTTCGGGGAGTTTCGATATCGGCGGGATCGAAATCGAAAAGGGGCGGAAGGAGGCTTGTTCTTTCTCTCTCGTTGTTTCGGACAAGAGAGGGACGATTTTTCGAAGCGGTCGTTTTCGATGTCGGGTCCATTGCGTTTCCCAAGGTCAAGCCGTCCGTTGCATGTTTCGCAAGAGCGGGTCTTTTTTCGCGCTCCCGCCCGATGCCGTGTCGATCCCGGTTCGAGAAATAAAGGGTCTTGGAACAATTCACTTGAAACGATTCCGTTTCAGCTACGCGAAACGTACTCGAAAATCGGCGTCGGATTTTTTCGGACTTTTCCGGCAAGGTTCCGTTCGATTCCGCGACAAGCCCTGAAAAGGCTCTATCGGACGGCCATTGAAGCCGTATCTTCCTATTTTCATTGAACTTTTTGCGAAAACTCGGAATCCGTTCCGCCGATCTTTTTTTACTTATTGGATCTTCTACGTACTTGAGGAAATCCTCTAACACGAGGAACGGGAAATTTCAATACGTTTTTAGGAATAGGCGAAAGATTTTCAAAATGCGCCGTTGGGGGTCGACGATCGCGTTTCGGATTTCGCGGCCAGGTTCGCTGGCGGCGCGAGACCCCTGCAAGCAAACGGGGAATAATAGGACCTGTAGGACGGACGGGGGCTCGGCAGTGGAACATCGAGTTTGCGGACTCGAGCCGGAGCCCCGAACGCCCAGGTCCAATTTTTTTGCTTTCCGGTTGCCAGAGAATTAATGTTAGAGATATATTGTCGATCAAAAATATGCGCCCCCTGAACTTGACGCGCAACAGATGTTTGCAATTGCGATCGCCGCATTCCATAGAGAGGGATAAGGGTGAAAAAACGGTCGTGGCCAAAATGGTGGGAATGGGAGTTGGAGTTTACTTCGCACTTGTTCAAGCGCATGCAGGACCGGATGTTCAACGAGCTTGATTTAAGGAGGATGCTTCAGAGCGCCAAATCGTATCGTACGGATTTCGTCGAGGGAAGATGGACGATCGAAACTCGGCATGAAAAGCGAGCATGGGAGGTCGTCGTCGAGCCGTACGCGACGGCCGAGTTGCTCGTGGTGATTACCGCTTATCCGGTTTGGGAGAAATGAAATGAAAAATCCTTATTTGGAGGTAACCTACAGAAATGGTCGCCCGATCGCGGCATACCTGTATTTGCCGAGAAAACCCGGAGACACAAGCGTTCGAACGGCGCAAGCCGAACCGGGCATAATCGTCGATTTCGGACCGGACGGGCGCGCCATCGGAGTCGAGATGACCGCTCCGACCAAGATCTCGGCCGCCGATCTCAATCGAGTATTGAAATCCTTGGATGCTCCGTGCGTGACAAGCGAGGATTTGGCTCCGCTGAAGGCGGCCTGAGACCGGCGAAAGCGGATGCGGCGAGACGCCGCGGTATGTCGCGCGTTCGCTTCGGGTCGTCCCGTTTGCCCGAAACGACGATCGCGTCGCCCACTTCGAGGGTTCGGGCCGGGAGCGGGTTGAAGATCGTGACCTCGTCGGGCCTTTCGATCGCCGCGCCGATGACGCCGTATTCCTTTCCCAGT
>CAZNTU010000462.1:0-2473 GCA_964575975.1 uncultured Desulfobacteraceae bacterium
TCCTAAAAGAATTCCAAGTAGCAAATAAGCGCCATGCATCTTGTGTATTCGGCACCGGAAAATTTCCGTCCCGATTTGATTTTTACTTGCCAATGGAAAATAAAAACGGCACCATGGTTTCGGATTTCGTTTTGTAACCGGGATTGCTTGTGAAGGCAAAAAAACAAGGGAGGCTCCATGCCGCAATTGACTCTACCCATGCTCCCCGCCGACGCGACGCCGCTCGGCGACAAGGCCGCCTTTGCCAAACGGAACGGCCGCTGGATCTATTATCTGGGATTGCATCAGATCTACGAACACCCCGAAGGCGACGACCGGATGTTCAAGGTGGTCGCGGCGCAGCTGATCAGCAATGGAATTTGCCGCCATCGGGACGTTGTCAAAACGTTCGGAGTCTCCAAAAGCAGCGTGAACAGAGCTTTGAAGAAATACCGCAGCGGAGGAATAGACGCTTTTTACCAAAAACGGGAGGGCGGACGGAGGGGAACCGTCCTGACCGAAGAGAGGCTCGAGCGGGCGCAGAGGCTGCTCGACCGGGGCTCGACTCGCCGGGAGGCGGCCGAGGAACTCGAGATCCCCAAGGACACGTTGCGCAAGGCGATAAACGACGGTCGCCTTGTCGAAGGCGAGAAGGCCGTTTCCGGCGAAGCCGGCGTCGGTTCCGACAAATCGTCGCGCAGCCTTGCGGACGCCGGGGCAGCCGTCGAAATGGGCACCGCGTGCATTCGGGCCGCGGATAGAGTCGCCGCGTCGCTGGGGGGCCTGGATGGTGCCGAAACCCGATTCGAAGCCTGTCTGGACGTACCCCGAGCCGGAGTTCTCTGCGCCCTGCCCGCCCTTTTATCGAACGGCCTTCTGGACGGAGTATCGACGTTTTTGGGCTCGGTGAAGGGTTACTACACTGTTTTTCACATTCTGCTGACGCTCGCGTTCGCGAGTCTGTGCCGAATAAAGACGGTCGAGGACCTGCGGGGAAGCCCGCCTGGCGAATTCGGCAAGATCCTGGGTCTGGACCGAATTCCCGAGGCGCGATGCCTCAGGATGAAAATGGACGATATCGGAGCCGACCGCGCGGCCGAAAAATGGGCGGCGCATTTGTGCGGAAAATGGATGCTGCAGGAGTCCGACGACGTCGGAGTCCTTTTGGTGGACGGGCACGTGAGAGTCTACAACGGAAAATCGACCGAACTGCCGCGAAGGTACGTCGCCCGCCAGCGACTGTGCCTCAGGGCGACCACGGACTATTGGGTCAACGACGCGCTGGGCCGGCCGTTTTTCGTCGTCGAAAAACCGGTCGATCCCGGACTGCTGAAGACCTTGGAATACGACATAGTGCCGAGACTGGTCAAGGACGTTCCGAACCAGCCGTCCGAGGAGCTGCTCGAGGAAAACCGGTACGCCTGCAGGTTCCTGATCGTCTTCGACCGCGAAGGCTACAGTCCCGCCTTTTTCGGGAGAATGTGGAGGGAGAGTCGGATCGCCTGCGTCACCTATCACAAGTTTCCGGGCGATCCCTGGCCGGAGGAGCTGTTCGTCGAGCGCGAAGTGGCCATGCCGAACGGGGAGACCGTTTCGATGCGTCTCGCCGAAAGGGGCTCCCTTGTCGGTTCCGGCAAGGACGCGATATGGATGCGCGAGATACGCAAGCTGACGGAATCCGGACACCAAACCAGCCTGATAAGCACCGCGTTTGAAATGGACCACGTCCTGCTCGCGGCCTTCATGTTCACCCGTTGGTGTCAGGAAAACTTTTTCCGGTACATGCGCCGGCACTTCGGAATAGACGCGCTTGCGGAATACGGCGTCGAGGATCTTCCCGACACCGAACCGGTGGTGAATCCGCGCTGGAGGGAAATGGACCGGTCCAGGAACAGGCTGAGGAACCGGCTTCGTTGCAAGAGAGCCGCTTTCGCCTCGACGACGATGCATCCGGAAACCGAGGACGATCCGGAAAAATACAAAAAATGGATCGAAAAGAAATCGAAGCTGCTGGAAACCATCGAACAGACCGAAAAGGAACTCGACGACATAAAGAGGGAGATCAAGGAAATCCCGAAGCGCGTCGCGATGGGCGATCTGGAGGAAGCGGACAGGTTCCGGGGGCTGAGTTCCGGCAGAAAGCGACTGCTCGACACGATAAAAATGGTGGCCTATCGGGCGGAGACCGCCATGGCGCAGTTGCTGAAAAGTTCGACGGTGGACGGTTCAGAAGCCAGACGCCTGTTGCTGGATCTTTTCAATTCGGAGGCCGATATCCTGCCGGATCCGGAGAACAAGGTTTTGCGCGTCCGCGTTCACAACGCCTCGCGGCCGGCGGCGAACAGATCTCTCGCGGCCATGTTCGAAGTTCTTAACGAGACAAAAACGAACTATCCGGGAACGGATTTGGAAATTTACTATGATCTAGTATTTTAACGACCTCCAGGGGATACATGGTGTCATTTTTATTTTCCCAGAGGTCAAGAGTTCTGAA
>CAZNTU010000463.1:0-2467 GCA_964575975.1 uncultured Desulfobacteraceae bacterium
AACAGTTTATCAGAATAGGTTACCATTTCTGAAAGCCCCTGTCCATCAATATTTCGTGCGATTGCCCTGACTTGGTTCGCCGCTTTTATTGACACGAGGGATATTCTCTGACATAACTTGCGATAGTTCATAACCAGTACCATCCAAGAGAGAAGGAGGTCCGATCATGTCGCGTGTCGCTGTTGCCGTTCTGTTTTCCTTCGGGTTCGTCCTTGGCTGTTTTGCCACCGTTCCCGGCCAGTCTGCCGGGGAAGCGTATCGTCCGAAGGAATTCACGCATGCCGGATGGGTCCACGAAGGTTGCGAGGAGTTCCGGGATCCGGAAGAAATTGTCGGCAAAGGTCAAATAACCGGGGTGGAAGTCGCGTACGGCGATTTCATCCACGGGATCCGTCTCTGCTACGGACGGGACCATCAAGGACTCTTTCACCTCGGCCTGCCCGAAAACGAGCTGTCGCGCTGGTCCATCCAGCGGACCTCGTGGAAGATCCCGGAGGGCGAAATTATCGTCGGGGTCGAAGGGGAGATCAGCGGGCATTATATAAGCCGGCTTAAATTTATCACCGACAGGGGAACGGAATCCCGATGGTTCGGGGGAAAGTCCGGTAGTCGCTTTTACGTCAACGAGCCGGACAGCGGCGGATTGAGAACCATCAGCGGATATGTCAACAAAAGGAGACACAAAAGTCTTGCACGCGCCGTAGCCAGTATGACGTTTTATTTCGATCCGCCTTGCTACATCAAGGACATCAAATACGACCTCGCCGCGCTCGAGGCCGCCAGGATCAAGGCGACGCCGGAGGGGCTTGCGCGTCAGGAGATACCGAACGGGACTTCGGTCGAACAGTCGGTTGTATATCAAGACACGAAGACGATCACCGCGTCCAGGACTCTGACGTTCCAGCAGTCGTTCGGGTTCAACGTGGGGGGCGAAGTCTTGGCGGGATTGCCGGGAGTTGCAAGTGCCAAGACGAGCTTTGCGTTTTCCGCGAATACCGCGTTGAGCAAGACTTACGCAAACGCAACCATGCAGGAAGTATCCTGGTCCGTGCCCGTCAAGGTGCCGCCGGGCAAGAAGATCGTCGTGGTTTCGACGGTCAAGCGCTACCAGGCGGTCGTGCCCTTCACGTACACGGTCGCCTGGTATTGGGGAACAAGGGACAATATCGTCAGGGAAGTTACCCTGCCCGGCATGTACGAGGGGGTCCACGTGGAGGATCTGAAACATGACTTCAGCGAAGCGTCCCTCGAGTGAGGATTCTTTGCGCCAGTTCTTGACAACGGACGAGGTATAAAATAAGGAAGCATGCAATGGATTCGCTTTCGTTTTTTTCTGTCGAATTTCGCGGGCAAGTCGGTTCGATATCCTCGGAATTTTTTCACCGGATCGCGAGGTTGGGAAAATGGGCATGCAAAGGAAAGGCTCCACTGAATCTTTGTCGGGCATGAACCGCAGGGAATTTCTTATCGGAACGGGATCTCTGGCGGCGGCCGGTATCGCCGGCTATTTTCTCTTTTTCCGCGAACCCGCGATATGCCGCGGCGCGCCGACTGCCAGGCCTCGTCTTTCTCCTGACGTATCCATGGCCGAGGAAAACGGAATCGCGGTATTGAGGCGAGGCAAAGGCGAGAACCTTGTCGTTTGCGGAGTCAACGGGGCGGGCTCGGCCGTATTAAAGGCGCTGGACGGCAGGCGCACGATCAAGGAGGCGGCGCGAGCGGCGGCGAAAGGCGGAAATCCCCTGCCGGAGGCGGAGGTGGCTTGTTTCGTGGCTCAGGTAGGGATGATGGGTTTCCTTGCCAAGCCCTACTATGCGACCCTTTACGAAAGCATCGAGGGTTGACCATGGGCGGGGCCGCGAACAGGGAAGTTTTCGTTCTAAAGCGAGGGGAGAACCGGTATTACCTTTACGCGCCGTTGCAGCGGACCGTGGCCGTGGTCAACGGCGCGGCCGTCGATGCGGTCTCCCGGTTCCTGGCAAACGGGGAAAAGGGACTCCGCGAGGCGGAACTGGAAATCGTGCGAACGCTTCGGGAGCAGGGGGTCCTGCCCGAAACGCCCGAAACATTGCCTCTGTTTCCCGACAACTACGAATTCCGTCCCCACGAGGCTACCCTTTTTCTCACATCCCGATGCAATCTCAGGTGCCGCTATTGCTACGCGGAAGCCGGAAAGAAATCCTTGGACATGCCTTGGGAGACGGCCAGAGCCGCCATCGATCTGGTGGCGGAAAACGCGGGTCTTCTGGGAAGCGACAAATTCGCGGTGGGATTCCACGGCGGTGGGGAGCCCACGATGGCCTGGGAGCTTCTGAAAAGGTCCGTGGAATACGCCGAGGAATGCTCCGACCGGACCGGAATCGAATTGGAGACCTTCATCGCCACGAACGGCGTATTGAACGAGCGACAAGCCGAGTACATGGCGGAGCGCTTCACCACGGTGAACTTTTCCATGGACGGACCTCCG
>CAZNTU010000464.1:0-2467 GCA_964575975.1 uncultured Desulfobacteraceae bacterium
TTCCATCGAGCATATACAAACGATACAGGCATTTGCCCAGAGCGCTAAGATATATCGGCGCGTCGGGATGGTTTTCGGGAGTTCGTTCAACCGCTTTACGGCTCAAACCAAGTGCCTTTTCCAAATCCGTCCTGTTTCCCTTAAATATATACCGATCCGTAATACCATAGCACAAATTGTTGAGAAACATAGGCAAATCCGGAGAATCCGAAGGCGTCGACGCAACGGCTTTTTCGTATGCCGCAATGGCGTTATCCAAATCGGCCGAATCTCCTGCAAACGTGTAGCGGTCGCTGAGCGCATTGCCCAAATTGCACAGATACGCAGGCAGATCCGAAGAATCTCCGGTAGACAATTGGACCGCCTTTCCACAGGCGTAAACGGATTTTTCCAAGTCCTGGCGACCGCTTTTCAAAATAAAACGTTCCCTCAGGGCCTTCCCTAAATTGTTCCAACGCGCCGACAGGAGCGGAGAATCGGAAGGAGTCCGAGCCAGGGCTTTTTCCCATAAAGACAGTGCCAGATCCAAGTCTTCCCCGCTTCCCCTGATCGAATACCGACGGAACAGAATATTTCCGTACTCGTCGAGTACTCGCAAGCGGGTATGATCGTTCAGTGTCGGCAATTCGGGGTGGTCGTGGATCTGTTTCCATGTGGAAACAGCATCGTCAATGGTTTGCGATTCTGGTTCCCCGAACCGCTTTTTTTCTTGTATGACCGCTTCAATCCAGCCCATAATATCTGAAGTTTGATTCATGAGTGGCATCCTCGCACAGTATTCATACACCCAATAAGATTGGGAACGCTACGGCCAGCGAAGATTTAGGTTCGTCAGATCTCCGGCGGCGCCGACTATAACCTCGTATTCGTTTCCCTCCTCGGCGTCGGGTGGAGGCTCTCCGAGCAAGGTGCCGAAGGAATCGGGATAGTCGCGAAGGTGTCCCTGCCATTTGCCCCGCTTGCTCCTGTTTGCGAGGACGAACCAAACGCGGTCTCCCTTGGCCAATTTCGGCCTTGGCGAAGGCGGCGGTGAAATCGGCGGTTCTTCGCGTTGTTGCATGGACTGTTTCCCATAAGGAATAAATCGGCCGTAACCGACCGCCGTCTTTGCTCCCGCTCCGAGATATTCAAGTCCGATGGCCAACCAATCGTAAGCGTCGTCGATATCCTGCTCCGAAGCCTCCGCTCCGGGCCTGGCGCTTACCCAAAATCGAAAGCGCAACCCGTCCTCGACGGCAAGGAAGAACACCGGGTTGGGATCGTCCATCCCCGCCGCGCTGGCTCTTTCCAAATCGCCAAGTCCTCGGCGGCGATCGCCATCCACGAACGATGTCCATAAAGGATGGTGGTTGTTCACGATGTCGATACCAAGGCTTGGCCATTCCACGGGGAGCGCATCCAAGAAAATCAACGCGCCGGCTCCTTCTTCCTCCTGTCCCTGTTCGGCGCGCTCGATGGAAGGTCCAAAAAGGCGTTTTTCCTCGTTTTCCTCGATCCCGCATATCCGTGCCGTCCGTCGGACCAATCCCTTGACCCCGGAACCGGGCAAATACGGCACTCCGAAAAGACGATGGAACGCGAATCCATTCTCGAGCGGATGGTCTCCTCCCATGCCCGTCACGAAACGCCACTGTGCCACGAAATCTCTACCGGGGCCGAACGGCCGACCGAAAGTTTTCAGCGATTCCAAGCGAGCCTTCAACAGAAGCTCGCACGACCGTTTCGATTCGGCATACTCCCGCGCAAACTCGATCAGGAAATCGCGGCGGCCTTCATCCACGCTCCAACCGATTCGATCATGCTTCCACAATCGCGGGTAACGCTCGAAGACCAGCCCCGGATTCGCCACGGAGGAAAGCGTCTTTCCCTTCCCGAGGGATTCTTCGACGGCGTCGCGAAGGATTTCCGGAAGCGGCGGCAGCGACAGTTTATCCATTTTTCAACTCCCCGAACAGCTTGAGCACTTCCACGAACCGAATCGCCTCCTCCTCGGCAGCCCGAACTTCCTCGCATCTGGACTCCACAATGCGTTGGACGAGTTCCGTCGCGTTCGCGCGGCCTTCGCCGAGCGGACGCCAAGGCGCTTTTTCGAGCAACCAACCGCAGACATCGGCGGCAAGCTCCTGGGATGCCGCGTCGCCGGATTTGCGGGCCAACATGGCAATGCCCTGCGCCAATCCCAGCGTTCTGATCGACATCGGCAATCCCTTCGCCAACTGGCCCGATTGCTCCGGCCGCGTCCAATTCGAAACTCGATCCCACGCGTACCTTGCGCGTTCATCCGCAAGATCAGCTACCATCTTCTTGTCCTCCTTCCACCGTCCACCAGCAAAGTCCCTGCCCGATCGTCTCGTTGCCGCCAACCTGGATCGCCGCGACGCCAGGCTTTCCGATCAATTCCTTGAATAGCCGGGGGGCTTCGCGATCCCGGTTTCTGCTTGTCACCAACGCGGAGAACAGGCAATCC
>CAZNTU010000465.1:0-2455 GCA_964575975.1 uncultured Desulfobacteraceae bacterium
GGGAAGAATTCGCCCGCCAACTGACACGCGCTTTGGCGGCGCGGAAAGCGGAAAAAGGAAAAGCGCGCCTTTAAATCGTTTTCATGTATGCGATCAAATCGCCAATCTGCTCTTTCGAAAGATCGTCGCCCAACCGGGGCATGTTTTCGTAGGGTTCATACAGCTGGTGTACGACCGAGTCTTCGGAGACGGGCGATCCGCTGACCGGAAGGTTTTCCCGGTCGAACAGGCCCTCGAGTCCCGGACCTATCTTGGTGTCTCTCGAATCCGCGTGGTGGCATTTGGAGCAACTTTGCTCGAAAACCGCCTGGCCTCTGCTTTCGGGAGTATCCCCGGCGGCTTCGGAAGGGCCGGCCTGAAGCGTACGGAAAAAGGATAGAACGACGACCACCGTCAGAACTGCGGAAACGACGGCGATGGATGTTCGATTCAGCGCGGTTCTTCGCATTTTAATTCCCCCTGTTTTTGTCTAAAAAGTTTTAATCCAAAAAGGCGAATATTTCCAAGTGGATTCTTCCGTCCGGCACGCCCAGGGACTTCAAGCTGTCTATGATCGCCTCCAGCAGGCCCGGGGGACCGCAGACGTAAAAACCGGACGTTTCCAGCCTGCCCTTGCAGAGCCGTTGTATCTTTTCTCGGTCGATCAAGCCCCGTTCGCCGGTCCATTGCTCCCCCGGCTTTTCCAGCACGTGTACCAGTTCCAGCTTGGGAAAATCGCCCTGGGCGATGCTTTCCAGCTCGTCTTTGAAAACGATCCGGCTTTCGTCGGGGTTGGCGTAGATAAAAAGAACGGACCGATCCTCCCTCGTATCCCGCATGTAGCGAAGCATGCTCCGAAGGGGGGTGACTCCGATACCGCCGGCGATGAACACCAGGTCTTTCTCGGCCGGGTGGAACCTGTATGAGAACCTGCCGAAAGGTCCGTGGACGGTGGCGGTGTCTCCGGGTTTCGTCCGTCCCATGGTGGAGGTGAAGTCCCCCAGCGCCTTGATCGTGGACGTAATGAATCCGCGTTCGGTGGGACTGGAGGAAATCGTCCAGTGGTGTTCCTCTTCGGGAAGATCCTTGTCCCGGTGGAAAGTGACGAAGTGGAATTGCCCCGGAACATAGTCGTACACCATCCCCGTCCCTTTCGGCGGAATCAGGGTGACGGACCATACATCCTCGATCTCCGACTTGACTTCCACGACCCGGTAGGGATTTCGTCCCAGTATTCCAGGACGTACGATTCTATGGTAGACGAATATCGTCGCCGCAGAGAGGAAGATTGTCGGCCAAATCCATTCCAAAGGCGGATCTTGAAGGTTTCGGCCCGTGTACCAGCTGTGTACGAAGGCGAACAGCAATATGCTCGGGCCCAGAATGTCGTGCCAGAAGCGCCATTTTTCGAACTTGATGCGTAGCCGGGTTTGGAAAAGGCTCAGCCCCGCGTTGATCAAAAGCAGGAGCAGCGCGATCCTCCCGATCCAAATGTACCAAGGCAGATCGATTCCGAGGATCAGTCTCCACCCCGAGCCGCCCGCCGACAGCAGCACCGGATGCAAAACCAGGAGACAGACCGCGAAAACCGCCATGTGCTTGTGGAACCGGATCACGATGTCCATCCCGAACTTCTCCTCGACCCATTTGAAGCGTCCGGCCAGCACGGGTTGGAGCATCAGTATCATGAAACCGACCAAGGCGAAGTTCTTGGCGATTTCGTATAAAACGCCTCTTTGATGAAGAGCGCCGGGGCTGAAAAACGTAACGACAAGAACCGGCGCCAGGACCGCGACCACATAGACGACGATTCGCCACAAGCCCTTTGGCATGGCCAACCTCCCTTTGTCTTATTGTCTTTCGTAGCGTCCCATGAGAACGCACTTTTCGATTACATGGTCGGCCAAGGCGTTTTCGACGGTCTTCTTGTCCGAGCCTTCGGGAAGGTCCAGTTCGTCGTCCAGGGCGTAGAGGCGGAAAAAATAGCGATGCTCCCGGTCCGGCGGACACGGGCCGTAGTAGCCGGTATTTCCGCCGGTGCCCTTGCCCGGAACGCCGGGCGGTTCCATTCCTTCGGGGATTTCCCCTATGTCGACCGGCATGTCGAACACCACCCAATGGTCCCACATGCCGTCTTTCCGAAGCTTCTTGGGCACGTCGGGGTCGTCCATGAGCAGGACGAGGCTCTTCGCCTCCGGCGGAACATCGGAAACGGTCAGCGGCGGGCTGATGTTTTTCCCGTCGCAAGTGTATACGCTCGGAATCATGCCTTCGTGTTCGAAGGCCTTGCTGGTAAGCTTCATGCGGGTCCTCCCTTTTGAAGTTGTTGTTAACTTGACATCGTAAACATAAGCCGCAACCAATTCAAATATTTCGACCTTGTGCGGTCGGGTCGCAATTCCCCCCTCGAGGGGGGCCAGAGGTCGCAATTCCCCCCTTGAGGGGGGCTAGGGGGGTGTCTCCGGTGAACAATGGA
>CAZNTU010000466.1:0-2440 GCA_964575975.1 uncultured Desulfobacteraceae bacterium
CGAAAGTCTGAGGGAACATCCTTTTTTCAATTGGCGCGGTTGCGGACCGGAGAATCGTCATCCCAACGCTTTCGCCTTGTTGGCGACCGACAACACGGGAATCTTTCAATCTTCGCTGCCTTTGGAATACGCAGCCATGGCGCTGGCCGCGGAACAACGGGACAATCCGCCCAGCGCCCACCAGCTCGGGGAATGGCTTGAAGGAATAGTTCGAGATACGGAAGCGTTCTCGTTTCTCGATTCGGCTTCCTTGGACCAGTGATCGCAACAAAGCGGAATCGGAATTCCGAGGATAGCGCGTCGGTAATTCGCGCCGGCTGGCTCGAATCGATGCGGAGGAGAAATAAAAGGACATGGTTTTTATTCGAAAACATGGAGAGTAAAACATGGCTCGGTTGACATTGCCGAAACTCAAGCGACATCTGTACGCGGCCGCGGACATTCTGCGGGGCAAGATGGACGCTTCCCAATACAAGGACTTTATCTTCGGAATGCTGTTTTTGAAGCGCTGTTCCGACGTTTTCGAGGAGGAGCGGGAGCGGGTCGTCCATGAGGAGATCTCGAGAGGCGCGACGGAAAAGGAAGCCGAGGAGCTGGCCGAGGACCCTACCAGTACGAGAATCTTTACGTGCCTCACCGGGCCCGGTTTCGGACTATCGACGAGACCGCGCATCAAAATATCGGCGATACGCTGAACAAGGCCTTGGAGGCCCTTTCCTACAGCAACCCGGTGCTGACGGGCGTTCTGGAGCAGATCAATTTTACGCGGCCGATCGGCAAAAGTCCGATTTCGGACGCCAGGCTGAGGCAGCTGATCACCCATTTTCGCAAGCACCGCATGCGCAACGAGGATTTCGAGCACCGGGACCTGCTCGGCTCGGCCTACGAATATCTGGTTTACATGTTCGCGGAATCGGCGGGCAAGAAGGGCGGCGAGTTCTATACCCCCCGCGAGGTCGTCCGGCTCATGGTGCGCCTTGTCGATCCGAAAGAGGGGCAGCGGGTTTACGACCCTTGCTGCGGTTCCGGAGGCATGCTCATCTATGCGCGGCAGCATGTGGGCCAACACGGAGGCAATCCCGACAACCTTTCCCTTTACGGGCAGGACAACGAGGGATCGGCCTGGGCGATCTGCAAGATGAACCTGATCCTGCACGGCGTTTTTAGGTTGGCTTTCATAGCAAACGACGACACCCTCGTGTCTCCCCAGCACGTAGAGGGCGGCGAGCTGATGCGATTCGACCGCATTCTTTCCAATCCGCCCTTCAGCATGCCCTACGAAAAGAAACGGCTCGGCCGCCAGGAGCGGTTTTCGTCCTACGGATTTCCGCCCGAGAAAAAGAAGGCCGATTTTCTGTTCGCCCTGCACATGCTGGCGTCGCTTCGGCCCGGCGGGATCATGGCCACGGTCATGCCCCACGGAGTCCTTTTCCGGGGAAGCGGCGAATACGAAATCCGAAGAAAGCTGGTGGAGAAGGACCACATCGAGGCGATCGTCGGGCTGGGGTCCAACCTTTTTTTCGGCACCGGCATTCCCGCCGGCATCATGGTCATGCGACGGGAAGGCGACAAGCCGCCCGAGCGCCGGGGCAAAATTCTGTTCGTCAACGCCGACCGGGATTACGAGGAGGGCCGAGCCCAAAATTTCCTGCGAGCGGAGCACGTCGAAAAGATCGTCGAGACCTTTCAAAAATACGAAGCCGTCCCCGGCTTATTCCGCAGTCGTGACGACGGAGCAAGTCGCCGCCGAGGATTTCAATCTGAACATCCGCAGGTACGCCGACAATTCTCCTCCGCCCGAACCCCAGGACGTGCGCGCCCACCTGACCGGAGGCGTTCCCAAAGCCGAAGTGGAGGGGCTTCGTCCCCTGTTCGACGCTCACGGATTCGATACGGGACATATTTTCGTCCATCGCGACGACGGGTATTTCGATTTCGCCCCGGAGGCTCGCGGCAACGGCGCTCTGCGCGAGGCCGTCGCGGCGGACCCGGGCATGAAAGCGAGGGAAACGGCCATGCTCGAAGCCTATCGTCAATGGTGGGACAGGCATTCCCCGCGTTTCGGAGCGTTGCCGGAAACCTGGGACCCCATGAAAATGAGGGAAGAGTTCATGGCGTCCTTCCGGGAAGCCCTGCTCCCGCTGGGCATTCTGGATCGTTTCAAAACGGCCGGCGTGCTCGCGACCTGGTGGGACGTCGCCGGAGACGAAGTCAGGACCGTCGCCGAACGGGGTTTCGAGGAACTCGTGGACGGCTGGATCGATCTGATCCGGGACGTGATCGAGGACAAGGAAACCAAAAAGAGCGAACTCTTCGACCCGTTCGCACACAAACTGGTGCTCAAGCTGCTTCCGGAATATCTTCGCCGGATCGAGGATTGCCGGGCCGAAATCGCGCGCCTGGAGGGCGAGAAGGAGGCATTCGAGCAACAGACCGAAGA
>CAZNTU010000467.1:0-2418 GCA_964575975.1 uncultured Desulfobacteraceae bacterium
AAATTGCTGAACCTGGAAAAAGAGGCGTTTCTGGCGGGCTACCACAAGGCCCTCGCGTTCGGCGCCGGTCCCTGCCCGGTTTGCGACGGCTGCCCCGAGGACGGCCCCTGCCGCTTTCCGTCGAAAGCCCGGCCGTCCATGGAAGCCTCGGGCATCGACGTGTACGCCACCGCGCGAAAAGCCGGTCTGTTACTAGAACCGGTTCGGGAGAAGGACGCGTATGCGACATACGTCGGATTGCTGCTTATAGAGTAATTTTTTTTAATGACGGGAAAGATTCGATCAAGCGAGGTGAAAAACAAAAAATGGCAAAAAAATCTCGGAGAAGGATTTTGCTCCTGCAGACGCCCACTTCCCACTACGGCGCCGGAGAGCGGGTATACCCCGCCGGACTTGCGCGACTGGGTAGTTGCGTTCCTGAAAGCATGGAACGCTTCGGCCTTGACATGAACCTTCCGCCGGACCCATGGCCTCTGCTGGACCGGCGATTGCGGGAGATTCGACCCGACGTGGTCGCCCTTTCGTTTAGAAACATCGATCCGTTGGCCGGCCACCAAGCGTCCTATCTCCCGTCGTTGATCGCCGCCGTTCGTCTGGTTCGAAGTCGCTGTCCCCAAGCGAGAATTCTCGCCGGCGGACCCGCCTTTTCACTGTTTGCGCGTCGTCTCATGACGGAAGCCCCCCAAATCGACGCGGGAATGGCGGGAGAGGGGGAGGGCGGCTTTACGCGACTTTTAGGGGAAACGCTCCCGGATTCCGTGCCCGGCCTCGTCTATCGAAAAAACGGCGTCGTACGGCACAATGCCGTTCAAAATGGCTTGTCGTTGGAAAAACTGCCCCCTTTCGACACGGAGCTGTTTCCTCCATCCGACTATCTGGAAGGAAATCGCTACGTGGCGGCGGTCGGAATCGAAGGAAAACGAGGCTGCGATTTGTCTTGCGCCTATTGCGTGTATCCCGGGCTGGGAGGCTGCCGCATGCGCTTGCGACCTCCTTCGGCGGTCGTGGACGAAATGGAGATGCTGCACCGGGATCACGGCGTGGCCATGTTTCACTTCACCGACGGCGTTTTGAACCGGCCGTCCGATCATTTCGAAAGCGTCTGCCGGGAAATTCTTCGACGAGGGCTCAAAGTGGGATGGACCGGTTTTTTCCGGGAAGACAGCCTGAGTCTGCGGCAGCTGGAGCTTGCCCAGTCCGCCGGTCTGGCGGCCGTCTATTTTTCCGGAGACGGGTTGAGCCGCTACGGCCTGGGGCTTCTCAACAAACGCATGGCGCAGGAAAACCTTTTGGAAGCGGCTCGCGTCACGGTCGAAGCGGGCATGCTGACTATGTGCCATTTCATGGCGAACCTTCCAGGAGAGAGCGACCAGGATTTCGACGAAGGCCGCAAGTTCCTCGAACGGTTGCTGGAAATCCATGCTCCGGCGGGAAACCTGGGGGCCGTGATTCTCAATCCTGTCCGCCTGTATCCCGAAGCCCCGCTCGCACGCCGTTTGATCCGCGACAAGCAACTCCCGGCGGATACGGACCTGCTTTATCCGGTTTATTGGAATCCGCCGGAAACCGTCAAACGTTTGCACGAACTGGACGTGCTCTGCCAGACGGCGGGAATATTTTCGCGGCTAGGGCCGGGCACGGGAGACGCAAGCGTCGGAAACGAAGAGGAGGCGCAATGAAGGTTCTAGTTTTGGAACATCCCCGAATCGGTTCCCGGGAACATTTCAACGACATCGCCAACACGCCCTTGTGGTCGTGTCTCATGGGGGGGTACGCCGCATCGGCGCTTCGGGAGTCCGGTCAAGATGTCGTCTATTGCGACGCCGCAGGCGCCGGATGGAATTTCGAACGGACCCGCAGTTTCGTGCTGGAGCAGGCGCCGTCCCTGCTGAGCGTCAACGCGGTTTATTTTTGGGAGCATACCGGGCGGTTGTTCGAATTTCTGGAGGAGCTTCGCCGCGACCGTTTTCAGGGCCATATCAACCTATTCGGATTCTACCCCTCTCTTGCCGCGGCCGATATTATTCGAACCGGCCTAGTCGATTCCGTGGCGGCGGGCGAATGCGAAACAACTTTGCGCGAACTGGGCGAGGCGCTTTCTGTCGGCGGAGATTGGCGCGGCATCGACGGTCTGGCGACGGATTCGTATGCGGCGTCTCGCGTGCATCGAAAGCCGGAGAAAAACCTCGACGGCTTCGCCTTTCCGGAACGACCGCCGAAAATTCCCGAACCCGCCTGCGTGCTCGCCAGCAGGGGGTGCTACAATCATTGCAGTTTCTGCCTGGTCCCTCCCTTTTACAACTGCGGGCCTTTGTGGCGCGGACGCAGCCCCGAAAACGTCGTCGCCGAAATCGAATCCCTGATGCGAAAAGGCTGTCGAGACTTTTACTTCGTCGATCCCAATTTCATCGGACCGGG
>CAZNTU010000468.1:0-2407 GCA_964575975.1 uncultured Desulfobacteraceae bacterium
CTGTTCCTCACCCATCCGACCACGCGGCGCCTTTCGGCCTCCTTGCGGGTTTCCATTCTAAAGAATACGCCTTGCACTCTTCCTTTGACGATTGCATGCGCTCTGACCTTTTCCGACATTCGCCACCTCCCTGGAATTCTTGTTCGTCCACAACAGGCACTATAGGCACTCGTCCTGCTTCGCGCCCGTTATTATTTTAAAGGTATCCTCGTCTATGATTTTGACGCCCAATTTGCGGGCCTTGTCGAGTTTCGAACCCGGTTTGTCTCCGACCAGCACGTAGTCGGTTTTTCCGCTGACGGAACCCGATACCTTTCCGCCCGCATTTTCGATCAAGCCTTTCGCCTCGTCTCTGGTCATGCTCTCCAAGGCGCCCGTCAAAACGAACGTTTTGCCGGCCAGTTCCGACGCTTCGGGCGATTTTTCCGCAGTTCCGAACTGGATCTCTACGCCTCTCTCCAAAAGGAGATTCACCGTTTTCCGGTTTTCCTCCCTGTTGAAAAAATCCGCGACGCTTTTCGCGACTATGGGCCCGATTCCTTCCACGGATTCCAGTTCCTTGGCCGAAGCTTTCATCGACGTATCGAGATTCCCGTACCGGTCCGCCAGGAGCCTTGCCACGTGTTCTCCCACATGGCGAATTCCCAGTCCGTACAAAAAACGGGAAAAGGATATTCTCTTGCAGGCCGAGATAGCGTCCACGATGTTTTGGGCGGATTTTTCGCCCATCCTTTCCAGTCCTTGCAGCGTTTCGCGCTTGAGGACGAAAAGGTCGGCGTAGGATGAAACAAGGTTTTTATCCACCAATTGATCCACGAGTTTCTGTCCGAGACCGTCGATGTCGAAGGCCCTTTTGGAGGCGAAATGGCGGATGTTTTCCTTCAGCTGTGCAGGGCACGCGGCGTTTACGCAACGTTTGGCCGCCTCGTTTTCCTCCCGGACCGCCTGGCTTCCGCAAACAGGGCACCTGTCGGGCATTTGGAAAACCTTTTCGTCTCCCGAGCGGCTCGTTTCCACAACCTTCACGACTTTAGGGATCACGTCTCCGGCTCGTTCGACAAAGACGACATCCCCGATTCGAATGTCCTTTCGTTTGATTTCGTCCTCGTTGTGGAGAGTCGCGCGGCTCACTATGGCCCCGCCGATATTGACGGGTTCGAGGCGCGCCACGGGCGTGAGCGTCCCGGTGCGTCCCACCTGGACTAGGATGTCTATAATTCGCGTGGTTTCCCGAACGGCCTTGAACTTGTACGCGATAGCCCAGCGAGGACTTCTGGAGGTGGTTCCCAGCCTTCGTTGAAACTCCAGACTGTCGACTTTGATCACGAGGCCGTCGATGTCGTATTCCAAGTCGTGCCGCGTCCGTTCGAGTTCGCGATAGAAAGCGATTGCCTCTCCGATATCGATGCCGTGCCTGACAATAGGATTGATCCTAAGTCCCATCTCTTTCAGCAAAGACAAGGCTTCCCAGTGGGATTGGGGCTCGATGCCGTCGCAGCTCCCCAATCCGTAGAAAAAAATTTCCAGAGGACGCCGCGCGGTGATTCGGGAGTCCAGTTGGCGAAGGGAACCGGCGGCGGCGTTTCTTGGATTGGCGAAGGCCGGCTCGCCACTTTCGAGCCTCGTGTCGTTCAGTCTTTCAAACGCCTTTTTGGGCAGATACACCTCGCCGCGCGCTTCCAATCGGGATGGCACGGGTTTGTCGCCCGGTCGGATCAACACCAGCGGAACGCTTCCGATGGTCCGGACGTTTCCGGTGACTACTTCGCCGTTCACCCCGTCGCCCCGGGTCAACGCGGCGGCAAGAACGCCGTTTTCGTACACCAGTTCCACCGCAAGCCCGTCAAGCTTGGGCTCCGCCGTGTAAAGAACCTTTTCGCCGGTTCTCAGCTGACGCCTCACCCTGTTGTCGAAATCCATGATCTCCCCGTCGGAAAAACCGTTGTCTATACTCAGCATGGGAATCGTATGGACGGCCGTCTCGAATTTTTCCAGAGGGGCCGCCCCGACCCTGGCCGTGGGGGAGGACGGGTCGGCCAAATCCGGATTTTCCCTCTCGAGTTCGGCCAGCTCCTGCATCAAACGGTCGTATTCGGCGTCGGAAACCTCGGGATCGTCCAGCACGTAGTACCGGTAGTTGTGTCGGTGAAGCTCTTCTCTAAGACGTTCCGCTCGTTTTTTCGCAATTTCGTCAGTCATGGCTCGCACCTGCGGTGGTGAAAATCGTTTTTGTTAGCCGTTAGGTGTCAGGTTGTAGTTTTTAGCTTGACATCGTAAACATAAGC
The DNA here is from genome assembly GCA_964575975.1 of uncultured Desulfobacteraceae bacterium. GTDB lineage: Bacteria > Desulfobacterota > Desulfobacteria > Desulfobacterales > SKZT01. The sequence continues at coordinate 2,286 of CAZNTU010000468.1, forward strand.
CGCAACCCATTGAAATATTTCGACCTTGTGCGGTCGGGTCGCAATTCCCCCCTTGAGGGGGGGCCAGGGGTCGCAATTCCCCCCTTGAGGGGGGCTAGGGGGGTGTCGATGCGCCATGTTCG
>CAZNTU010000469.1:0-2392 GCA_964575975.1 uncultured Desulfobacteraceae bacterium
TTGAAGGACAACATCGGGTTGTTCACCCCCGAAATTCTCGACCGGATAAACGTCGCGGTCGTCGAAGCGGGGCACCGGCTTCTCGGCAAAGGCGCCGATTTGAAGTTGAAGGGCCGGTGCGACTCCTTCGCGGTCGAAACCGACGTACATTTTCCGACGGACGCCAACCTTCTTCTGGACGCTATTCGAAAGACAATCTTTTTAATCGGAGGACTGTGCTTCCAGCTCGGCATAGCGGACTGGCGACAGTACGGACACCTTTTTAAAAAGGTCAGGAAGGCCTTCAATGCCGCAAGAAAGCTGAAACGCTCGACGTCCAGGGACGAAACGGCGCGCCTGAAACGCGAAGAGTTGATAATGGACGCCCACCGAAAGTATGCCGATCTCGTCGAATCTCTCGTTGTCCGCGCAAAGCAGACGCTCACGATTCTGGATTGCATGGATGTCGGGGGCATTGCGCAACTCCTCGTCGTTCAGAGTGGGTGCGAGCATCAGTATCCGCGGGATTTACGGCAGCGAGCGAAACCTGATTCTTCCGGACAACCAGCCGCTCAACCCCATGGTCCGGGGCGGCGTGCCGTGGAGCGGCATCAATATCGATCACGTGGAGCGAATCGAAGGCGTCTTCGGGAACGTGGAAGTCGAATACCGTTCAGGTATGGAAAGACGAGCGCCGCAACCGCGCCGACTCGCTTGTCGCCGTCGCCGAGGGGACACCCGAGAAGAGTACGGCGAGGATACCGACAGGCTTCATCTGGAGGAACGAATTGATCGGATTTTTTCGAAGTTGGACGAATACCGTTCGGGAAACACCAATCCGGAATTTCGACTGGAAACGGACAATCCGGGACAACCTCCGAAACTTCGACACGCAACGCGGGCAATCAATCGCGGAGCGTCTTTACTTCAACAGCCGCGTCGAGCAACGACTGCGCCGGGACGCGATTTCGTGAATCGACCGGAGCGGCTCCATAGCGACGTCGGCGATTTTTTCCGCCGTCGTGGCGGGAATCCTCGCCGGCCTTCTCGGCGCGACCGCGCGGTTCGTCGCGTTCGACTGCGGGGCGGTCGATTCGAGCGACCGGGCCGACGGCCCGGTCCACCTCCCGACGACCGTCCAACCGGGCGGCCGCGCGAACATCGGCCGGGCGGTCTCCTAACGCGAGACCCTGGCGAGCATGCGACGAAGACGCCCCGGCCGATCTCGCCGGCGTCGGCCTGGTCTTCGCCGGGCACGCAAGCCGGCGGACGCGGGCAAGGCCGGTGTCCGTGAGGACTCCGGCGAATCGGGAAGCCTGATCGTCGATGGCGGGACCGCGGCATTCCAAAAGGGAACTCCGGCCGAGGCGCACCGCGCCTGCAACGCGTCGGGCGTTTGCGCGCATATCGCGGCGGCGGTCCTGTTTCTGCGGGAGAAGTCCGCGTCAGAAACCGACGTCGCCGCCGCCCCCGACGAGCCCGAAAAGCCGTCGGCGGAGGAGGATTTGCTTCGGCTTTCGTTTTCGGAGATTTTCAAACGGGCGGGAAAGCCGGGCACGAGCATGGCCGCCCGGATTCCGGCTTCGACGCCGGACGCGGGGAGAAAAATCGAGACCGATCCGGGCTCGTAATGGGGGACGACGTGATGGGATGTTCGTTCCGTGATGATGATGTTCGTTCCGAACGTGCTTACATTCGGCCTTTCTCCAATCCCGTTTTTCATACCCTTCGTTCCGAACATGGGTAAGGTCGGGTCAAGGAGAAGAATTTTTAGTCAAGCCGTTTTTTTTATCGGTTTTGGCGAATAAGATAGGATCCCGTTTGAGTCGGAGGTTCAGGGGCCTGATCGAAAAGGAAATCGTTTATGTCAAGTGAAGTTGCGCGACTTGCAGGGCTAATTCGTTCAATGCTATATATCCTATTATATTAATACCTTATCGAAATTTCTGATAAATCGGCCATTTTTAGTGTATTCTGTTTCCGGACCATTGAATACGAGGTAAAATTCGTGTGCTTGAACAAAATTGTCGTCCGGCCGGTATTGAAGACGGAGGAAGGCGGGTTCCGCGAACTGATGCAAAGACACCATTATCCGGGGTTCGTTCCCAAAATGGGCCAGACGCTGTGGTACGTCGGCTGCGTGGACGATCAATGGGTCTCCCTGCTCGGCTTCTCGCCCGCGGCCCTGAAAGGCGGCGCCAGGGACAAATGGATCGGATGGGGGCACGGCCTCCGATACGGGCGTTTGAAACTGATCGCGAACAGCAGCGGGTTTTTGATTCCGCCGGGCTGGCACATAAGGAATCTGGCTTCCCGAACCGTCTCTCTTTGCCTGAAGAGACTGGCCGACGATTTGGCACGGAAGGCCGGGGCGCGTTTCGGCTGCGGATTCGAAAACGGCCGGTACGTCGTT
>CAZNTU010000470.1:0-2339 GCA_964575975.1 uncultured Desulfobacteraceae bacterium
TGGCGCCGATTCCGCCGCCCTGGCCGTCTATTATCAGTATCCGTTTACGCATCCGTACGATTCCTTTTCTTCAGCTCCGAAAAAATCGCTTCCAATGGTTCGCCATCGTCGTCGCCAGATTTCGCGCTCAAATACCAGGGATTTGACCGTTCCGAAAAAAAAAGCCACGAATTCCGGACGATCTTTGTCTCGGCCTTCGTGGCTAAATTAATGCGATCAGTTGCGATTTTTTTATTGTGGTTTCGCTAACCTAAAATTGACCCCTTCAGGGGCAAAACGACAACCGAAAATTGACCCCCCTCGATAAAACTTCGATAATGGGACGGCAGGACGTCAATAAAACCATTATCGGAGGAAAGGAGAATGCTGAAGGTGGATCAATACGATTTTATAAGGGCAAGTTTTCGGGTTTACGGCAAAAAGGTCAAACAGATCGCCAGGGAAACGGGTCATTCAAAAAACACAATCAAAAAGATCCTCGGAGGTGAATACGAAGTATACAAAAAAAGGGACAACCAGCCTTTCCCCGTTCTCGAACCCTACCTTGGCATCATCGACGGATGGCTTGAAGGCGACAGGGAAAGCCCGAGGAAGCAGCGGCATACGGCGGTCGGAATCTACAACCGTCTCGGGACGGAACACGGTTTCAAGGGAGCCGAGAGCACCGTGCGCCGATACGTCCGCCAGGCCAGGATGCGATTGGGTTTGAACGGCCGACGGGCATTCGTTCCCTGCGATCCGGAAGCCGGTTTCGAAGCCGAGGCGGACTGGGGCGGATGCCTGGCGATTATCGCCGGGCACGCGAAACGGTTGAAGTTTTTTTGCATGCGCTCCAAATATTCGGGCAGGCATTTCGTCCGTTGCTATCCCTGCGAGCGCCAGCAGGCGTTGTTCGACGCGCACATACGGGCGTTTTCCTTCTTCGGGGGAGTCTTTCCCGTCCTTGTCTACGACAACCTGACCTCGGCGGTTCGGAAGATATTCAAGGGGAAAAAGCGGGAGCTTCAGGAATCGTACGACAGGTTCCGCGCCTACTACAATTTCAGACCCGTGTTCTGCAACGCCGGGCAGGGCCACGAGAAAGGAGGCGTGGAAGGTCTCGTGGGATACGCAAGGCGCAATTACATGGTCCCCGTTCCGGAAGCGGAAAGCCTCGACCAACTCAACGAACGGCTTTTGGCGTCTTGCCTGTCCTGCGGGGAGCGTCGGATCGCGGGCAGGGAGCATACTGTGGACGAGCTGTACGAGCAGGAAAAGAGACATTTGATCGCGTTGCCGGATTCGCCGTTCGGCAATCTTCGGACGGCGAACGGCAAGATCGACAAGTACGCGACGATCGTAGTAGACAAGAACCGGTATTCCACGCCGACCCGGTACGCGCACTGCAGGGCCAGCGTGGTTTTGAGCGTGGACCGGGTGGATGTGTTCCACGACGGCAAAAAGATCGCCTCCCACGAGCGGCTTTTCGGCAACAACCAGTGGCGTCTCGATCCGGACCATTATCTGGAGTTGATCGGACAGCGGCCCCAGTCCTTTTACTCGGCGCGCCCCATCCGGCAATGGCGCGGCAGCTGGCCGGCTTGTCTGGAAAGGCTTTTGGAGCTGTTTGTAAAAAAGCAGGGGGAGACGAAAGGGATAAAGGATTTCGTCTCCGTATTGATGCTGTACAAGGACAACGACTCCAAAGACATTGAAGCGGCCGCGGAAAAGGCTCTCGAAGCAAACGCCGGTTCAAGCGACGCGGTCAGGCACATATTGGCAAGCGCGCACGGCCAAGCGGCCGATTTCGGTTCCCTGGAAAACTGGCGAACGCTGCCGCCTCCAGACGTGTCCGTTTACCGTCAGATAGGAGGTGCCCTATGAACGCCGGCATGAAGGCCTTGCTGGCGGAGAACCTGAAGACCCTGAAGCTCTCGGCCATGAAGCGGGATTTGGAAAGCCATGTTCGCGGAGCCAGACAGGACAAGCTGGACTACGACGAATTTTTGCTGAATCTGACCGATGTCGAGGTCATGGCCCGGCAGGAGAACGGCTATAGAAGAAGGCTTGCCGAAGCCAGATTTCCTTTGATCAAACCTCTGGAGACGTTCGATTTCGGAGCGGCTCCGGACCTGGACGCGCGGTTGATAAAAGAATTGTCCGGATGCGAATACGTAAAGAAATCGCGCAATGTCATCCTCGTGGGCAGAAGCGGCGCCGGCAAGACCCATCTGGCAATCGGCCCGGGGATAGAAGCGTGCAAAAACGGCATAACCACCAACATGGGTTTCGGGGACTGGACGCAGATCTTCGGCGACGCCAGCCTGACCGCCGCCCTGCTCGACCGGATAACGCACAAG
>CAZNTU010000471.1:0-2318 GCA_964575975.1 uncultured Desulfobacteraceae bacterium
CGCTCCGCACAGATCAGATCCCGTATCCTTCGTCAACCGATTCGACCCACCACCAAAGAACTATACCGAGAACGCAATAAACGACGGTTTGCGTCAAAATACTTTCCTTTCGCTCGACGATGAAGTCCGCTGAACGAAAAAAACTTGGACTCCAAGAAGCCCTCCAACCACTCCGAACTCGACCTTTGGCGAGAATGTCCGGGGAAACTCGACCATAAAGTCGCACGTTTTTTTCATGGGATTATCTTCGCGAATTTTTCCATGGTCGTCAACTTCGAAAAAAACGGAATCGTTTGCAAACAGTTGTCGGTGTCGGGTGTAAGGGCCACGGACCCAAGTAAATATGCCACAGCTCTTGCCGTCTGCATATTACGCGCAACGACAATCGTTTCGGCCGAGATGCCGAATTCCGTCGCTCTTTATTCGTCGCCGGCACTGTTCGATGGCCGAAAAGCCTGGCTACTCAGGCTTTTGCTTCACGCATTTTTCGTAAATGTATTCCGGATCGAGATCGATTCCTCCAGGCCACTCTATCGTGTCGAACGAAACCCGTACCTGTTTGAATTTCGCATAATCCTTGAGGCTGCGAAAAACGCCGAAGTCCAGTATGGGTTTCAAATCGATTCGGCCCTTCTCGCCGTTTTCGAAAACGATCGACAGAGCATAATCCCTCTCTGGGGTGACCTCCGTAATTGCCGGATGCATAAAAAATTTCCTTTACTGCAAAGGTTTTATCCTAAAGGGCTCTTCTCCATTGGTCACGAGACGCCAGTTGGCCATCAATTCTTCCCGGTGCAACTCGGCCCAAGCCAGAACCAGTTTCGTCTGTTTTCGGGGCAAATCGCCTTCGAGAATTTCGCATGTCCGAATATCGACGATGGCCCTGCACTCGTTATAGTAAACATGGAAATGCGGAGGGGGATGCTCCTGCGGAGCAAAATACATCCTGATAATCAGCCCGTAAAACATGGATATTGTCGGCATGATATCTATATCCTTTTCCGGACACCGATTTTTTAAACATTCGCCGAACGAACGAGGCGGAGGGCGTTCAAGCACAACCGATCAACCAAGAGTCGATTTCCGTCTTCGTACGAAAAGGCGTCGCAAGCCCGTCCGACTATGATCGGCATCCGATATCTCCTCTTCGTTTGTCGCACTATAACCGGGTACGCCGCGATCGTCAACCGATGGAATTTCTGGTGAACGATGGACTTGCTTCTTCAAGTTCCAGAACCGCGCGAACCGTTCCAGAATGAAACCGTAGGCACGTCCCCGGACGTCGCGTTTGGTCTATTGTGGAAAGCGAATTGTAGAATTCGAATCACGTTTCACGCGCTTTTTTTTCGATTGCGCGAAATGGCAGAGAGATTGTTGGAAAGTTAAAACCGTCCTTCGTCTGGCTCGCGGACGGATGCGCGAAAACCGGCTCGGGAAGTCCGGGCACGGCTTCCTGCGCCGACTAGGAAACAAAGTAACCTCTTCGGTCGGCCGGGCGAAGGGCGCGGCCGCTCCCGCCCGGTTCGACAGGCCGAATGGAAATACGGAATTGCCCGACCGGATCGATGCTGCATCGGCGCGCGCAAACATGCTCGCGGAGGAAACTGATGAAACAGGAGGCCATCGGCATTTGGCTGTCGGAACAACCTTGTTACGTCGGTAGCCGACAAACCCGAACGCGACCTGCGGCTTGGTCCGCAACGCTTTCCGTTCCTGTTCGAAGAGACGGTTGCTACGCCGGACGGACGACGAGACGGTAGCCGGTACTCTTCCGCCGCGGAGCATCGAGGATCGGCGAGCGCCGGAGAAGGAGGAATCGCGCTCGACTTCGGAGTGTTCGAAACACGGACCGAGCGTAGACGAAACTCGTTTTCCAAATGCGCGGCCAGCCCTTCGGCTTCGTACCGAAGCCCCCTTCCCGCCGCGCCGCAAGTTCGCGGAATCGTTGGACTTTTTAAAAAACAGAAAAAAGACGTTTTTTTCGGCATAAATTTTCGACTTTTCTTCGAAGTTTTCTCTTGACAAACGTCCCGTTTCCGCTGTTTGATTTTCCGCGCGCGCCCCCGGTCGAGCGTCCCACGCTTGGCGGACGGACGCCGTATTCGGGTTCTCGGGCGTACTCTCCGCAGCTTCCAGCCTGGGACGCGGGCGCGGCCAAACTGCTACGAGCCGAAGGCGAAAGGGGGCCGGGAAGAGGGTTCGCGTTCCCGCCGGCCTTCGGGGCGGAGGGACGGGCAAAAGGGTAATCGACGGGTCGGATATCGCAGAAATTCAACAAAGGAGAAGGCAAAGGGAAAACCTGGCCGTCGACGGCGACG
>CAZNTU010000472.1:0-2264 GCA_964575975.1 uncultured Desulfobacteraceae bacterium
GGAGAGACCGCCCGGCAACGCGGAAAGTTGTGTATAACAACGAGGGGTTTCGCCCCGGGCTTGTATGTCCCGCCTCTTTAGGGTTACCCCAAATCCGTTATAATCAGTGTATGTCTTTGACGCGAATGCGCCTTCGAAGATGCCGGGAGAATCGCCATTGACAACCCCCCTGCAGCGTTCTCTATATGCATCCCCCTAATCCGTTATAACCAGCCTTTCGCCAACGTCTCGACAGATACGCGCGCGGCGGTCGGGGAGAACAAGAGTCCTAACCAATCCCGAACCTCGGCCTAACAAAACCCTACTACGAGAACCTCGGTTCTTCGATCTTTCACCGCAAGGTCATTCATTCGATACCTATTCGATCTGCGTATGTCCTGCCGTTTGAGTAATTGTTAAATTCTTGCCGCCGAACTGCGATTGTGCTACGAAAGCGGTACGTTAAACGTATGGCGAAAGCGGAGAATGGAAAATGAACCAGAAAAACGGCAACAAATCGATATCCTTTCTGCGGGGAGTTCCGGCGGAGGAGGCCTTGGTTCGTCTTGCCCCGGACATTGCGGAAGGCTATCGCAAAGCTGTCGAAAAATACGGAGTGCAAGTCCTTCAATACGGTCACTTCAGAGGTTTCGAACCCCTTCGGAAACTGATCGGGAACACTCACGACGTGCCCACTGAAAGGGTCGTTGTCGGAAACGGCGGACTGGAAATGTTGTCGTTGTTCTTCAAATCGCTTCCGGGGCGGAGCAAGATTCTTGTGGAGGAAACCTCCTACGACCGGGTGCTGATGGATATCGCGAACTACGGCCATCGTTCGACGGGCGTGGGTCTTTCGAAAGAGGGCCTGGATCTGGATCGGCTGAACTCCTTGGCAAAAAAAGGATCGTACGCGGCCTTCTACGGCATTCCGTTTCATCACAACCCCTCCGGCGTCACTTACACGGAGGACAACCGACAGGCGGTCGAAAAGATCTGCCGCGAAAACAATATCATGTGCATCTGGGACGTCTGCTATCAAAGACTCAGATACGACGGAAACACAAACGTAAATGTCAAGATTTCGGAATGGGGACCGATAATCGCGGGATCCTTTACAAAAACAATCGCTCCCGGAACCAAGTGCGGCTACATCGTTGTTCCGAAAAACCGTGTGGAACATTTGACGCAGATCGTCGCGAACACGAGAATAAACCCCAATCTGCCCACCCAGGCGCTTGTCTGCGAATTCATGGAATCCGGACGGTTCGAGGATTTTCTCGGGTACTTGAAAAGATTGTACAAACCGCGAATGGACGCGTTGAACGCGGCGCTCGAGACCTATTTTCCCGGCGCGTACCCGGCCAGGATCAGCGGGGGCTTCTTCTCCACCCTGTCGATCCCCGGCATCGGGCCTGCAGAGGAATGTTCTTTCATTCGGCGTGCAAGGGATGCGGGCGTCGGGATCGCTCCCGCGTGGAATGCGGTCGCTCCGAATCTTTTGCAAAAGAAAAGAAAGCGCGGCTTTTTTACGCGTTTGACATTTCCGGCTTTCGAACCGGAACGGATCGAGTCTGGAATCGCGAAATTGGCCCGGATTGTCGATCCGTCGCAAATATATTTTTCTTGACCCGACTATGGCTACACACATTACATAGTGCATCGTCATGACAATGCGATCATTTTTGTTGCGAGTTTAAACTCCGAAATGAAAAATCAAAACTTCGAAAGGGGAAAGGACGATGCAAAGAACCATACCGATGCTCGATTCGCACGAAAAGTAACCGCCTGCAAGGCAGTATGGAAGATTTTCGGTGTATGCCCGAACTCCGGCACACGACCCACCAGAGAAGACTGTTGCATTTGACTCGCCTTACGTGGATTGGATTCCGCCCGATTCTTCCGTAACCGCATTCCGCGACGGCCCGGCTTTCCGGCAGCCATAGAAATCCGGCGCGGAAAGGCGGTTGAAAACGAGGCCGGGCACAGACGCGCGGGAAGGCGTCCCTTCGATCGACTCGCGCCGAATTCCGTCTTCCCGTACGGTGTCGTCCATGACGCCGAAGGTAGTGCCAACTTGTAGTGGTTGTAAAAAAAAGAACCCAGGAATAACAGGAATGACACGAATTTCCATTATGAATTTATCGTTCTTGCCACTACCTGTCGAGCGCCACCACGCCGAAAACGCGAGCTTCGGTGTCTCTTCCGAAAAACAACTTGCTTGAAAAACCTTGTTTTGGCATTTCGGAACCTTAGCGGCAGACGGCGTCCTCCCGTCCCCCTTATTG
>CAZNTU010000473.1:0-2259 GCA_964575975.1 uncultured Desulfobacteraceae bacterium
CTCCGACCACCATAACGGAACCGATTACGTCTTTGGCCATAGGAAATTGTCTCCTTGAAATATAATTGTTAAACACATAGTTTCTGCTGTGCGGTTGAATGTAGTGGTGGTTTGTAGTTCGTAGGACGGGTTAGAGCGGCGTTTCCGGTTACCCAAAGGCGCCATGAGTACTCGGACCTGCCGCAAGCCCAGGTGTTTCGCCATTTCCAAGCCGCTCGTAACCCGCCGTGCTCCGGAGTCGCGAAAATGTTCCGAGGACGGCGGGTTACGAGCGGCTTGAGAACGCAGGAAGATCCTGGTTGTCGGGAGATTTGCATTCTTGCGGCGCACCGTGCCAAACCGACGTCGCCGCTCTAACCCGCCCTACGAACTCACCGCTAACGGCTATCCAGGAAGATTGATGGGGGACGTTGATGGGGGACGTTATGTTGCGAGTTTTTCTAACCTTCTGAAATCATTGAAGATTCGGCCCAAAATGGCTAAGGTCGCAAATCCGCAATAATTTCAATGAGTTACCTTCCATTCCGGTCGATTTCGAAAAGAACACGCAACATAAAAATCGGGGCGGGAAGGCGCCTCCGCATCCTCCCGGCCGCCTGCCGATTCGATCACAGGCTGTCGAGCCATTTCAAAGTTTCGGTTTTGTTTTCCCAGTCGATCAGTTCGTCGATCTTTTCGTCCTGCTTCAGCCTCGATTCGGTGTACTCGATGAACTTTTTCTGGATCTCTTTCTTGCGGCCTATGTTCAGATGCAGGTAGACCATGGTCGAATTCAGATTCTCGTGGCCGGGACGGTTCTTGATGTCGGTGAGCGAAGCCCCCGAAAGCAGCAGGTTGACGGCGCACGAATGCCTGAAGCTGTGGGCGGGATTCAGATTCTTCAGTTGCTTCGCGGGGATGCTCTTCTCCAGATATTTTTTGCAAATGCGGCGAATGCCGTGCCTGGAGAACTCTTCGAGGCGCTGGTTGACGAAAAGGCGTTCGCGCCACGCGGGCTTGGGTTTCGGGCGGTGGTCGGCTATATAGCGTTCCAGCAGGCCGACGGTTTTGGGCCATAGCCGTATCATTCGATACCGGTTTGCCTTGCCGAGAATCGCAAGCGTTTTCTTTTCGGGGTCGAACCAGTCGACGTTCAGTCCGGCGATTTCGGAGGCCCGTGCGCCGGAGTCGTACAGAAGATCGAGGATTGCGTAGTCGCGGAACCCTTCCTTTTTTTTCAGGTCCACGCCTGCGAAGACCTTCGTCATATCCTCGTGTTGCAAGTAGCCCACGAGTTTTTTTCCGGTTTTCTTCTGCGGGACGTTGCCGATCGTGTCCGTGATCGGCATATGCTCGGGAAGCAGCACGCGGATCATTTTTGCAAGGGATTTGAGGGCCGCCAGCCGATGGTTTCGCGTTCTCGGCGTGTTGCCCCGTTCGGCTTCCAGCCAATCGAGAAAGGAGAATACCAGCGCGGGTTCGATATCTTCCAAAGCCAGATCCTTTACGGGCGTCGAATGGTATTTCGAGGAGAATTTCAAAAAGAGCGAAAACGCGGAGCGATAGTTTTTCGTCGTTTCCGGGCTCGCGCCCTTGATTCGCGGAAGCCAGTCCTCGAAGTACATCCGGACGCAATCCGACATTCTCATATTTCCTCCTGTCGCTTGACTGAAAAATCGACCAGATTGTTCCGTTGTTCCGCGTCCAGGAATTTGAGATAGACTGCGGTGTACCGATATTTTCGATGTCCCATGTAGACTGACAGCAAAGGCAGCGCCTCCCTGGCGGAGCCTCCCCTTTCCCTTACTCGCTTGAGAGTGTTTATCGCGAACGAATGCCTCAGGCTGTGAGGCGTCGGCGCGCCGAAAGTCGTGTTCGCTGCCGAGCTTGCCGGTCGCCACGCTCCTGTCGCCTTCACCGCTTCGCCGAACGGCCCGTAGACGTCCGCCGGGCTCAAGGCGGTCTTGTCGCGCCTTAGAAGCAATTTGAGCTTTTCCGACTTTCCGGCGAACGCGCGCCTTGCGGCAAGGTAGTTTTCCATGTGGACCAGGCACGCCCCGGGAAGGGGAATCAGCCTGTCCTTGTGAAACTTGGTCTTCTCGATGTAAAGGGAGCCTTCGTCCCGGTCGCGGTTTTTCGCGGCCAACCGCAGCGGCTCCGATATTCGCAGACCGCAGCGAGCCACGGGCAATATGGCGGTGTACGCGGACAGGTCCCGAAGGAAATGCTTTTCCTCCTTCCGAATCGCCTTTTCCACCGAACGAAGCAATCCTTCGGTGT
>CAZNTU010000474.1:0-2226 GCA_964575975.1 uncultured Desulfobacteraceae bacterium
GTGTTGTTTTATTTGAGGGTTCCCCCAAATCCGTTATAGCCAGAAGATTTCCATTACTTCGCAATCTCCTGATTCAATTATGCGCTGGAAACGGGAAAAAGGGATTTTTTCTATGCCCGAATAGAAGCTTTTTTGTCGCGTCAAGCAACATAAAAACTTTTCCAGGGGCTAAGTTTAATGGCGGCGCCTATACACAACCTAGTTGTGGCTATACACACTATAGTGAAGGGAAGAGGTCGATACAAAGTGGAGGGCCTTTTCCGGAGCGAATATCTTAAAACCTACCTGGAACTTCGGCTGTCCCGTCACAAGGACGTAGAACAGGTCCACGCCAGTATCTTGACGGGAAACATCCTCGTATTGTTCAACTCGGGCAATTCCCACGAATCGATCCGGGAAATCATCCAAGACGTCTTGCACGAGGCGGAGCGGAAATTCTCTTCCTCGGACGGTTTTTCGAGGACATATTCCGTCAACGGTCACAGCGGCGGAACGACCTCGGTCGGGTTTCGCGATTCTGGGGGACCAACTCGATTCGCTTCCGGTTTATATTCTTGGAGCGGCGGCGGGCGTGTCGATACTTACCGGGGGACTCCTGGACGCGGCCGTAATAGGAGGCGTGGTGGTCGCCAACGCGGTCGTGGGCTACTTCACCGAAAGCAAGGCGGAAAAGACCATCCATTCGCTGAAGACATTCGTGAGGCCGGCGGCCGAAGCGATCCGCGACGGAGAGTGGAAACTTGTCCATGGAGAAAGCCTCGTAAAGGGGGACTTGGTCGTTCTGAAACCGGGGGTGTCGGTTCCGGCGGATTGCCGGATCGTATCCTCGGACAATCTGAGCGTGGACGAGTCGATCCTGACGGGGGAAAGCATGCCGGCAAACAAGCACCATTTTGCGCTTTCAGGCGAAAATATAGCGGTGGCGGACCGTCTGAACATGGTTTTCATGGGAACGCTGGTGACGGGCGGGCAGGGCTTGGCCGTCGTGGTCGAGACGGGGCGGGACACGGAAATCGGCCGGCTCCAGACGTTGCTGGGGGAGATATCGGCCCCCGCAACCCCTATCGAAAGACAGCTTGCGCAATTGGGAGGCCAGCTGGCGATTTTGTGCGGTCTGGTCTGCGGCGTCGTTTTCATTATGGGCTTTGCGAGAGGATACGGTCTTCTCCGAATGCTGCGCACGGCCATTTCCCTGGCCGGGGCCGCCGTTCCGGAGGGACTTCCGGCCGCCGCCACCATCAATTTCGCCCTCGGCATCGAGAGAATGAGAAGCCACGGCGTCCTGATCCGCCAGCTCCAGGCCGTGGAAACGCTGGGAGCTATACAGACCGTATGCTTGGACAAGACCGGCACGATTACGCAAAACAGCATGGCCGTTCAAAGCCTGTTTTCCGGGGACACGAGGGTTCGAACCGAAAATGGCGGTTTCGCGACCGGAGACGACTCTGTGGACCTGCTCGAGTTGGAGGAGTTCCGGCGTCTTTTCGACGTATGCCGCCTTTGCAACGAATCCGAACTGGCGAAAAGGGAGGGGTGCGAAACCGCGAACGTTTGCGGCTCTCCCACGGAAAACGCGTTGATACGGGTAGCCATGGACGCGGGCGTCGATGCGCTTGCAATCCAGGAGAACCACAAGCGGATATGGATCGACCACCGAAGCGAAAGCCGTTTGTTCATGAGCACGCTTCACGAGAAGCCGGGAGGCGGAAGAATTCTTTCCGTGAAGGGGAGCCCTCCCGAGGTTCTGGGCATGTGCAAATGGCGGATCGCGAGGGGAGAGACAGTCCCCTTGACCGAAGAATCCGTCTCTGTTATCGATACCGAAAACGAAAAGATGGCGAGCGAGGCCCTTCGGGTACTCGGGTTCGCGTTCAAGGAGCTTGACGGGGACTCCGGGGACGACGAGCTGCGCAATCTGGTGTGGGCGGGATCGTGGGCATGTCCGATCCGATCAGGGATGGGGTCGAAGAGCTGATCAAGGTGTTCCATCGAGCCGGAATCGACACGGTCATGATTACCGGGGACCAGCACTCGACGGCCCAGGCCGTGGCGGAGCGGCTGAACATAGCGAGGAAGGGATCCCTTGAAATTTTGGATTCCTCGGAGTTGACGTCCCTCGATCCGGAACTCCTGAAAGCCGTGGCTTCGAAAGTCCATGCCTACTCGAGGGTCGGTCCGGCGCTCAAGGCGGCGGACATCGGGATCGCCATGGGGAAAAGCGGCACG
>CAZNTU010000475.1:0-2193 GCA_964575975.1 uncultured Desulfobacteraceae bacterium
CCCCTGAATGTCGTCTCGCCGGAAACCACCTCGCCGGCCAATGCCTTTTGGGTGTCCCTGATGATTCGATCGTTGTCCCCGAAAAACGTGAACAAGGATTTGCCTACCAACTCGCCTGGTTCGAGGCCGATTTTCACCAGCATTTTTCCTTCCGAGAAGGTAAAAACGCATTCGTCGTCGACGGCCCAAATGATCAGAGGGGCCGCGTTGACGATCGCCCGCATGCGCTGTCTGTTCTCTTCCAGCGCGCGGGCCACCTTCTTTCGAGCTTCGACTTCGTCGCGCAGTTTCCTGACGGCGTCCTTAAGCTCGGCCGTGCGCGTCTCCACGATATCTTCGATTTGCTTGTTCCGTTCCCGCAAGTCGTCCTCGGCCTTTTTGCGCTGTTCGACTTCGCGTTTCAAATCCTCTACAAGCTCGCTGTTTTCGTATCTCAATGAAAAAAGGCTTATGAAATCGCCATGTGTATGAAGGGCCATAAGGCTCATGATAACTAAAAAGAACAGAGTCATGGCCCCCATGGCGAAATGGATTTCGTCGCCCGCCATGAAACATCGCACGATAATCGGCATCAGCGCGGGAATGCCGAACAGAAAAAATGCCGTCAGTACTGCGGTAAAAGCGCCGACCGCGCCGGCCACCATTCCGCCGGTGGCAAACGCGATGAAAACCTGGTGTTCGACGGAGTTTACGGGAAACAGAAAAATCGCCGCGGATCCCCATAGGATTCCAACGAAAAATATCGACGCTAAAAACGAGAATCTCCACTTGGCTGTTTCCGCGTCACGAGACGCGGATTTTCGGTAGCCCCAAAAAAGCCAAAGGCGAACAATACTGATTAGAATCGCCGCTCCCAGCCAGATACGCAAACTCATGGCATTGGCTTGATCCCGGAGGACGAAAACGAGAGCGCTCCCGTTGACCAAAGTCGCGACCGAACCGAACACGGTGTTTTCATATAGTTTTCGGACCTGATCGGCCAATAGTTTTTCGTTTTTCGTCATTTCGAAAATTTCTCGATTTTCAGTTAACAGCAAGTGCCGGTCGCAACAGCGGAGGCGGTGTCGGCTACGGAGAAAACGCCGGTTTGAATTTTGGGCTTGGTTTTAATGTCGGCCATTTTGGAATCGATGGCCGGAATAAAAAACAATCCCGTATTTTTAGGACGAACTCGGAAAATCGGGGGGCGGGATTTCAGTGGCGAATATCGACTGGTCGCTTTCGTTCGAACGATCTACCGGGAAATACCGGACAAAATAATTTTTTAATATTTAGCACGGATCGAAAAAAGGATCTACAAGGGTTTTTCGTCCGCACTACGAAAATATCCAGTTTTTTGTCGGGGATTTTCCGAACGCGAAGCAAAAACATTCGATTGACAGCTTGCGAGTATTTTTTGTAAAAAAATCCAAGATTACATTGCAGCGTGGTTCGGTTCTCCCCGTTTAGGGGAGCCAAGAGGGAAGCCGGTGGAAGTCCGGCGCGATCCCGTCGCTGTGAGCGCGGACGAACCCCGGCGGTTTCCATCGCGAAGATGGGAACGCCACTGGATCGCGTCCGGTTTCGACCGGCAAGCGGTCCGGGAAGGCCTCGGGAAGTAGGACGAAGCGCGAGCCAGAAGACCTGCCGAACCTTGCATTGCCCGGTCGCGTCGCGGGACAAACGACGGTATCGAGCATCGGCACTGGTGGAGATGGCAAATCCCCAGGCCAGGGACGAAAACCATTCGTTCCTGGCGTGGGGATTTTTTTTTGTCCGGCGGTTTTTTTCCGACCGCCGACTTTTTTCCGACATTAGCTTGGAGCTTGAAAAAATGAACGGCAAACAACCGGCATTCCGTTTCGGCAACCCGGCCCAAAGCAGCTTCCAGTACCTGGAGGATCTGGCGACGGCCTACTGGTACTCGGAGGTCCTGTTTGCGAGCATCGAACTGCGCCTTTTCGACAATATCGAGTCCGGATGGTTGGGCACGGATGAATTGGCGGAGCTGTCCGGCTGCCGCTTCGAACCGTTGGGACGATTGTTGCGGGTCCTTCGGGACATGGCGCTGGTGCATTCGGAAAAGGGGCTGTGGTTCAACGATCAACTTTCCCGTCGGTATCTGCTGAGCGCAAGTTCCGAGTACATGGGCGACTTTTTGCTCTATCGGCGGTATATGCGGCCCCGTTGGGAAACGATCGTCGAGCGGACTGC
>CAZNTU010000476.1:0-2134 GCA_964575975.1 uncultured Desulfobacteraceae bacterium
GGGGATGTTGCCATCCCCAAGCCCTCTAAGAACCGTGCATGCGCCTTTCAACGCACACGGCTCAAGCATTCCCAAGGCGAGCCCTTTCGGGGCCACCCGGCTGCGGTCGTTTACGCCGATCGCGCTTTGCGTCCCCCGGCTTTCGACCTTGGGCGCAGCGTTTCCGGAAATATTGTTCGTATTCCGGGTCGAAGGGATTGGCATCCCCACGAATTTTGACGTGGCGCGTTATTTTAACGTTGCAGGCTCTTTCAAGCTCGATTGTACGAGACTTGCCGCCGCCTCCTTTCTTCCCCGCCGAGAAGGACCACGGGCGAGAGCCTTTCGACCAGTATTTGTTCGCCGGCCAGCTCTTTCTCTTGCCCGGGTGTCTTTTCCTCGCCCACCGCCAAAGATACTTGTGGATGCGGTGATCCACAAGTCCGAAAGTCCTGCCGGACACCACGTGCCTGTGGTAGTTGGCCCACCCCCTGATTTTGGGGTTCAGCGCCCCGATCAGGACGTCGGCCTTCGAAGCCGCGCGCTTGCGGATCGTTTCCCGGATATTGCCCAGAAAGGCTTTCACGTTTTTACGGGCCGGCTTGATTAAAAGCTTTCCCCCGTATTTCCGCGGATTTTGTCCGAGAAAATCGAATCCTTCCTCTATCCTGGCGATCAGGGTCTTTTCCTTCGAAAGCGCAAGACCTCTTTGGGCTAAAAACGCTTCGATCGCCGTTTTGACGTCTTCAAGCATCTCCCTTGAGTTTCCGGTGACGACGAAGTCGTCGGCGTATCCGACCACGTTGATCTTCGATCTGACGTTTCCCCGGATTCTTGCAGGCGCGGCGCTTGTCGCCGCCGCCTCCAGACCGTCCAGGACCATGTTCGCCAGCGTCGGGGAGACAATCCCGCCTTGCGGGGTCCCCCTGAAGGTCGGATAGAGCTTGCCGCCTTCCACATACCCGGCTTTCAGCCATTTTCCGAGAATCAGCCTGTCCATGGGGATATTGTCGAGCATCCATTGATGGCCGATTTCGTCGAAGCAGGCTTTTATGTCTCCCTCCAGTATCCACGCGGGCGAGTAACTCTTTGCCAGCGAATTGAAGCACTGGCCGATCGCGTCCGCGCATCCCCGATGCGGCCTGAACCCGTAAGAGTTCGGATCGGCCGTCGTTTCGGCCACCGGGTCGAGCGCTATTTTGTGCAGCGCCTGCATGGCCCGGTCTTTCATCGTCGGGATGCCCAGAGGGCGTTTCTTGCCGTTTTTCTTCGGTATGTAAATCCGGCGCAGCGGCTCGGGCCGGTAACTTTTTCGGAACAGGCCGGCTACGGCCTGCGTTATTTGGCGGCGAGTGGACCAGACGACGCCGTCCACTCCCGGCGTGTATCTTCCTTTATTTGAGACGACACGTTTCACGGCCAGCAATTTGGCGTAAAACGAATGGGTCAACAGCCATTGCAGTGCTTTGACTTTTCCCCATCGACCTTCCTTCACAGCCTTTGCGATACGCACCTGCAGTCTTCCGACTCCCGCGCCGACGGTCTTCCAATCGATGGATTTCCACCGGTTTTGTTCGTCCGAAGGCGCACCAGTCGACCAAACGGCCACCGTCATTTGCTTTCCTCCGTTTAAAGATTCCACAAGTTATCTCGCAATGGAACACCCGTCGGAAGTCTGCTCCCTTTCGGGCCGGACGATGCGGGCGTTTGAGCGCCTTCAATCCGTATCCCCGTCGTTACAGCGGGGCCTTTGCTTTCTCCGACATCCTTTACCCGCAGCCCCATGGGCTCGCCTTGCGGCTTGCTTTCCCCGAAGGGAGGACTACGGGCTTACCATGTTCCGCGCAAGTACCCGAGCAGGTTAGGTTCCGCCCCTGCGCCGGTGGCACGACATCTGCGATGGAGGAGTTATGAGCCTCCATACCTGGCCACGTACCTTTTGGTCCAAGCCTGTCAGCATCTTAGGCTTGTTCTCGTCACGGCGCTGCGGCGATTCACATGTGTTGACCATACTGCCCGATTCTAGCTCCCTTACCGCACGATGCTTGCAGAGTCGAGTTCCCCTCGCGGTTCGCTCTCCCGGAGAAATTCTCCGCGGGCTTCATTGTCCCGGGAGCTTCACACCCCCGGATTGCTCCGGACGCATGTCCCGGTA
>CAZNTU010000477.1:0-2131 GCA_964575975.1 uncultured Desulfobacteraceae bacterium
CAATCGTTCCGAAATTCGGTTGGATATAAATTTTGCCCCCCTCTCTCGCTTTGTTCTAACTTTAAAAAAGTCCGATTAAATCGTCGATAAAAGCTTCACTCCTGATCGTCTTATTCGGAAGCCTTCCGGTATTTAGAGGATGTTGCCGTTTGCACCAGGAACTGTACGAGCCCGATGTACTTCCGGCTTCCGCGAGTTTTTCCGGGAGTTTTTCGAGACTTCCGAGAACCAACTCGACGTACACCGGATTGTTCAAGTTCGGTATCAGCATATATTCGGCGGGCAATGCGAAAAAATCCCTTGTAAGCTTCATGCGACCGTGAGTTTGCCGTCGAAGCCGTTTTCCGCTTCCCCAATGGGATTCGATCGCGTTCGTCGTTCGTACGAAAGCGTCTCCACCGTTTTTTTCATCGTCGCCTCGGAACAGATACTGTTTGTATTTGCCGACATGCGACAACGCGATATTGTAAAGAGCGAGTTCTTCGCTGTTCGAACAATTGCGTCCGCTCTTCTCGAATTGCTCCGTAAGATCGTTCAGGGACTCGCGAACGTCTTTTTTGCACTTGGAACTCAGTTCGTACGAACCGCGCATGGGATTCGGCGCCTTGGCGTCCATGCGAAGGACTTCCCGTATCCGCCGGAAAATATCGAACGCTTTCTCGTATAGATTCGCGGCGGCGTCGACCGCGGGATCGGCAAGGTATTCTTCAAGCCTTTCCGAAAAACCGCGGAATACTTTCGGCAATTTGTCGGTCGAGTCTTCCCTTGCAATCAAGTTTTTTGCCACGGCGCCGATTTTTACGATTCTGCGATGGAAATAAAGCAGGTAGGGATCAAACGGAAAACCTTGCCGGCAACCGTCGTTCGCGTAGTCGAGCATCCAGGAATGCAAGCCCAGAAGAATTTCGCGGGCCAAAACGTCGGTGAATTCGAAATCCGCCGTGCTTCCGTTCAACAGCTCCTTGAGAATCAGCCGGGCGTTCCCGTCCCTGATCCGTCCGCGAATCCGTTGCGTCTGGCTGCTTCTCTGGTTTTTCAGATACGGCTGCAATTTAATGGCTCGAAGACGCTTGTTCAGCATTTTCTGGGGCGCGTCGTAGAGATCCCTGCCCAAATCGCCGCACAGGTGATAGTGACATACGCGGTGCGGACAATCCGGGAGGGCCGCTTCGCAGCTTCTGATAATTCTTTCGCTCAGATCGTGAAGGATTTCGTCCGGCTTGCCGTAAAGACCGGCCGCTTCGAGAAGGCATTTTGAAATATCCTCCTCGTTTTCCGTGGGAATTTTCCATCCTTTGAGGAATATTCCCCCTTGCGCTTCCTTGACGCCGAAAAAAACGGGGGAACCCGGCTCGACGGTTCCGTCGATCAGCCATGTGACGTTGCCGCGCCGGCGAAGAAAGGCCTCGATCCCGGGAGTCGCCCTTCGATGAAGTTCCCCCAGGTAGAAAAGAAACTTGCGCTGAATATCGTAAATACTGCTGGCGGGTATGGGCGGCAACCCCTGCCGCTCTTCCAGCTCGGCTCCGACCGATTTCAACGTGCGTCCTTCCAGGTAGCATTTTCTACCGACGAAGGCGATGAGATCGAACGAGTATTTGGCTCCGGAAGGAACGATCGCGGCCAGTTCCGACGACCGAAAAATCTTTGAACAGTCTTTTTTCCGCTTTGCAATCTCCACGGACCTGAATTTCGAATATTTCAGACTGACAACGGTCCGGCGCCTCGTTTTCTGAACGGTGGAATTTTCGACGGAAGGTTCGAATACGTATTCGGCGTCGTCCGGCAGAGCGGAAACTCCGGCGATTTTGCTCGTGAAATCGTCTCGCAGACGGTTGACCAGTTCGGCCACTGTCAGCGAGCCGTTTTTTTTCCAGCGAATAGAACTCGACTACGCTTCGAACATCTTTCGCGGTGACGGAAACCCCTCGTTGTTGCAGCGCTTTCGAGATCGACGCCGCGCTTGCCGACGGAAATTCGATCATTCGAACGAGAATTTCAATCACGGCGAGAGAATCCGGATTGTCGGGCAGAGGCGTCGCGTCGCGTCTTTGGATTGCCGGCTTCGCGCCGGGCTCCTCAATCCCTTTTTTCCGGGATTCCTCCTGTTTTTTCCCAAGATCGGGATCGG
>CAZNTU010000478.1:0-2129 GCA_964575975.1 uncultured Desulfobacteraceae bacterium
AACATGCACAACGCGTTTTTGTTTTCCGAGAACGCGTTCTAACGGGCCGTAAACAGAATCACACAACTTTTAGACGTATGCGAACTTGAAAAACTTGCCAATAGAAAGAGACTCTTTTTCATCCTGCCAGATCGGACGTGCATGTCGTGGAGAGCGGAGCGCTACCGATAAAACGTGTCGTCTTCGGCAAACAAAGCATGAAAGAGCAGGTGTGGTGTCGGCAATCGAAAGAACTTCAGACAAACTTGCGGCGGATATTTTCAGGGCGAATTGCGGGGGAAAAGCGCGGCCGATTTGTCCTACGATCCATAAGACGGGCCGGTTCCGAACTTCACCGATTGCCTGCTCAGAACCGCGAGGATATTCGACGGAACAGAGAGTTCTTTTCGCCGACGCCGGCATAGAGTCTGCGATGCAGTAACAAACCGATGATAACGGCCCCTGCGAGCATCCCGGCCGAATTGAGGATCAGGTCCTGAAGGTCGGAGCTTCGCGACGGCATCCAGGCCTGTATGATTTCGATGGTTGCGCTGACGAGTATTCCCGCGCCGCCGGAGATGGAAATGGAATGCTTTTCCAATCTCCCTCCCATTTTAACGAGGGTTGCGGCGAGAACCATTCCAAATGGAATGAATCCAAAGAAATTCAGGAAGGCGTCCAGGGTCAGATTGTTGGCAAGCCTTGCAGTGTCCCAGCTCCGGGAGAAAAACTTGGGATACAATATTCTCGATTTCGCCGGGATATGGAGGGGGTATCCGGTTCCCATCGAATTCCCGATTACCTTTCCCCCACCTTCGTCGAAAGTGTACAGAAGAAGCGGGGAACCGTCTTTTGCCGAAGCAAAGCTTCGGGTCCGGCGCCATCTCTCGCAATGAAGACCGGAATCGGTCTCGGAGAGGCGGCGGCCGTACAACGCGAGACCGCGGATATCCCCTTTCCAAGGATTTTTTCCCCGGGAGGAATTTCCCAGTATCAGCCGTGCATCCTTCCCGCCGGGCAATTCAAGAATCAGGTCCTTACTGGCGGCCGCGAAGCGACCGTCCAGGTATATGCTTGTTCCTTCGAGGCCGGTCGCTATACTAACAAATTGGGTCTCCTGTGCGTCGGGAGATAATTTTATGGAGATCCGCTTCGTTTTTCTTCTGTGATCGTAATCGTCGCCATTCATGACGATCAGAAACGACTGCCATTGAGCGATCAGCAACTGGCTCCGATCGCTGCCGTCATAGAGCAGGAAAATGAAACTGAACCCGTTCGTTGTAAATCCCTCCGGTTTCAGGGCGATTTCGATGGAAAATCCCTGGTCCCCGGAAGCGATGTTTCGGATTGCCCGGGAAAGGGGATCCGTGAGCGCTACGCCGTATTTTTCAAAGCGGATTCCGTTCCGACCGGAGAGCCAGCGCGCCTGGTTCGATGTGGAAAAATCCTTCGGCCTCAATCCGATCGCGAGGATGGCGAGAAAAATGAGGCCGGTCAAGGCGACAAGCCGGGCCAGAGGGATCGACCTATGATATGTTGCAACGTCCAAAAGGCGGCTCCTTTGTTTTGCAGCGATTTGCGTTTTAGATAAAAGACCGCATGCGCTGTTTTGTTATAAACCGGTGCCTGAAAAAACAACAGGTTCTTTTTGAGAGACCTTTCGGATTGTCCGAAAAATCCGCCTTTCGGAATATTTGAGAACCGCGAAGGTGTTGGGGCCTATCGAAGGAAAACCCATTCCTTGGGGCTTTTTGCTGTCTGTCAAGGCGAAAAAAATCCGGAGCCTCGCGTCCGGGACGCCGCATGGATCGAAAAAGCTCCGTCCGGCGGCAGCGAAGCGCTCTCCGCCGCGATCAGAACGAAGCAGGCGGTTTCCCGTATGGAATAAATCCCGTTTTCCGTTTTCAGGTTTTCCCGGAAGGTTCTTTCGAGGGTTTGTTCGTCTGGAGTCGATTCGTCGAACATTCTCCGATAGCGTTTCGTCAACTCCGAAAAGCGCAACTTTTTTCGGATGGGCACGTGAACCGCAGTCGTGCGGAAATCGCAAGACATGGCGGAAAGGGTTTCGACGAGCAATTCGACCGGGGGGAAGAAACTCGTTGTTATACACAACTTTCCGCGTTGCCGGGCGGTCTCTCCATATTCGCATA
>CAZNTU010000479.1:0-2118 GCA_964575975.1 uncultured Desulfobacteraceae bacterium
GTCAAATCTTGCGGTTTTCAGCCAACCCCGTGAAGGCTCGCGGTATGGGCGAACCAGAAAATATGAAAACGCGATCGAAATGCGGCGGGATGCAACCCGATGCCGGCGGTTCCTCTTCAAAGGAGCAGTGTCCCTTGCCGATCCTTCGGAACATCCCTTCCATTCGTCGACTGCGCTGCTTTTATTTCATGAACACTCCTTTTTTTATTTACAATTACGTTTCCGTTTTGGAGGGGGGACCGGGGTTCCAATCAAACCTGTCGGTTGCGAGCCAACCCCACTGCCGGTTCTCCCGGTCCCCCCGTATTCGCTAAGCGAACAGCTTTTCCGCAATAGCGTTTCGCGAAATTGGCGGCCTCCACGTACGCCCAGGCCAGATAGCGGTTGCCGTTTTTCCTGTTGTTTTCCCCTTTTTTCTTGCCGTTGCTCTCCCTTTTGCTATCGACGCATCTACAGTAGGAGGAGTAGTCGCCCACGGTCGGAAACCGCCCGATGTCTCCGACTTCCAGCATGATCGTAAGTCCGAGGATTTTTCCAACCCCCGTGATCGTCTTCAGCATCGCGAATTCTTCGCGCAGTTTTACTTGAGATTCTATTTCCCTCTCTATTCCCTTGATGGTATCCGTCAGGAAGTTGATGGCGGCCACATGGCTGCCGGCGAGAAAAGCCAGGTTGGGCGAATCGAACAGCTTCCGGGCGTCGTCTTCCTTTAACTTCTTGATTTGGTTGTTCGAAATTTTGAAGCCGAGATTTCTCGTGACCATGCTTTGGAAGCTCAACATCTGGGAAGTCCTGTTCTTGATAAACAACAGCCTTCTTCGCAGCATGTCCCTTACCGGACGATCCTCTTTCGGATAGATATATCCTTCGGCGAGTATTCCCAGGCGCTTCATGTGCGCCAGCCAGAACGAATCCCATTTGTCGTCCGTGCGTTTCAAGCCCTCGTACTGCCTGATCGCGGCCGGATTCGCAAGATGCACCTTGTAGCCGTCGTCGCGAAGCCCGTCGACCAGCCAGTACCAGTTGTAAGTGGATTCCACCACGACTCCCTCCAATGTTTTCCTGAACGGACGCAGCGCCGACAGGACCGCGTCCATTTCGTTGGGCGTCCTTTTTTCGTAAAGCCTCTTGTCGTTGTCGTCGATGACGACGATGTAATTGTTGCTTGAATGAAGATCGATTCCGGCGTATGTTTTCATTCGACACCTCCTGAAATCGTTTACGATCTTGTTTGCGTTTCCAAGGCTTGCAGGGCCATGGATAGGGAGGTGTCATATTTTTCGGCCCTTTGCAAGCCCGTTTTTCTCTCGATTGCCAATTCCCCGCTTTTCGCCTTGCCGGAACATCTTGCTTCCCTGCCGTTTTCGTTACGGGTTCCAGTCTGTAGTAATTAGTAGTCCAAGCTATTTATTGTCTACCCGAGGATAGTCTTGTTATCCATCGACGACTTTTCTTTTAACTACCATCAACGCGTCTCGAATCCTTGGCTATAAGCCCGTCCGTGCCGATCAACCGGTCGTTTCGGCCTTGAGACCTTTATATGTATATCAAACCTTGATTTGTGATTTCCATTGAAAAGCAACCGAATACGCGGCAAAAGTTCGGCCATGGCGCGACAATGGAGAATAGAATACCCCGGAGCTTTTTACCACGTGATGTCCCGCGGCAACGCGGGGCAGGATATTTTCCTGCGCGACAAGGACAGGGTGTTGCTTATGGGGCTTCTCGGAAAAATGTCCGTTCGATTTCGCATCGAGATGCACGCCTATGTTCTCATGGACAACCATTATCATCTGTTGATAAGGCCGCGGGAGAAGAATCTTTCCAGGGGAATGCAGTGGCTCGGAACCTCGTATACGCGGAGTTTCAATCTGTCGAACAAAAGAATCGGCCATCTTTTTCAGGGTCGCTTCAAAAACATCGTCGTCGAAAACGACGACTATTTGCTGCGTCTGTCCTGCTACATTCACAGGAATCCCTTGAGGGCGGGAATCGTCGAGCGACTGGTCGACTATCGCTGGTCCAGCTATCGTTTCTACGGTTACGGCAGGAAACCGCCCGCCTGGTTGACGACGGAATCGATCCTGAACGCGGTCGGAGGCGACAGGCCCCGCGAAC
>CAZNTU010000480.1:0-2088 GCA_964575975.1 uncultured Desulfobacteraceae bacterium
CCGAGACGAGGGAGAGGGCGCTCAAGGACGAAGTCTCCGAGCTGAACGCGGCGAGACGCGAAGGGATACGCGAATGGTTGCTCAGGTCTCTATTCAAGACCCTGGAGCTTCGTTTCGGCCTCGTCCCGGAGGCGACGGGCGAAAAGCTGAAGGGCATCCGCGACGCCGACGTCCTCGAGTCGATCCAGATGAAAGCGGTTACGGCGGAAAGCCTCGATGAATTCGAAAGATACGTTTCATCCCTGTAGCGAGTTCCGACGAGCGGGAGGTTTACAACGCGGCTCGTCGCGAAAAAATATGGCTGGAATCCAAAACCGGCGCTTTGATATCTTATCCGTGCGGGGGCGAAGAGATCCCCATTCATTGTTGGGATTTTCCGAATAGAAATGCGATCTGAAACGACTTCAATTCGGCCCGATGCCGAACTGACTCCTTAGCTGTTTGCCCCTTTTCGACACGACGGAGGAGGTTAGTGTCAAAAGGACGAATTTCGACGGGATCGGCCAGTTTTTTTATGGATAGATTGAAAACGATTTTTCCCGGAGTCGCCGAACCGGCTCTCCCGTTGTTCAATTCGAGAAACGTTCCGATAGTTTCTTTCCTGCGAACCCTTGCTGGAGGATTTGGGCGAGCTCGATTTGCATAGAATCGGTTGGGTGATCGCGGGCGGAGAATCCGGTTTCGACGCGAGACCGGTTTCGGCCGAATGGATGAAAAATCTCAGAGACCAGTGTTTCGAAGCGGGTGTGCCTTTCTTTTTCAAACAATGGGGCGGCGTCAACAAGAAAAAAAACGGCAGAGTTCTCGAAGGAAAAGAATGGAATCAAATGCCGATGCGGCAAGGGTCGAAATGAACGGGGTTATTCGACGAGCCCACGCTCAAAAGGATGAAACCATGCCCCCAACAGGTCCTCTGAAACCTGAAAACACTCCGACATTGACGGCGTTCTTTCCGGTATCGGCGCAACATTTCGCTCAGCGGGGTGGACTGGCACAATGAGCCAGTATCTTCGCGAAAAACGAACATTGCTCATGAATTGGCTTGGCAAGGGCTATGGGTCCAAGGTCGTCGACCGGACACGGCGATTTGTTCGCCCACCGAAATCGTACGTTTGACGGCATCCGCAAGCAACATTTTGCCGACTCCTTTTCCGCGAGCCGAACCGCATGCCGCCAATCCGCCAAACAGAGCCGCAGGTACAGGGTGCTTCGGAAGCCTTCGGGCGAGTTTTTCGGGCAGGTGCTTCAGTTCGATGGGGAAACACGCCGCTCGTGTTCCTCGAGGGCCGAAATCAATTCGCTGTTGAATTGTACCGGACCGGCCAGCGCGTCGAAAAATTCCCTGTAGTTTTTCATGTTCAACGAAATCTTCGCGTGCGCCTCCACCGTTTTCTCCGCGCGCTCCGGCCTGATATTGATTCGTTCTTTTTCCTTTCGAGTCTCCGTTTCCAGGGTTTTCGTCTCCTGTTCGTCAAGATATGTGTTTGTACGTCGAAACGGCGCCTTTGTCAAAGAAAAGAGCGGACGAGGAACGGAACACTTCCCGATGGGGGAATTGACGGAGGACGTTAGGTTCCGGTACTGATGGGTGACCCTGTAATAGGGGACATTCATGAATGGGGCCTTGATAGGCGGTCGGGTGCGCCGGTGGCGATCGACAGTCGGCCGTTGGCGGCCGGGCCAAGTTTTTGATGACACTTGCGGACCTTTTGGTGTAGGCTCCGGTGTATTATGGTTGATCGGACTTATTTTTTAACCTCACCCCAACCAATCATTTACTTCGGAAAGCCGAATCATATATTCGCAATGCATCGAACAAATAATTCCATTTTGGTTTTTGGTTGGATCAGGGAGAAAGGAACGGGAGAAATGTCCGAAACAATTCAATTCGAAGTTTCGCAGGATATTCTGGCGGCCCTGAAGATCGGTAAAAAGGATTTTGCCAGGTACGCGAGTTTGGCCGCGGCTATTGCGTGCTTCAAGGAAAAAAAGTTGTCCTTGGGCAAAGCGGCCCGGCTGGCAGGCTGCAACAGATTGGATTTCATGGATATACTTTCCGACAAGGGTATCGTGGTCTTTGATTATGAC
>CAZNTU010000481.1:0-2069 GCA_964575975.1 uncultured Desulfobacteraceae bacterium
TGGTGGAAGCCGGATTGGGATGGCAGTTCAGGTGGTTTCACGCGGAGTTGAATATAGGATATCGTCCGGGATTCGAGTTTTCCGGCGACGCCAATTTTTTGAAAGTCCCTTTGGATCGGCAGCCCGTGGAAGCAGATCTGACGAGTCTGACGGGAATGTTTTCCTTGATTGTCGCTCTGGACAGGATTTCGCCCGCGTCCGGTGGGGACCTGTCCTCCCGTTTGTCGGCGCGTCCGCCGGCGTTGCCCGCAACAGCATCGACCGGATGACATACCGGTTCCCTTCGATTTCGGACGAAGCGGTCACGATAACGCCGAAGGGGGATTGGACGGGATTCGTCTTCGGTTTCACGGGCGGGCTGGAATACAAGGTGAACGAAGCCGTATCCGTCGAGCTGGCCTACCGCTATTGTGACGCGGGCAAAGTCGAAACGGATTCCGGGTCGGCCCGAATCGTGCGGCCAGGGAGAACTTTCGATCTTGCCATCGGCGCCACGGAAGCCGACTTGGAATTCCACGACGTGGTGCTGAGTCTAGTTTGTTTCTTTTAACTTCGAACATCCGAAGTTGGAAAGAACGAAAATAAGGTTTTTTTGCGCCTGCCGCAGGTTTTTAAAAAGAGGATGGAAACAGCGAAGCATGCCCGACGCAAACGCCGTTCTTCGTGTTTTTCACGCCGTCGGACCCGCAGTGATGAAAATATTGGTTTTCCAGCGTTAACTAGTTCATCCTCGTTTTGTTTCGCCGGGCAGTCCCCACGAACGGGGCAGGGTTGCGGTCTCCCGGTAGCGCCGCCTTCCACGGCGGCGCGGGCGGTCCAACAAACCGAATCCGACCGGGGGCCAACGGGTGCCGCGCCGCCGTGGAAGGCGGCGCTACCGGACGTTGTGAGGCACGGGGAGGTTGCGGCGGCGAGGTTTCCGGGAAAAAACGCCCGGGATAATACGGGAACTTCTCTTCTTCAGCGATTTGGAATCCGAACTTTTGAAGACGATGCCGTACCTCAAAGTTCAAGCTCCTTTTTCAATTCTTCCCAAGGGATCGGGTCTCCCGGTTCGTTTTTCGCCTTCCAGGCATCGTCGATATCGATTCGATCTTCAAGTTCCTTCAAAAGTTTCAGCTCTTTCATCGAAATTATGGCCGCGACAGGTTTCCCCCGCAGCGTCAATACGAAAATCTCGTTGCCCGAAGCCACTCTGTCGATGATATCCGATAATCTTTTTCTGGCATCGACCGTTGTAATTTTATTTAGCATGGCAGTAGGGAGCCTGAATACTTAAACGGCAATAAACAAATGATAAATAGTGAAAGTCCGTTCTGTTAAGTCGTGGTTGGTTTCATCGACAGGCTGTCCGGGTAAAATTTTGGAAGGTTCGAAGTTTCCGGTCAATCTCAATCCGAGTTTCACCGAATTTCTTCGAATGTATTTAGCGATACCCGATCGCGACTTTTCTATCAGTCCGTCGAAAACGTAGCCGATCATGGCGCCGGTTTCCATGAGTGGGGAATATTGTGCCTCCACAAACCTCGTCATCCCGTCGTTCACATATTCCGGGATGCCTGTTTTCAGCTTGCCATTGGGCGAAAGAAACCTCAACTTCTTCGCTTCTATTGCGAAATAGGCCTGAGATCCGAATTCGGACGGCACCACGAGCAGGTCGATTCTGCCTCCGGCGAAATCGGAATCCATATCTTGATTCAGAATTTCGGATTGCAAGGATATGCAAAACGGTCCGTCTCGAAATGGATAGACGCGAGTCAGTCTGGAACAAAGCCTTCTGGTGATCCAATCCTCCCTGTCGAGTTCAGTCTTTTTTCGTAGGGACTCGCTCGCTTGAATGATGGAGGATAGAATAATCGGAATTCGATTTTTCGGAAATAGTCTCCGGAAACCTTCTACGTTTCCGCTCATTGTCAAGCCTCGCCTGCCGTTACGATCTCCCCGTAAATCCTCGCGGCGTCGTTTATTGCCGCCGAACGAGTCCAATTCATTACAATATCGGGACGAACGATATGGATTTTATTCCCGTGAAAGAAGAGTACATCGCGATGGTACAGCAGAGTGCCCGC
>CAZNTU010000482.1:0-2041 GCA_964575975.1 uncultured Desulfobacteraceae bacterium
AAATTTGTCAAGCGTTTTTTTTGCCGGACCAACCCGTCAAACATCCGAAAAGATAGCCGAAAAGAACCGTAAACGAGGTCCATTCCATTTTTCAGGCGAAGATACGAGGGTTGTTTTCAAATTTGTAAAGCAACAACGGGAAGACCAAAAGCCGCAACTAAAAACGATTATGTCCCGGTTCAAAGATAGTCGGTAAATTTCTTACATGAAAATCAGAATATGTCGAATTGACGCTTCCGCAAGTGTTTCGTAGATGGTAAAAGGCGTCGGAGGTCAAGCATCGGCGGTTAGTCTGAAAAACCCAAAACGGTCCGCGCGCCGGGAACATCCGGCCGGGGCTCGGCGGAAAGTACAACGGCATGAAACTTCGTCTAATCCTCATTGTTATATCCTTGCTTGCGTTCCTGTCGGCTTCGGTGGGAGGCTACCTTTATTATCGTTCCATGAGGGAGGCCGCCATCAACGAGGCCGACAGGCAGGCCGCCGCCCGCGTGGAGGCGGTTCGGAAGAACCTGTCCTTCTTCCTCGCGCAGTACGTCATGCCGGCAAAGGCGATGGCGGGCTTGGGCGAACTGCGCGACGCTCTTGTCTCCGCGGACGACCGCGGCCTGCTCGAGGCCAACAAGGTCCTGGACTACTTCAATCACGTATTCGAAGCCGAAGTCTGCTATCTCATATCCGCCGAAGGTCTGACCATAGCCTCGAGCAACCGCAATTATCCCGACAGTTTCGTGGGCCAGAATTTCGGTTTTCGTCCCTATTTTCGCGACGCGATCAAGGGATATCCTTCGACGTACCTGGCGTTGGGAACCACGTCCAAAAAACGGGGCGCCTATTTCAGCCATCCCGTTTTCCAAAAAGAGGGCGAAAGTCCCAGTGGAGTGGTGGTCGTCAAGGCGTCCATAGAGCAGATCGAAAAGGATTTTCCCACCGCCGACGACGAGATCTTGCTGGTCTGCGACCCGCACGGAGTGGTGTTCATTTCCAGTCGAAAGGATTGGCTTTACCGGCTTTTTCGCGAAACCTCCGAGCGAGAACTCGAAAAAATCGCTTGGTCGAGACAATTCGGGGACGGGCCGTGGCTTGCGATCGGCCTGACTTTCCAGGAAGAAAACCATGTCGAGGACGCGTCCGGCAAAAAGTATCTGACGCACCGGGTTCCACTGGATTATTTCAAAGGGTGGGAAGTCGTTCACCTTCAAAACTTAGAGGCCGTTTCCAGGCGCGTTTCGGACCCGCTGCTCAGGACCACAGGGCCGGTTATCATGTCTCTTTGTTTTCTGGTCGGAATTTCGGTGGTTTTTCTGTACAGCCGGGCCAGCCAGGAGCTGGAAAGAAGAAAAAGCTCGGAAAGGGAACTGAAGGAAACGAAAGAGCAGTTGAGCCGCTATTCCAAGGATCTGGAGCTTCAGGTGGAAAAAAGGACCGAGGAGATCGCCAGTTTTTTGAAATACACGCCCGACGTGGTTTCCGTCAAGGACCGGGAAGGGCGCTATGTTCTCGTGAACAGGCGGTTCGAGGAGCTTTTCCGCGTGAAAAGCGAGGAAATTCGGGGAAGGACCGATCATGACATACACGGAAAGGACCTTGCGGAGCAGTTTCGTCGGCACGACTTGCGGGTGCTCTCCGAGGGACGCTCCTGCCAAGTCGAGGAACAGGTCCCGCAAAACGAGGGCGTGCATACCTATCTTTCCGTGAAATTTCCGATATATGACGGATCGGAGACTCCGACGGGGGTCGGGAGCATTTCGACGGATATCACGGCGGCCAAAAAGGCCCAGGACCGATTGAGGCGGCTGTCCGGAAGCATCATGACCGGCCAGGAAAAAGAAAGGGCGGCGATCGCCCGCGAACTGCACGACGAACTGGGGCAGATTCTCACGGCGCTGAACATGGACGCCGTGTGGCTGGCCAGGCGATTCGAGGAGGGCGACCCAAAGGCGGCGGACCGCGCCGACGGCATGCGCGAACTCATCGACCGTACCATCGACGCGGTCAGGGGCATGGCGCTGAGGCTCAGACCCAAGGTTCTGGACGACTT
>CAZNTU010000483.1:0-2035 GCA_964575975.1 uncultured Desulfobacteraceae bacterium
CGTTCAAATGCCTTATGCTTCCGTTGCTTCTCTCGACGTAGGCGGTGTTTATCTTTCTGCTCACGGGCGAGTTGCCTAGTACTTCCTCGATTCTCTCCGGGTTTCCGAAAACTATCTTGCGGTCTATTTTGACGACCCGATTGCCATTGTATTCTTTTACTACTTGAACGTACAGCAAATTGTCGGGGGGTACGAGTCGCGCGCTCCGAGCGCTTCCGCAAACCCGTTTCCTTTCGCCGTACACGCGCAGCAAAGCATTGGGGTAGTGCGCCAGTTGGTCGGAGGAAAAAAGCAGAGGCATTTCAGAAGTCACCCTCCGGACCTCCTCGATCACCTTGACTGCGCAAGGCATGGTTCGCTTGCCTACATGCGCGGCCAGGAATACCTTGTTTACCGCGTCGAAAGCCACCCAAATCCACGCGTCTCCGAGGCTCGACCTCATTTTTTCGACAGCGTCGAGATTCTTCTCCTTCTTTCCTATGAAAGACCACATTTCGTCGAGTTGGCATTCGGAGACGACAAGGCCGCGAAGGCAGGCCTCGTTGACTTCGGCAATATGCTCGGAAGCCTTGGAAAGAACCAGAAGGACCGTTTTCTTGTCGACGTCCAGGATCCGGGCGGTACTCGAAACGCCGACGCCTTCGGCAAGCGACTTGGCGACCGCCGTGAATATCCCGTCGGCAAGACGGGTACGGTACAAGGCGGTTCCGGCGCGCGGACTTTGCCTCGCACGATCTTCGGGCATTGGAGGAACGACGCTTTCGGGATCGATGAAAAGACCGGCGACCCCGTGGCTTTTCAACGCGCCCGAAAGATTTGCCGGCGCCCGGAAGCGGCGGTCGAGCGCCGCCTTCCGGGCCTGTTCGTACAGGCTCTGGGCCTTGTCGGCCTCCTCGACGAATCGGGGATGTGCGCAGGAGGCGTCTTCGATGCTCAGGGCCCGGACCCGCGGGCCCCTTTTTTTCCGAGCCCGAGCCGCTCGACGATTCTCTCGACCGTTCGGCGGGAGCACTCCACCTTGTAATGTCGATAAATCTCTCCTCGAAGCCTCTCGCCGGACAGGCCGGGTTCCTCCATTTTGCGATGGGCTATGTAGTTGACGATTTCCTGATTCAGAGCCACGACGGGGCGTCGCCCTTTTCTCGACCCCAGAAGCGATACGTATCCTCGTTCGTTGAAGGACCGTTCGAGCCGATAGAAGTACTCCCTGGAGAACCCGAACTGCCGGCAGGCTTCCGCGACGGACGCGTTCCCGATCCTGGCGGAGCGCAGCATCTCGTAGCGTACCTGGGGAAGGTCCAGGGGATCGAAGAAATCGACGTTTTCGAACTTCGGGCATAGAACTCGCTCCGGATTCGGATTCAGGATTCCCTCCTTTTTCAGGAAATCCTTCTTTTTGTCGCTCATGGTCTTGCTCCTCTCTTTAAAAGACAAAACCATCATGAGCTAAATCATGAAAAGTGTCAACCTTATTTGACGTAAAAACAGGCTTATTCTCCATATTTCATATATTTTAGTCGATATATTTTATTAATGCGTCACAATAGGTTGACAGTTGATCCTTGGGAACAATGTTCGAAACAGTCTGAGAACCGCGTATGATCGATATTTGCCAAATTCATCTGAAATTTGGACCTGTGAAAATAGTCCGTGTGTTTTCTCCACTTCGACCATAAAAATTGCCAGCATAAGAACTGGAGACGAGGATATCAACTCGAGAACGGTTTGCTGGCCTTTCTGATGCACTATTTTATAAATCCCATCCAATGTAACTTCGAACCCATTGGGAATCCGAGTTTCTGGACGTGCCGAAGAACCATTCATAGAATTCGGGATCGGCAGACCTTTTTCTTCGTTCAACGGGACCAACGCGTTTCCCTGGGATTTTACAACCTTTCTCAAGCTCGCTTCGCCTCTGGCTGTCAAACCGGCTTCCTTCAGTCTCTGGACGACAATTTCGTATTCCCTTTGATCCAGAGCCGCCAAGCTTGTCAAAGAGGCTATAACCTGGTCGTTTTCCAATACTTCCGTCAAT
>CAZNTU010000484.1:0-1982 GCA_964575975.1 uncultured Desulfobacteraceae bacterium
GGGCTTGGTCATAACATCGGCCATTTGACTTCAAGCCGCTCTAGCAAAGCGTTTCCGCGGTCTTGCCGGATATTCCATTCTATCGACCAGCCATTCGAACAGATTGCCGTGTTCGGCCTGGAAAAAGCGTTGCGCCGGAGTCGTGCCGTCTGGCCTTTTCACATGGTAATTGTGAACGACCGTCAGCGCCTTCAAACGATTTTCGCTCAGCCTGTGAATACCGTGATGCATCAGGGAAAGTTGAGCGTTGCGTCCTTCGACGCAAGAGCTTGACCGTTGGAAAAGATCGGCGCACTCCCTTGCCGCTTTCGCCAGTTCCTCCATTCGATCTTCGCATATCCCGGAAAAGGGACCGTCTCTCTCCCCGAGAATCGAGAGAAGCTCCTCGGACTTTTCGAAAATCGAGGCTCGGCGAGTCTCGTCCTTCTCGTTGCGGGCCGCTCGGCGCAAGTAGAATCCGGGTATCAAAAAATCGTTCGCCGCGGCCAGTTCCAGTTCGGTCAAATCCATGTTCATCGTGTATTGTCGGACCATGACGAAAAAGAACGCTATGGCGGCGACCATGTCCGCGACCACGCGATGCGCCTTTTCGACATGCTTTTCGCCTCGTTCGGACACCCCGGAGACTGTGCTCGAAATGGTTTCGAACTTGGATTCCAGCAGCTCGGACACCTTGTCGGGACCTTGCTTTTCCCCGGTTTCGGGATCGTAGGGATGATAGCATCGCCCGATCTCCCGCCGGGCTCGTTGCGCGACCTCCATGTTCTCCCTGGCGGAATCCAGGTCGGTCTTCGCCTTCTCCTCGGTCTCGGCCGCCTCCGCGATCCTCTTCTCGAAATCCGGACGACGCCCCGGAGGGCGTTTCGGCGAATTGTCGTATTCGTTTCTTTTTCTCGTTTGCGACAGCGTCTCCCCGGAGGCTTCCTCCAATCGTTTTTCCGCTTTTTTTATTTCGCCGGCCAAAGGCCCGGATACGCCTTTTCCGATTTCCTGCGAAACGTGGAAGAGATCGGGGGAATGGCGAGCGCCCAGACCTTTTTCGGTATGGTTTCCGATTCCTTTCGCTTCGTCGCCGGCAACCTGCACCACCTTTACGTTCAAGCCTTCCAGCGCTTTGGCCGCGACGTCGTTCCACGTCGCGCCGTCGCGGCTGTCGGCGTATTCCTCCAAAATTATGAAATTGGACGCGGCCTCGATGGCGACCAGGCAGATGTCGGGATGAAAGGTTTCGTCCTCGCATACGGTGATCAATTTATACGGCATGTTTTCGGCCAGTCTCGCGCGTTCGGATTCGCCGAAAGATACGATGGCTTTGTCCATGTCGTTGGAAACCTTTCGTTGCGTACCGTAGGAAGAGGCCGCGAACGCGTCCAGTCCGCACAGCCTCGGAAAGTTCGCCACATTGTGGATACTCGCCGGTCCGTTTTTGCAGAATTCGAAATGAGCCGCCGTCACGAGCCTGTGAACGAACGCGATTCCCCAGGGGCTTTCGAAAAACTCGACCAGTTCGGCGGATGAGTCGAGGGAATTTTTCCGCGCGAGCCAATGCTGCAGTGTCGTTCTTTTGATCCCGCTTTCCCTGGCAAATTGGCGCTGGCTCGTCCGCTCCTTCGCGGATTCGAAATCGACTATGGAGGAGGCGACATCCTCTCTTTTCCATTTTGTTTTTCCGCTTGATGCCGGGGCCGTATTGTCGTATGCTTTCATTCAAGCTCCTTCCTTGTCGTCCGTTAAAATCAGAATTTGAACAATCCAATTTTACGGATAACAAATGGAGCTTCTTTTGTCCCCTACTTTTTTTGCTTATTTGGCCATTTTTCTTATAGAAGTAAATCTAATTGGCCGAAATTATAACCAAGCCCCAACTCGCGGATCAGTCGAGATACATTGGATTGGGCGTTCAGTGGCCTTCTCCCTAATAGAAACACAGGGCAATCGCATGAAATATTGATGGACATGGGCTTTCAGAAATGGTAACCTAC
>CAZNTU010000485.1:0-1974 GCA_964575975.1 uncultured Desulfobacteraceae bacterium
GGAATTCAAGGTGTGCGCGGTTAGGCTCTCCAAGGAATAACGGCCCAGCCGTCGCCGAACGACCGAAAAAAAAACAGTAGCAATACGAAAGGAAAAGCCGCTTTCAAGCGGCTTTTCCTTTCTTCGTTTCATCGGCAGACAATCGATTTCGTCGATTCTTCCCTGAACTGCAATCAATCCTTTGACTCGTTGCCGCCTTGACGTTCCGATCATCCGCGCAAAAAGGTGATCGTAGCGTTTTTGGAGGCCTGTCGGATCTTCGAGAAGATCCCGATACGTTCCGGTCTTCGGGACGTCCGCAACCGCGACCCGACCTCCCGAAAACGATTCGCATGTCCCCGCCCTCATCCACGACGATTCCGACTCTCAAAGAGAAGGATTGTTTGATAAATCGGATGTTGGCACGTACAATTGTACTCATGAAAATCGTCGCCGATACAAATACATTAATTGCCGTTGCCTTGAACTAACCGGAAAAGGGCAAAATAATTCGACTTACCGAGAATCACGAACTGATTGCGCCCGATCATATTCCGAAGCGAGACAGCGTCTTGCGGAAGTTCTTAACATAGCGAAACACGAAGAGGTCGTTATCAAGAGGAGAGGCGGCGAAACGTTTTCCATAGTTTTCAGGAAAGACAGGAAATCGCCGTTCGATGTTCCGGGAATTGATACCAAATCGACGACAAACGACATTCTTTCGGCGGTTCGAGAATCCAGAGAGCGGCTTGCCGAAGAAAACGTCGAAGATTAGGCGGTGCAAAAATTGGCGTTTTTTTTCTAAATTCGGCCCCTGCCGAGAAATGCGTTGCCGCGTGGAAAAGGAAAACGTCGTGCGGGGGCGCGGCGGTTAAATAAACAGGGCTTTTCATTCTGTCTATTTGGGTAGCTCTTTTCGGAGCAATAAACCGTTGCGATTTTCATATTGCCCAATATACGACGGTCCACGAGCGAACAGACAATAGAGCTGGGGTGGTGAAAATTAGGCCAAACAACGGCTTGTATTTTCATCCCGCTTTTGTTCCAGTTCCTTCACGATTTTGTTTATTTCCTTCCTTTTGGAAAAAACGGATTTTCCGAAATTTTCGCTTATCCAGTTCCACACTTTTTTCGTGGAAACGCAGGCGATGGCTTTTTCGACCGTTTCCTTGCCGAGATCGGACACCGAAGCGGCCAGTCCTGGAAGCATACCGGTAAATCCGCCCTTGACCTGGTCGCCCTGCAACGCCTTGTACTTGCCGATCGCCGACTCTATTGTTTCGCTGCCGCCGAGAAGCCTGCCGAGACCTTCCGTCTTTTCCTCGTGCTCCCTGACGAACGAGACCGGTTCGTCGGATACGCGAGAGAACGACTCGGCCCCTTCGATCCCCGGCAGTTCGGCTTTCAAGCCCTCGTGGACGCCTTTTCCAAACCCATGAAATTGACGTATTCGTTGGCGGCCTTCACCATCGAGACGAGCACTTTCCATTCCTTTATATTTTGTCGGAATCCGTACAGCCATCCGAGTGTTCGGAAAAGGACGCCGTCTTTGAAATTCGTCGGACCCTTGGCTTTTTCATGTTCCAGATACGACAGCATCGCGCTTCCCCAATCGACCAGCTTGTCTGCGTTCATGTACCGGGCTTTGCTTCTCCGGTTCGGCGGAGCAAGAGCCGCAAGATCGGTCTGCCGCGATTTTTTTCCTCTGGAATTTATTCCGAGTTGGCGGGCGGCAGGTTGTAGGCATTAGGCGTCAGGTTTTAGTTCCAACGCCTGACACCTAAAACCTAATACCTGGCGTCCAATCTGGATATCGGAACAAAACCGGCGGAATTTCGGGCATGTTTTCGGTGGAATTTTCATCACCCCAGGCCCCACCCCTCGGCAACACCATTTGGCCACTTGCCCCTTCCCGCGCAGCCGGCGGTTTACCCGCAGCGTGGGGTGATGAAAATGTCGGGTTTTCAGTGTTGAAAATTCATACGGATTTTGTTC
>CAZNTU010000486.1:0-1954 GCA_964575975.1 uncultured Desulfobacteraceae bacterium
GCGGGAAACGATCTCTCGTATACGTCGGGCTTGCCTTTCGTTCGAACGAACTTCTCGGGACCGAAGACAGTCGCCGCGAAAACCAGTTGAGTCCACAAGAACACCCCCCAAGACGACCAACGGAACAAAGAACGCTCTTTTCATGTTTCCCCCTGGAATGAATCGGTTGAGGCGCGCAACGCGGGAATTCGAAATAGTGCTCGAGGAATTGCCTTTTTTTGGCACTTACTTTAAAAAGACATTCGTGTCAACAATTATTTTATCAAGAATTTTCCTAATCCAGGTCGATCCGCGAAGCTTGTCGCATATCGGTTCCCGAACGACGCCGAGTCTCCCGGCTCTTGCGAAATCGTCTTCCAAGTCCGTCCGCTATATTCCGCCGCAGGGCCGTCCAAGACAGGAACTTGCTTTCTCTGGACGAAAATACAAAAGATTCCCCGTCCGTTTTTTCATCCGATCATTGATCTATTTTTCCAAAAACGATATAAGGCCTTTCTTTATGCGGACATGCGTTTGCGCAATATCGGTCGACTGACACGGACGGTCGCAGGGAGAGGGAAAAATCGAACATGGAGCACGAGGCTTTACGGATTGTGGGTTATGGGCAATGGGACGGGGACAATTACGTCGACAATTCCGTCTACGAAAATTTGGGTATGTTCTTCAAAGGGGGAATTCCGGTCAACGGAAGCACGATCGAGGAGAGGATCGGCGTTCGAACGCGGGTGGTGGCGCCGGGGAACGAAAGAATCGGATGCGTTGCCATGCAGGATCTTTTGAAAAACAACGAAATCGATCCCTCGAAAATAAAGGCGATTATAGGCGCGACCAACTTGGGGGACAATAAATTCGAACATGGTCCCTTGGTGAAACACCCCTTCCAATTAATAAAGGAGCATTGCCCGAATGCTGTGGCGTTCGACCTTTACGCGGGGTGTCCGGGATTCAACGTGAGCGTCGAACTCCTGTTGATGATGACCATAGGCGGCATTTTGAAAAAGGGCGACATTTCCGTGGTGATCGGCGCCGAGCAACCCCACAGCGCGAGGGCTTTCAGAGCCGACGATACAGCCAACATCATTTTCGGCGACGACGCCCTGGCCGCCTCGCTGGAAACCGTCGCGAACTTTCGTCCTTCGGGGACCTACGACGGAGCGAAGCGAACAAGCGTCACGATCGAAAATAATTTCGCCTCCAGCGTAGCGGAAATCCTTTTCCAATTGAACGGGCATGAACGGCTCGACGGCATTATCGTCGACAACCAGCTGGGGGACATTGTCTACCGGGTACCGGCCATAGCCTCCCGAATCCAGGACGCGCTCGTCCGCAAAATGTATCCCGACGAAAGCGACGCGGGCGTATTCGACCGTTTCAAGGACGCGTTGTCCTTCTACGACAACAAAATAAAGTCTTTCGCTTTCGACATCATGTCCATAGACAGGGGCCCCTCTGTCGTGGAAGCGATAGCCCGGACTTATGTGGAATCGGGAAAATACAACCGGGTCGCGTCCGTCTACCTGCATCCGGAAAAGGAATCGGTCGTCGTCGTACACGAGGGGGACGGGTTTGTCTTTCCGAAGCTGAAAAAGGGCGTGATCGACACGGAAACCAGCACCCACGGATGTTTCGCCGACTATATCGAGGTCGAGATCTTCGATGGCGAACCTTTCGGGAAAATGGACGGCAAAGGCGTTTTCCTTTACGCGACCAGGGGGGCGAAAAACCACATAGAACGTTTGCTGAAAAGAAACGGTCTTTCCATTCGGGACATCGAGCTTCTGATAGAGCACCAGGCGAATTTCGCCATGATTCCCATGACTCTGGCGCAATTGCTAAAGGACGAAAGCGACGTGGAGGCCGCCGTGCGCGATTTTATCGCGAACAGAATGCCCACCAACATTCACAAGCGGGGCAATTGCTCCGTTGTCTGCATGCAGAGGCTTCCTTTCGACCT
>CAZNTU010000487.1:0-1951 GCA_964575975.1 uncultured Desulfobacteraceae bacterium
TATATGGGGTGTCTTGCATTCGGGGATGAATACCGGATGGATAGCGAAGGATTCCAGCCCGAAGAATTTGGGCTTGATTTGGAAGACATTCTGACATTCTATTTGGGTACGATCGCCGCCGACATTTTCAAGTCGGACGAAGACCTGGAGTTCGTCTTCGAGGAGCTGGCTACGCGCTACTTCATATCATTACGATACATGAGCCTCAAAAATCCGGCCGAATAGAAATATTTTCGAGTTGGCTTGTCTGGCCAATGCTTATGCCTCCGAAGGGGCCGCTGTCGCTGGCTCCAAAGCGAGTTTGCCAAAAAGATTGCCTGCTGGCGGGACATAGTGGTCCATTCCCACAAGGATATAGCATTTCCAATAACGTAACTTAAAGGGGCGCGGTTTTTCGCGGCGCCG
This sequence comes from uncultured Desulfobacteraceae bacterium, assembly GCA_964575975.1. GTDB lineage: Bacteria > Desulfobacterota > Desulfobacteria > Desulfobacterales > SKZT01. The sequence goes on from CAZNTU010000487.1 coordinate 406, forward strand.
AAGCCGTCCGCCGGGAGGAATTTTGCGCCCTTTGGGCCGAAGCGATTTTTAAATGTGGGTTTATTCAGGCAGGGTCAAAGACCCTGCCTCGTTGCGGATTACACTAAATTACGATGTAGAAAGGATGGGTATAAATGAGTGATCATGACTACACATGTATTGATGAATACGAGGTAAGATTCCGGGAGGCCAGTGACAAGCATTTCGATAACTTGAACGATATCGTCTGCAGACATATTAAAGCGCTGGCGGGAGAACTGGCGGTCGAGTTTGCTGATTCCTTCGAGTCTGGAGCTGTAATTGGCGACAAGAAAAAAAAATACGTCCGGTGCGATCCTGAAGCAACCGGAAAAGACGATCTTGCCGTAACGGACGAATTAGTGCATTTCACGGGATCAGGCGTAGAATACCAGGGGTTTTTAGGCTCCACGGTTCGTTTGGAAGGTCGAATGACCGGCACCTTTCCTTTTGACATTGAGGTCAGGGTGAAACCGTACGATTACAAGAGAAGGTGCTTTAAAAAGCTAAATATAGCAAAGGACCTGATCAGTATTTACTTGGAGTCGGAGATGCCCGAAGAGTACTGGGACAATTTCGAGGACGAGCTTTGTAAGATTAACGACTGTAACCACGAAATTTTCGTCGCCATCCGAAAACTCGAAGTTAACACGGATAGTGATCTTTACGAGAACAATGAAGAAGAGTTCTGGAAAAAAGCGAATGAGATTTCGGACATGCTCAAGCACGCGGACGGTATGCTCTGCCGACTGGGCGGGCAATGGCCGGAATTCCGCGACGAGACAGGTTGGTCGGAAAACGTGGAGGTGACCCCCCGATAGCAAACCGCCTTGACCGGTTCCGGAGCATTCGAATCCGGACTCTGGATCGGCTGAAGCGGAGAGCCCTGCGATTCGTCGGTCTACCCCGGAATCGTCGACGCGGTTGCACAGACGCATTCTCTCGCTCGGGCGTGAAAGTTCCGTACTCAAAAGGAATCGATGTGAGAGCATGAGGGCCGAATACGGGAGTGGCGACGATTGATTAGCGGATGCAACGTCCGGCTGCGGCCGGCGCGACATGGACAGGTCGTGCAGGGCGATCGAAAAAAGGCTCGGACGGCGAAACCACAGGCGATTATCAACCAGGCCCGTTCCATGGGGGGCGGGCCGCTTACTAAAACCAAGGAGGACATTTATACGAACATGGAAGTGAAAGTAGAGAACGTAGCGGAAGATTTAAAGAGCTGCAAGCAGTGGGTGGCGTGGAAAAGCGTAGACAGCGAGGGCAAGGTCAAAAAGCTCCCCATTAACCCAAGCGATGGAAGTCCGGCCAGCGTCACCGACCCGGAAACCTGGGGCACGTTCGAGCAGGCGTTGGAGTTCTGTCGCGAGGGCCGGAGAGCCTCGGGAATCGGGTTTGTGTTCACGAAGCAAGACCCATACATCGGGATCGACTTGGACAAATGCCGGAATCCAGAGAACGGTCGCTGCAGCGAGGAAAGCATGAAAATAGTGGACGAGATGTCAAGCTACACCGAAACGAGCCC
>CAZNTU010000488.1:0-1940 GCA_964575975.1 uncultured Desulfobacteraceae bacterium
ACATCGGCCGGAAGGCCGCCTCCCCATTGGTTTTTTTGATCCGACCGGGGTATCGGCCTGACTTCTCCCGGTGGAAACTGGATGCGGAAGCGAATGTCCCGCCCCTCTTCCTTTTGGTATATGCTGAACTTTTTGTTTACGGGCCGGAAAAGCTCCGCAAAACGGCCGGTGCTCTCCGACGTGCCTAGAAAAAGAACGCCTTTGGACTTCAGGCTGTAGTAGAAAAGCGGGATCAACTTGCTCTGCGCGCCGGGCTCGAGATAAATCAGCAGATTGCGGCACGCCAGCAGGTCCAGGTTCATGAACGGCGGATCGCGCAAAACGTTTTGCTCGGCGAAAATCACCGACTCGCGGATTTCTTTTTTTACCTGGTACCGATTTTCCTCTTTTACGAAAAAACGTTCCAGCCGTTCGGAGGTCACGTCCGTCGCGATGTTCTCGGGGTAGACCCCCCGACGGGCCTTTTCGATGGCCGCAGCGTCGATGTCCGTGGCGAAAATCTGGATTTCGCGGTCGATGCCGAGTTCGACCATGCATTCCCTGGCCAGGATAGCCAGGGAGTAGGCCTCCTCTCCGGTGGAGCAACCCGGAGTCCATACCCTGAAAGCGCCGCCGTCCCGGAATCGGCCGATCAGATCCGGGAGTACTTTTTCCTTCAAAAAGGCGAATACTTCCGGGTCCCGGAAGAAACTGGTGACCCCGATGAGAAGGTCCTGGAAAAGGGACTTGGGCTCGACGGGATCGTTTTGCAGAAAATCGAGGTACTCCGAGACGCTGTCGCTCCTCGTGACGCTCATGCGCCGCTGGATGCGCCGGACCACGGTGCTTTTCTTGTAAAGCGAAAAATCGTGCCGGGTACGCTCGGCCAGAAACGCCAGGATCGCTTCCAGTTCCGCGGCCTGCTTGACGTTTTCCTCCGGCTCGTTCGGGATTGCCGCCGGGTGCCTGAAATACGCAACCAACTGCTCTGGCATGCGCGACGGGGGCAGCACGAAATCCACCAGCCCGGTTTCGATCGCGCTGCGGGGCATCCCCCAATGCCGCGACGTGGTCTCGTCCTGCGCCAACGCCACGCCGGCTTTTTCCTTGATATGCCGAACCCCTTGGGTACCGTCGGTTCCCGTGCCGGACAAAACGACGCAACCGGCCGACTCGCGGCGATCGTTCGCCAGGGAGCGCAAAAAAATATCGATCGGCATGTGCAGTTCGGCCCTGTTTTCCCTTTTTCGAAGGCGAATCGCGCCGTGTTCGACGACCGGATCAAGATCCGAAGGGGGGATGTAAATCGTATCGGGAACAAGGCGCGTGCCGTCTTCTAGAAGCGCCACCGGCACTTTCGCTTTTCGTTCGAGAATCTCCGGCAGCCGGGTTTTGTGATCCGGAAGGCTGTGAATTAGCACCACGAAAGCCATGCCGCTTTTTTCGGGAATTTCGGAGACGAAAGCTTCGATCGCCTCCAGTCCTCCGGCCGAGGCCCCGATGCCGACGATCGGGAAATCGGCTTGTTCGACCGTCATGACGCGCTTACCCTTGTCCTTTAAAATGGTTTTATCATACGCTCCGCTTGATCGAATCAAGCCGCGGCTTCCGACTTTCGTGGAATTTTTCCAAGCATGTCGTTATGTTTACCAGATCCTGCCCATTCTTGCAACGTACATGAATTTCAGCGAGTTTCGCATCCTTGCCAGCGTTCCCCGCATTCTCGAGGGATTTTCCTTTCTCCAAGAGTTTGTTTTGAAACCCATGAGACGAGATAATGCTCAAATTGCATAAAAAATATGTTCACCTATTCCGCAATACGACTATTGGGACTGAATCCATCCCTCCAAAAAAAACGAACTTTTGAACGGGAGCGGACGGGGAACGGATGGTTCCTTTTTATATTTTCGTTGACAAAAAGCAAGTTCCTTCTTTGTACAGTAAAGCGGACATCGAAATAC
>CAZNTU010000489.1:0-1928 GCA_964575975.1 uncultured Desulfobacteraceae bacterium
GCCTCTCTTTCGTGATCGCCACCCTGATGAATCCGATCGCCTTTGGCGCCGTTCGAATTTCGTTTTCCTTGAAAAACAGGGAATCCGCGCTTTCGTATCCGGGCGTGGAAAAGACGGCGGACCAAACGCGGATACTGTCCGGACCGTTAAAATGAACGACCGATTTCGATGTCTTCAGTTGCCCGAACAAGTCGTTGTCGATTTTGGAATTCGGCGCGTCGGATTCGATTTCCGATCTGAATTCCGAGGCGGGGGAAGCGTAAAGAAGAATGCCATCTTCGTTGTATATCGACACGGACGTCACTTCCGGTTGCTGGGCGATGCTTCCGGCCGGATCCTTCAAGAGATCTTCGTTTTCCGAAAAAATACCCACCTTGGCGCTGTTCGAAAGCACTCTGACAAGCAACCGGCCTCGCTCGAGAAGCGACTCGTTCAACGCTTCCCTGTGTCGGGTTACGAAAAAGGCGGTGAGAGCGATGCAGGTAATCAGCATGGCAAGGATGCTTAAGAGGATGATCTTGAGCCGGAAACTTTCTCTGAAAGACGTGACGGGATTCCAATTCATACGCGAGCACCTATTGCGAACCGATCTGGTTCAGGATTTGTCGATCAACGGCGATGTTCAGCTTTTCGGCGATCTTCCCGTTTATTGCAACTACTGCTTTCCTCGCGTTCCGCGTTGGTATCGAGGAAACGTCGGAGCCCGAAAGGATTTTTTGGGCCATTTCTCCCGCCTGTCGCCCCATATCGGCGGGATCGACGCCGATGGACAGCAATGCGCCTTGCTCCAAATATTTTTCCGAGAAAGCCAGTATCGGGATGTTCGATTCCATGGTCGTTAAAAGCAAAAATTCGATCGTTTCAGGCGTCAGCACTGTCAGGTCGGGAAGCATCCAGAACACGTCGGCTTTCCGTTTAATGGCCATGGCCGACGAAGGCACACTTTCCGTCCTAAATACTTGGCCGTCTATCAATGTCACGTTTCTCCGCGCCGCCGCCGACTGGATTTCCAGAGCTACGCGGCCGGTCCGCGCCGGATCGTAGAGAATTCCGATGGTCCGGGTTCGGGGGAGAACGTTTAAAAGTATGTCCAATTGCGTATTCGGTTCGACATACATATCGACCCCGGTGATGTTCCTCTTATCGGAAAAATCCGAATTGCCGTCGAGGTGCATGGCGTAGACGATCGGTATGTTTTCGAGGTCTTTGACCAGGGAGAGCGCCCCGACGCCGATGGCGAGCACAAGATCGGGGGAGGCGGCGCGAATTTCCCTTGATAATTTCTTGTCCGGCAAGTCGTCGAGGACGATTCTTCGGATGGCGACCTCGAGGCTCAGGCCTTCCTGGAATCCTTCATAGGCTTCGTCATAAGGTTCGGTCCAGGCGCTCTGAACGGCCACTACAGTGAAACCTGCCTCGACGCGACCGGGCAAGAAGCAAGCCGTCAAAGCGATTTGCATCATCGAAAGGAATAATATTCGCGCTAAAACAGACAATTCAAATCCCATTCGGACCCGAAAATCGATTCGTGTTTTTCTGGTTGAACCGGTGCAATGGGGTGGCCCCGGCTTATCGCTTTAATCTTTTCAATTGATTTATCCTGCTGTAAATGCTAAAAAAAGCTACCGTCTTCGATTTCCGGCTCAATCGCAAGCGTACGATTTCTAACAGAGCGGACCCTGTATGATCAAGAACTTTTTTCGAGCATTAGCTGCAAAAATCCGAATCGCCGGTTTCCGTGGAAATCCGACGAGGATTTTTGGTACGCTCTTTTTGATGCTGATTGTTGTTCCTCGGATCGGGATTGCCCAGTCCGAGGAAGAGATGAAGTTTCTTCGGATGTTCTTCAAGGAAAAGGAGCTTTTCTCGACCGTGACCCGAAGTCCCAAACCCATTACCCGAGTCGCCGAAAATGTCACTATCGTTAC
>CAZNTU010000490.1:0-1870 GCA_964575975.1 uncultured Desulfobacteraceae bacterium
AAACCTGTAGGTACACGCGAATTCGGAAAAATCTTGACCCCAATGCGAATACATGGTAGCCACGTAGGTTATTATGTACTTGCGAACGACGAAAAGAAAAAACAGGGACGGATCGGTCACCGAATATTACCAACTCGCCCACAACGTGCGCCACCCGGATACCGGGCGGTCCGTGCCGAAAATAATCCACAGCTTCGGCCGGGCGGACCAGGTTGACCGGGACCAGCTCGTCAGGCTTTGTCGGTCCATCGCGCGCGTATGCGGCGTCCAGGTGGTCGATCCGATCGAGCACGCCGGGCAGGACACGCAATGCAAACCCGCAAAGCTGTTTGACGGCGTGAAGATAATCCGGACTCTGGGGTACGGCCGAGCCCTTCTTGCGGAGACGCTTTGGGAGCGCCTCGGAATCGGAAAGACCCTGCGCGACATTTTCAAACGCCGAAAGGTCGGCCCGCTTCACGAGCGCGCCCTGCTGGCGATGACGGCGAACCGAATCTGCGAGCCCGAATCCAAGCTGGGTGTATGGGACCGGTGGTTGAAAAAAGTCTACATGCCCTCCTGCGACGGGCTCGGCCTCGACCGCATGTACGATTCGATGGACCTTCTGCACGAACATGCCGCCGAAGTCGAGGAGGCGGTCTTCTGGCATACGGCCAATCTGTTCAACCGCGACGTGGACCTGGTCTATTACGACACGACGTCCGCTTCCTTTCACATCGACGAAGAAGACGCCGGCGACGAGGGGCTTCGAAAGTTCGGCCACGCCAAGGAGGGATTCTGGGCCCCCCAAGTCGTCGTCGCCCTTGCCGTCACCTCCGACGGCCTGCCGGTAAGATCGTGGGTCTTTCCGGGAAACACTTCGGATGTCGATACCGTGAAAAAGGTCCGAGCGGATCTTCGAGGCTGGAATCTTCACCGGACCCTGTTCGTCGCCGATGCCGGGATGAACTCCGAGGAAAATCGAAAGGAGCTTGCGCGGGCGTGCGGAAAATACCTTCTGGCGACTCGAATGACGACGGTGAAGGAGATCAGGGAAGACGTGCTTTCCAAAAAGGGAAGATACGTGGACGTCAAGGACAATCTCAAAGCGAAGGAGGTCGTCGTTGGAGAGGGCGAGCGCAGGAGGCGCTACATCCTTTGCTACAATCCGAAGGAAGCAAAAAGAAGCAGGAAGCGCAGGGAGCAGCTTGTCGAGCTTCTGGAGAGCGAACTGTCGAAGCACAAGGATCGAAACGCGACCGCAAAGTGGGCGATCGAATTGCTGGCCTCGAAACGCTTCAAGAAATATCTTGCCATAACAAAAGGCAACAAGATCCGAATCGACAGGTCCAGGATCGGGGAGGCCCGAAGATACGACGGCAAGTGGGTGCTGGAGACCAACGACGACTCGATTACGCTGGAGGACGCGGCGTGCGGGTACAGAAGCCTGATGGTCATCGAGCGCTGCTTCAGATCCCTCAAGCGGACGCGCATCAAAATGACTCCGATGTACCACTGGCTTTCCCGCGGAATCGAAGCGCACGTGAAAATATGCGTACTGTCGCTTTTGCTCGAGCGAGCGGCGGAAAACGTTTGCGAAACCCCCTGGCCCCAAATCGGAAGGTATCTTGACGAAATCCAGGTAACCGAGTTTCGAACGGACACGCACCGATTTTTCCGAAGAAACGAACTGCGGGCTCCCGTGCGCGATTTGCTGAAGAAGCTGGAAGTAGATGTTCCCAAGGCTGTAGTAGATATCCAGAAGCTATAGTAAAATACCTGTCCCTCCGCACAATCCTTGTAGGTAAACACTGAATCTCGTTCATTATCCGATGAGGCTGTCCATATACGCTCTCCGCCGTTTCGCGCACCTACGCGTCCGAAACCCAAG
>CAZNTU010000491.1:0-1815 GCA_964575975.1 uncultured Desulfobacteraceae bacterium
GCCAGGTGCCTCGACTGCGACTTCGCTTCCGCCATGTCCGTCGACGAAGACGGCCGGGCTTGGGTTCAGGATTGAAACAAACGGCTTGACACGCGTCGAAGGTTTGTGCCAATAAAAATAACGTGGGCTATGGGGCCGGTATCCGAAAGGACTGGAACAATCCCTTGCGGAGAGTTAGCACCCCTAAGGCCCACCTTGTTTTTGGAGGTCACAATGATCAATCCCAAAGATTTTCCCGCCGGCAAGAGTTCCGACCTGGTCGTCCAGTCGGAAAACCATCCAACAACAACGTCCTTGATCGTCGCAGAAAAATTCGGAAAGGCTCACAAGAACGTGCTTCAATCCATTGATCGGCTTGAGTGTTCGCGTGGTTTCACTGAGCTGAATTTTCAGCCCAGTGAATACGTTGATTCGACCGGCCGCAAACTCCCCATGTTCAAGATTACCCGAGACGGTTTCGTCTTCCTCGCGACCGGCTTCACCGGCAAAAGGGCGGCCGCCTGGAAGGAGGAGTTCATATCGGCGTTCAACGCCATGGAGCGGGAGCTGATCGAAAGGCGGGTCGAGCAAAGGACGGCGGACGCGATGGCCAGGCGCGTCGACCGGCAGAGGGACGAATCCTGCGTGTGGCCTATTAGGTACCGCAAAAGCCACGAATACATGCTCGACTACTCCGACGACCAAGGCGCCGAACTCACTCTGTTGTGTTCCGTCGAGAAGTTCCGGTTTACCATCCGCGGCAAGATCGGCAAGGCCTCCCCTGAAATCCGGCAAAAGTACGAAGCCGCCGTCAGCGTGATCGACGATCTGTTGAGGTACGCTGAAAACCAGTGAAAATCGGAAAAAAAACGGCCGCCCTGGGGAACCGGGCGGCCGATAGAATCAAGGCGTTAAAAACTCTTCGAGATACTTTTTTTCGTGCATCCATTTCAGGACGCCGCACAAACGCCTGGCTACGTGCGGCATCCTGTTTTCCCCCCTCTCCCATTTCACCCACGTTTGGCGATGAACTCCCATCAAAACCGACATCGCCTCTTGATTGAGTCCGAGAGACTCGCGGGTTTCGATCGCGAGTTGCTGGCCCGTTTGCGGCTTTTTCAAAATCACCTCCATGGGTTCCGATCAACTCGACTGGTCTATGGCGGCGACAATCTCCTTCAGTCGCCCGATGTCTGAAAACTCCTCGATTCGACCGATCTCTATGTCGCCGTGTTGCTCGTCCAAAGAACAGACCATGATCGTTTCAGAGTCGTCGTTCCAATAGACATAGGATCCGTATTCCTCGCCTTCCACGCGGTCGAATTCGCCGGCGAGCTTGAACCCTTCCGCCTTCATCGCGGCCCTGACAATCGCCCTGTGAACGTCGTTGAGGCGCTGGGTTTTCGGGGCGCTTTTTTCGGCGTCAATGGCCTCGTACATCGCTTCTCTTATCGCGGCAACAAAATCGTCGTCGCCTTCGAAATGCGAGTCGTTTCTGATTTCGGAAACTCCAAGGTCGAGAAGTTCGAGCGGCCATTCCGAACGGTACACGCGCTCCACTCGGCCATGCTCTTCCTCGTAGCCCTGATTGGATCCCCACACGTGCCGAACGTGAAGCTCGTATCCGTCGTTAACCTTCTTTACGCCAGCGAATTTTTTTACATACTGAGTTCCGGGGGTTCCCATGTCTCCGTGATCCGATGTCGCTATCCAGTTGCTTTTCATTTTTTCCTTCCTCCTAAGTTTGTTTGGCCCCCTTTCGGGGGCCGGTTGTTTTACAGTCTCTCGTACAGGTCCTTGTAGGTTATCTCCCTGACTTCCTCCATGTCCAGGACC
>CAZNTU010000492.1:0-1801 GCA_964575975.1 uncultured Desulfobacteraceae bacterium
GGATTTTATTCCCGTGAAAGAAGAGTACATCGCGATGGTACAGCAGAGTGCCCGCTTTGTTCGATACCTGGTCACTAAAAGCCTTCAAGACTTCGAACAATCGTTTGGAAGGCGCCGCATGTACGAAAGCCTCTTCCGTTTCCGAAAGCTCGACCGTTACCATTGCCAGGCCCGTTTTTTCATCCACACCGCCCTTCGCGCGAACACGATATCGGGAAGCTTCGCCCCTCGCCCATGCGTTCAGGGTTCCGGTTAGTGCGTCGGCATAAGCGGAAAGTCCTTGGCGGTTGTAAGGCACAGCCCTCGCCTTTTCTATGCGATCAAGGGTGAAAGAATTTTCGGAATGCCAGTTTGTCGGCGTCGCGCTTGAAATCGAAACCCGGTTCGTATCCTCCACCAAGGCTATTTCCGATTCAGTCAGACCGAAATATTTGTAAATCAACGGTTCGAGTTCTTCCTGCAATTCATCGACGAGACGCTTTCTTTCTTTGTTCCATGTTCTGCGGCTGTCCTTGTCCGGTTGGTCGAAACCGGGTTGTTCCATGGCATTGTGTCCGATTTGCGCAAAACCAGCCTCCAACTTGCGGCGGAGTTCTTCCATTCTTCGAGCCACCAGTTCGACTGTTTTTCCCGCGTTCCGAGAAACGAACTCGTGCCCGGGCAGTGGAAACGGAAGGCGCAACAGTTCGAACAGATGAACCTTGTCGCGTTCGGATCCCCAATTTGCGACCGTGTGGAACAAATAGAATCTGGCAAGCCTCGATCTCAGGTAGACGGCGAGAAACATCAATAGTTCGGCGTCTTCAGGAGGGCCGCCGATGGACTGCAACGAATGCTGGAAAAGAACGTCGAAGTCGCAGTAGGAGACCTTTCCAAAGACATGGCTTATCAGAACCATTGGGTGGGTAAACAGATTTTCATTCGGAGCGCGTCTTAAATATTCCGATGAAGCCCCGCTCGATTCCAATTCTTCTCTTAGAGACACGCAATCGGACTTGAAAACCAAAAGCCTAAGATTTGGGTCGGCACTGATAAAAAGAGATTCCGGGTTCCAAGGATTCGATTTCGGTCTCGGATAATCGGGGTTTTCCTTTGCTTTCTCAGGATAATAAGGCTGAAAGCCTTGTCCCTTTATCCAGCGATTGCCTTTTTCGGGAGGGCCTGCCAAATGTGACAGCGGCGGTAATGATTGAAGCAAATCCAGAAGCTTTTTGTCCGCATGAGAGCCCCAAAGATTCTTTTTCCAAACGACGGGCGCGGTTCCCTTTTTTGCGGCCGCCAGCAATTCTCCAAGAGAAATCCATGTCCTGTCGGAGGGGTTTACGACCACGATTCCTTGGCGAATACCTTCGCGCTGAAATTTCGGAGCGACGAACTCGACGGAATGACGATTCTTTTGCGGAGGTTCGTTTACGAACCGCGCGATGAACGCCTGGCATTTGGCGTTCTGGAAAAGCAAAAAACTGTAGTCCGCCAATTGGACAACCTTATCGAGAGTCACGCTCGAAAGCCATTCCGATTGGAAAGCATCCGTCTTGTTTTGAAGGATCTTGGTCGGAAGCAACAGGCACCCGACTCCCCGATCCTTCAGGAATCGAGGAATCTCTTCCGCGAATTTTTGCCCGATTTGCTTGCTTCCCCTTCCCTCCCAAGGGGGATTTCCGATGACGCACCCGAACTTTTCCACCTCGAGGACTGTGCCGGCAAGAAAATCCGCTTTGTGGATCACCGGGATATCCGCAGGGGGAGAGGAAGCGGCTTCTCCGTACTGAATCATTTTCGGAAGCGGCCGCCCGGTCTT
>CAZNTU010000493.1:0-1793 GCA_964575975.1 uncultured Desulfobacteraceae bacterium
ACAATGGGACATGTGGCAGCAGGAAAAAAACAAGGAATATCGAAAGGTGGTCAAAATCGACGAGGACAAAAACCTGTCCGATTCCGAAAAAGCGAACGCCTGGAAACGGATGATCGAAGCGGCATCGCAAGACAATCCGTACAGCAGGCAGGACGACATCATAAGAGAATACGGGAAAAAACGATTGTCGTTCTGGCAGGAGGCGGACCGGAGAAATGCCACCGCGAAACTCGCCGCCGCAAGTCCGTCGGCGGCCGACAGAAAAGCGATGCGGAAGGATCGGCATTTCGTCAAATACGACACGGGCGTGGTCGAAGACGCCCGAAACGGCTTGGAGTGGTTCGTCGGTCCGGAAAAAGACACGACTTGGAACGAAGCCAGGGCCTGGGTTGACGGTCTCCAACACGACGGCGGAGGCTGGAGGATGCCGACGATAGCGGAATTGAGTTCGCTTTACGAACAGGGGAGCGGGATCAGAAACATGTCTCCATTGTTTGCGACCTGCGGCGGATGGGTTTGGTCGGGAGAAAAGAGACGGGACTCCTCCGCTTGGTGTTTCGGCTTCCTTAGCGGCGGCCCGTCGGAAAGTTTCCTGGAAGTCAGGAGCAACGGCCGGGCTTTTGCGGTTCGCTCTTCCCGATGACTATAGACGAATGTATCGGCGGCTTGCAAATCCGAAATAATCGTTTTCTCCTATCCGGTCGGCTCCTTTTCAAAGACCATCGTTTCCTCCTTTAATTCAGACCTTCATCTTGGTCGCCATCGCCGGCCTTTTCCATCAGTGGGCAGAATATGCGTCCGAGACGACAACCTTCCCGTTTTGCAGCCGGATGCGCGGTCTCGATGTCGCGGGTTCGGTCGGGCGGCTCTCTCCGGAGAGCGGAACGTCGCCGCACCTCAAGGAGTTCAGGAGCTTTCCTATTCGTTCGAAGAGCGTTCCCTTCCGATCTCTTCGGGCCTGCCCGCCGATGAAATTCGTTCCGAACTTTCGGGGGTCTTCGACGTAGTAGCTGGCGGCGATTACGAAGCGGATTATTTTCAATGCCCGGTCCTCGACGCCCGGGTCCCCGACGAATCCGAATTTCGCGAGAAAGGGAATATCCAGAATGTCGCTTTCCAGGTCGAATCTACCCGTGTCCGCTCTGATCGAAAAACAGAAGGCTCTTCCTTTCGAATCCAGGCAGACGAAGTAGTACCGGGGCTTGCCGGTTGTCGGCGCGACGATGCGGTAGGCCATGACCGAATAGTATTTTCCCACCAAAGCATGGTTCCGGCTCTCCGATTCTATGACGATGGCGTCTCCCCTCCACGACGCCGGCGGGGTTTCCGGAAAAAAATAAAGACCCGCCCGCGACAAGTATCGGGCGGTTTCGCCTCCTATCCGCCAGACGATTCTTTCCCTGCATCTCCACCAGCATACGAAGCCGGTCGCCAGGTTGATCATCTCGTATGAAATATGCTTGGGGGAGAGATTCGCGACGCCCGCGACGACGGGATCGACGGAGGGGTCGTCCTCGTAGCCGGAGAAGAATTTAACGAAGATGTCGGACAGATAGGGCATTCGCATTCCGTTCTTGAAACGTTCAATTCAAAGAAGGCGACGATTGCAGATGGAATCAGCGGGCGGCCCGCAAGTTATGCGGCGGTCGCCTACGTCGAACGCACGGCCCTGGCGATTGTAAAGGCCGCGTACAAATCCCCTCGAATCGGGGCACCGTTTTCTGCGACCTAAGGAGGTATTACCTACATAGCTTTTTGATCTCAATCCCCTCAAGCGGAACACTGTTTCAGAC
>CAZNTU010000494.1:0-1767 GCA_964575975.1 uncultured Desulfobacteraceae bacterium
GGAGCCCGACAATATTTCTCTCTCGGAAACGTACCAGGGCGGGTGGGTCGGAACCCCGGACTTTCGAGCCGCCCCGAAGCCCTCGCCTTCCGATGGTCCCGGAAGTCCAACCCGCCTTCCGCGGGCCTGGCCGCCGCGTTGAACCTGGCGAATTCTTCGCGAAGATCGGAGAGACGGCGGGTTGGACTTCCGTGCGACAACGAAGGACGCGGGCTCCGGGAGAGTGGGGGGGCAGGGCGAAAAGCGGAGGCTCCGACCCGCCCGCCCTACGACCGAGCCGTCGGGTTTTTGCGGAACGAAACCCGGAGGGAAAAAATCGCCTGTGAACAGGCGATTTTCATCACCCTAGGTTTAACCTGTATGCTTTCAATTTCAGTTGAAGCGTACGTCGACTGATGCCAAGAATGTCGGCCGCGCGAGTCCGGTTTCCACCGGTTTCCTTCAGGGTTCTTAAAATCATTTCCTTTTCCATGTCTTTGAGGCTTTTGCTCTTAGCTATGTCGACGGGATCGCGGGATGGCGGTTTCCTTGCTTCCCTTATGGAGTCCGGAAGGTCTTCGGGGGTGATCACTTCGCCGCGGGCCAGTATGACGGACCTTTCCACCGCGTTTTCGAGTTCCCTGACGTTTCCCGGCCAATCGTAGCGTTTGAGAACTTCTGCGGTTTCCGATTTGAAGCCTTTGATCAGCCTGCGGTTTTTCCGCGCGTATTTTTTCAGGAAAAAATCGGCAAGGGGCATGATATCTTCTCGACGCTCCCGAAGCGGGGGGATTTCGACGGAGACGACATTCAACCTATAAAAAAGATCCTCGCGGAAAGAGCCTTGTTTTATTCTTTCCTCGAGATCCTGGTTGGTGGCGGCGATTACCCTGATATCCACCTTGACCGGTTGAACGCTCCCGACGGGTTCGAACTCTTGCTCCTGGAGCACGCGAAGAATTTTGGCCTGAGTTGCGGCGTTCATTTCGGCGATTTCGTCCAGGAAAATCGAACCGGTGTGCGCGTGTTGAAATTTGCCCTGCTTCTTTTTTACGGCCCCTGTGAAGGCCCCTTTCTCATGGCCGAACAGTTCGCTTTCCAGCAAAGTCTCCGGAATGGCGGCGCAGTTGATCTTGACGAAAGGGCCGTTCTTTCTAAGGCTGTTCTGATGTATGGCGTTTGCGAAAAGCTCCTTTCCCGTCCCGCTTTCTCCAAGAATCAAGACCGCCGCTTCCGAAGGGGCCACCAGGGAAATGGTTTCGAAAATTCTCATCAAGGGCTCGCTTCTTCCAACGATATTCGAAAAGTCGAATTTTTCCCCCAGCCTCTCTTTAAGCAACAGGTTCTCTTTTTCTAGTCGATAATGATCGAGTGCCTTGGCGATAACGATTTTCAACTCGTCTATGTCCAAAGGCTTGGCAAGATAGTCGTACGCGCCGGATTTCAAAGCGTCCACGGCGGTATCAACGGATGCGAAAGCGGTCATGACGACAATGGGAATTCCCCGGGTCGTCTCCTTGATTTTCTTCAAGGCTTCAATGCCGCCCATCCCCTTCATGCGGATATCCATCAAAACGAGGTCGTAGAATTCGTTTTCCGCCGCCGAAACGGCGGCTTCGCCGTCTTCCGCATGCTCCACGTCGAATCCCTCCTCGTCGAGAACAGTCTCCAGCATTTTCCTGTGTGCGGCATCGTCGTCGACGACAAGTATCCTTCCTTTCGGACCACTCTTAGCTTTCATCGGAGGTCTCCGTTTCCGTCCAACTTCATGTCTCGATTCCATTAACC
>CAZNTU010000495.1:0-1765 GCA_964575975.1 uncultured Desulfobacteraceae bacterium
TGGGATGGTGAAAATTAGGCCAAACAACGGCTTGTATTTTCATCCCGCTTTTGTTCCAGTTCCTTCACGATTTTGTTTATTTCCTTCCTTTTGGAAAAAACGGATTTTCCGACATTTTCGCTTATCCAATTCCACACTTTTTTCGTGGAAACGCAGGCGATCGCCTTTTCGACCGTTTCCCTGCTGAAATCGGACACCGAAGCGGCCAGTCCCAAAAGCATGCCGGTAAATCCGCCCTTGACCTGCTCGCCCTGCAATCCCTTGTACTTGCCGATCGCCGACTCTATTATTTCGCTGCTGCCGAGGAGCCTGCCGCGGCCTTCCGTCTTTTCCTCGTGCTCCCTGACGAACGAGACCAGTTCGTCGGATACGCCAGGGAACGACTCGGCCCCTTCGATCTCCTGCAATTCGGCTTTCAAGCCCTCGTGGACGCCTTTTTCCAAGCCCATGAAGTTGACGTATTCGTTGGCCGCCTTCACCATCGATACGAGGACTTTCCACTCCTTTATATTTTGCCGGAATTCGAACAGCCATCCGAGTTTACGGAAAAGGACGCCGTCTTTGAAATTGTCGGGATCCTTCTCTTTTTCGCGATCCAGATACAACAGCTTTCCGCTTCCCCAATCGACCAGCTTGTCTACGTTCATGTACCGGGCCTTGCTTCTCCGGTTCGGCGGAGCCAGGGCCGCAAGATCGGTCTGCTGGAGCTTCTTTCCCGTCTTCGACGCGAGACTGGCGAATTCCTGCCAGTCGGGATCGTCGTTCATTTCCCGCTTTAGAATGGCGGCGCCCTTGTGCTTCATGTCGTACGTGTGGACGGCGCCGTGCTTTCGACAGAACTTCTCGATCCCCGATTTCAAATCCGTCCCGTGGTCGGAGACAATCTGCCTGGGCACGCCCGTTTTCGGAACGGTTTTCTCGAGCTGGTCGAACACGATTTCCCCGTTCGACTGCTCGACCGGGATCAAGGCGATCGGTTCGACGTCCTCTCGCGTCAAGTACAGTTCCCCCTTGGGGAGGGACGTCTGGCGAATTCCGAGAATCACGAGGCATTTTTCCTTGCCCAACTGCACGGTATGGTCGATTATCCATATCCAATCGTCGGAGATTTGCTTTTCCCGTTCGAGCTTGTACAAACCGATTCGAAGAAGCCAAAGCCGCCCGGCGTGCCAGGACGGGACCGGAACGTCGATTTCGAGAAAGGAGAAGACCGTTTCCAATATTCGGCTGGCGGCCCTCATTCCGACGCATGCGAACAAAACGAAGCGGACGAACAGGAACATGTGGCCGATGGAATAGGTGTGGCACTCGGGAACGTCGCCGAACTTTTCGGCTATCCCTTCCTTTCCGGACGAGTTTTTTTTTCTCCGGATTCGCCCGGTTCCCTTTCGAGCCGCTTGATCCGCCTCTCCAGTTCCGCGTTTCGGATTTTCAAGTAACGAACCTGGTTCGACAAAAGCTTGGCCTTGTATTTGACCTCCTTGTATTTGGTTTTCCATTTGTTCCGGCTTTTTTCGAAGAATCTCGCAAGCTTGGCGACGGGACTTGCGAATTTAATGCCTTCGGGGTCGTTTTTCGTTTCGGGCACGGTACAATCTCCTTGTATATAGGTTCATAGGTTCAAAATTGTACACATACCCGAATTCGCCTCAAATTCCCAGTCCTAATTGCAGGAAAGGGCAATAAAAGTACAATAGATTTCAGATTCGGAACAGTTCTCGGATGAAAAATTTAGGCGGTTTATACCGCAATTTTCGTCACCCCA
>CAZNTU010000496.1:0-1707 GCA_964575975.1 uncultured Desulfobacteraceae bacterium
ATTTCACGCTGGTGCTTATCGCCATGATAAACGTGGTGATTTCGCTATACTATTATTTGCTCTTTTTGAAAGCCGCGTATTTGCAGGAACCCGAACAGGACGCTCCGGCGATGGTTCTGACCGCACCCGTCAGGGCCATTGCGGTCGCCATGTCGATCATCATTGTCGTGGCGGGCTTCTACCCGGCATATCTGATAAGGATCGCGCAAACGGCGGTTGCCGTTTTCGGCTGAAATCTCGCTTGACTTCGACATCGGCCAATTCGAAACAGCGACCTACTCCCGTTCCAGCGAATGCGACTTTGCGAACGTTACCATTTACCCAGAAGGGAGGTTCCAAATGGTGAAACTGTCACAAACTGTATCGTTGGCGCTGTTGCTCGTCTTCATCGTTCCTTGGATCGCAACTTGCGGGGAACTCAAACTCGCCTATAAAACCCTGACGGAGGATATCGCCGGGGCCAATCCCGAATTTCCGACGTACACCACGCAGTTGTTGAACCTTGCCAACCGAAACGCCCACGCGACACGCCCCCAGTACGTGGGCCAAATGTCCGAACTGATCCAGGAATTCAATGGAGACGGCTACGAGGATTGGGTCCGCTGGTACGCGCTGAAGCATCCCCAGGCCATCGACCAGGCCACGGAGAGAATCTACGCGATGCTTCAAAAAATCAAGGCCGCCTTGGAATCCATAGACAAGAAAATGGTGAAAGACTGGACCGAAGATCTTGTCTTGACCAAGACCTACGTGGGACTCTATGCACAGGAAAGCATCCTGAAAAACATCGCCGCGGAAAAAGGAGTTTCCTGGCGTCTTGCGACTCCCGACGAGGAAAGCAAAGGCATCGACGGCTACATAGGGGAAAAGGCCGTGTCGGTGAAACCCGTCTCCTATCGTTCCAAACCCGAATTGCAGGAAAAAATCGACGCCGAAATGATTTATTACGAAAAGGTCCGGGGAGGAATCAAAGTCCGCTACGATTTTTAAAGTCACGTCTCAAACGATTAACACCGCTCTTTTTCTCGTGCAAAAGGAACATAGAAAATTTGAAACGCAACGATTGACATGCACGGTATCTGTGTTATGGTTATCGGTTAAAAGCGAATTCCTATCTTTCTGCATTGCGATGCATACGGATCGTAAATGAAAATCTGAATCAGCGGCAAAATATCTGTTTTTAGAGCAAAATTCGTCAAACTAAACCGTTTGACGAATTTTCGCGGCTATTTATACCTATCTATCCCACCGGCACGTGCATATTTTTGTCGCGGCAATTTGCTTCGATTTGGATGCACCCGTTCACCGGCCCGTTTAGGCTTGGCCGAATGTTCTTTGAAAATCGTGATCGTCCTTTAACCGGAAACGCCGCAAAGACGGGCATATGTTTTCTCCGCCATCGAAGCGAAGGAATTCAGTTCGCCGGAAGAAAAGAGAGGAACCACCTTCTGCCGGTGCGTTCGGTCGGTCTGCCATTGCCCGATGCCGTACCATACGTATCCACCTCGTATTCGGGAAAAAGCGATCGCAACCCTTGTACGTTCTGAAAATGCCTTCCTTTCCGGATTTCGATTTGTCGAAGGGGATTGAATGTCGATGTTGAGAGGGGACGAGCTTGCATTCGGACCGGTGCGGTAAACGTTCGCAAGTTTGTCGATTCGATCCTTCAGTCGCGTGGCTCGGGTTAATTCTCCGATGTTAATCAAA
>CAZNTU010000497.1:0-1692 GCA_964575975.1 uncultured Desulfobacteraceae bacterium
TTTCCACTGGCTGTCCGTCAAATCGGTCGGATAATTTTCATGCCTTCCGGAATTCATTGCGCCCGCCTTGTTTTTATGGTCCTTCGTTTGCTTGAACATAACATAAAACATAGGTGCGCATATTTTCCATGCAATTCGGGCATTGCCTCGTTTCATGGGGTTTTAAAACAGGCTCTTAGCCTCGGATCGAGATAGTCGTCCGCAACGCCAATGCCCTCGAGTTTTCCAATATTCAGCTGTTCCGCCCATTGAACCAGAAAATCCGACTCGTCGAATCGCGAAAATATCACCAGTTCAAGCAGCCCCCATCGAGTCTCACTGTTGCGGGCTCAGAATCGAAATCGGGCAGATCTCGGCATCCTTTGCATGTTTTCTTGCATCGGTGGCATCGACGGGTTCCGCGCTAAAGAACCGCCACGACTCTTGGCCGTGACGGACAATAACTCCGTTGTTCAACGGAATTGCGCTTTTCGCTGGTCGCAAGGTTTTCCATCGTCGCCATAGACTGTCCTCCGCAACAAACCCAGCTGTTTCACGCCGTATGAAACGTCGCAGTACCTCACCATGGATGTCCAAGATTTACTCGATTAAAGTACGAACCGCGATTCCTGAGCCTATTAATTAAAACGCCGATCAAAACACGAACCACTTCGAAAACAAAACTCGACCGACCCCCTTTAGGCCGGCAACAGTCTTGAACAAGGGAAGCTTCTTTTCGCAACCCTTCGCTTTATCGTGGGGATTTTCATTGCCCGCCGCCGGAACACCATTGTCCGGGGCCCCGGAAGGAACTGCAATATCCAATACAGGCTTTCATTCCCGTGCATGGCAACTGCTTGGACCTCCGAGGTTGTCCATCAGCCTCGGAGGGCTTGGTTTTGATTTCGGACACCCTTGCCGTCCTTCTCGCGAAAGCGGAAAAAAAGAACCACTAAGGCACAAAGAGCACGAAGCGGACAACCTTAGTGCTCTCAGTGTCTTTGTGGTTCGCGTTTTTTCTTGGAAGTTCCGGCCGGATTCTCGCTTTCGCGAGAATGGCGAAATCGAATTGGCCGAAATTTAAACCAAGCCCGCCTCGGAAGCCTCTCTGGCGGCCGGATCTAAATCAAAACGCGAACGACAAACAACAAGATCAACAAAGCTCCGTACAGCAACCAAACCGACCAAGAGCGACATGCCTCGAGCATCTGTTTCGGCGTACTGTATCCGGGAGGAGGCGCTATCCTGAAAATGTCCTCGCTCTTCGCTTCTCCTTTATGAAGCTTGTCCACAAAATCCGCGTAGGTTTTCCGGAACCCCTTCTCCAAGGACAAATAGAGCCCGTCCAAGAGGACGAAAATGGCTATGGGCAACAATGCGACCCATATCGCGTTAGGCGACTGGCCGCTTTTGGACAATGCCGCAATGACTCCCACAAGGGTGATGCAGAAGTTCTTGCAGGTAGCGCTGTTTCTCGCCATCCTGTCGATCACTCCCTGAAGCATTTGCAGATAGGCCTGCACGGCCGAGGAATGGATATTGATTTCTTCGTGATTCATTGTTTTTTTCCCTTTCGTCGAGCGATATTTTTTTATATTGTTCGGGCTTGGATTTCAAGCGGCGGCCATCTATTCCTTAACGAAATTGTAGCGGATTTCGCATCTACGGGAAAGTTTTTTAGGCTCGTGGCCGGCTTTTACGGATTCGACGACC
>CAZNTU010000498.1:0-1677 GCA_964575975.1 uncultured Desulfobacteraceae bacterium
ATAGGGGACGCTGGTAGTTTTGTAAGTTTATTCGCTCTCCGGCGAAGATTCCATCTTTCGGAATATTTCGCGTCCCCTTTCGACGGACTGGCGCGCGCTTACCCGGTGAACCCCCAGGATTCGCGCGACTTCGCTTCCCTTGCGCCCGACCCTCTCGACGGCCAGGTAAGCGACAAGCGCCCTTGCTCGGCAAACTTCTCTTTTCCTGCTACCCGAACAGACCGATTCCGGAGAAAGATCGAGTTTTCGAGCAACCTCTTCGATTATTTCATCGATCGGGCGTTTGGGTCGGTATTTTTCTTCAAGCCTTTTCTCAGCGTGGCGAAGCGCGGCTTTCACAAAGTCCCCGCCTCCGAGCACCCTGGAATCGCTTTTTTCCTTGTCGCCTTTTTTCAATTCCGACAAGGCCGCCTTCCTGCCGCCCGAACTGCGAAACAGCCCTCCTCCCTGGAATTCGGGGCGCCTGCCGAGCGCGACGCCTTTTTCTGCGAATTCCCGGTATTTTCGGCGGGCATCGACGACATTCCCGCCGAAACATGCGAGAACCTCGTCCACGGTCTTTTCCGCGAGGTCCGAAAACTTTCTTTGTTCCTTGAAAGCCTGTCTGATTCGGGACTTTTCGTCCACGGCGGGAACAAGAGGATTATCCATCGTACCTGCCAGTACGCCGTGTCCGGACCACGGGTACTTTTCCAACGCGTCCAGGTCTTCGACCAGTTTGGCCCTCAAAGGATTCAGGTGAATATACCGGATCAGCTCGAGCAAATAATTGTCCTCTTCGCACACTATCGATTTGTATCGGTTCTGGAAAAGGTGCCCGCTCCGTTTATGCCGCCTGTTGAAGCCGCCCGCGTAGCCGGTCAACAATCGGCGCATCGTCTTTTTCAAAGGCACGGAGCCGGTTCTTAAAAGAAGGTGGAAGTGGTTCGGAATCAAAGCCCATGCGTAGCATTGCGTCCGAGTTTCCTCGAGAACGAAGGCGAGGCGGCCGAGCAGGTCCCGGCGGTCCTCGTCGTCCGCGAATATTTCCCGGCGCTCGATTCCCCTTGCCATGACATGTTGCAAAAGGCCGGGAGCATCCAGTCTCGCTTGTCGGGGCATTGCGATGTTCCTGTTTCGGTGGCTGAACTGCGGAACACACGAGACACGCGAAAATTCATTCGCGTGTTTTAATCTTTTACCGACGCTTTCGGATAGGAGTCCATAAGATCGGTCGTGTAACCGGCTTCACCCGGTTTTCGTCCGCGAGGCGCAGAATTTCCGGCCAGTCGGGCGAAGGGCTTGTCGGTCTCCGTCCGGACAGCGGGGCCAGTATGTCCCGGTGGGCGGGTGTTCGGGCGATTGAAACGGAGTCGTTGCTACCCGTGCTCGAAGGGCTTATCGATTTTCGATTTTTTCGAGGGCAAAAAAATCGAAAATCGATAATTCCAAAAAAAATGAATTTTTTAAATTTTCGATCCTGGGACGAGCAGGAAAAAGGCTGCCTTTTGATTTTGAAAATCTCCGCGTCCTTTGCGTCTTGGCGGTGCGAAAAGAGGAACCGCGCGGAATTGTTCTTTCGATGCTCTCTGTTGTCAAAACGACACTTTTTCCTTGCCGTTCATTCATCCAATCGCCAATCCAGAAGATGCAAGGGGACGTCGAAATCCTCCCGATTCAGTATTTTCCTTACGGAGT
>CAZNTU010000499.1:0-1669 GCA_964575975.1 uncultured Desulfobacteraceae bacterium
TGGTGCATGGTGTACATTTTGTAAGGAGTGGCCGAGAGCAGAAGAATCTTTGCGCCTTTCACGTTGAAAACCATGTTCGCCAGGCGGGAGACCTCGTCGTCGCCTTTCAAGAGATGCTTGAAGCGCTGGAATTCGTCCAGGACGACAATGCTCGGCTTCGGGCGCATCCGTCAGTTCGGGGAAGAATTACAGTGCAAGTTTATGGTACACCAAAGCATGAAATAGCGCGGGACTTTTTTTTCAAATCCGTGAGACCTTAACGGGTGACATATTGAAACTTAACCCGTCAAGGAGCAAGAACGAGTACGAAAAATGATTCGTTAGACCAAAAGACCGGCGTGAATCAAGCTCCGGACCGATTGGCGGCGAGCCTTTGCAAGGCCGAAACCTTGAAGCGGATCGTTCTATGCGCTTTCGGATACGCTCTTGTTATTGCGGTGATCGTCGTCGAGGAAACGCTAAGCGAACGCGCCAGGGAGATGGACGAAGGAAAAGCGCGCCCCGAATGCGGGTCGATGCTCGAAAGCAAGGGGTTTGCGCCTCGTCGGATCGCGTGCCTGATCGGAACCGTTTCGTGGAAAAGGAGGATTTGGAGGTGTCCGAAAGGTTGCGCGATCGGCCAAACGGCGCCTTTCGACGAAGTATTGGGGATCGGACCGAATCAGAGGACAAGCGAGGAAACAAAGGAAATGGCGTGCTTGCCGGCGGTTTTCGTGCCCTATGAAATAGCGTCGGTCCTGGTGAAGGCTCTGTCCGGCGTAAAAGTCCGCTCGACTTCGATATGGGAATGGGTTCAAACATACGGGAAAAAAGCCGTTTCCAAGCTCGAGGGGGAATTGGAGCTATTGTCCGAGGGACAGTCTCCGGAGAAGGCCGAAATGGATGAAAAGGTGTCGAAACTGATTGTGGCGGTGGGAGGAGACGGCGTAATGGTTCCGTTCAGGCCTAACGGAGGCCTTCCGGACGGGAAGGCGGAATGGGGCGAGGTCAAGGTCGGTATTTTCGCGCGATCGGGAAAAAAGATCGCCAAAAAGGGCAAGGAAGTCAAAGTCGTTGCGCGAAAGCGCGTCGTGGCCATCCGGGGAACGATTAACGAATTCAAAGCGCGAACGACTCTCATGTCCGCCAAAGAGGGGCTTTCGGACGCGGAAACGGTGGTTTGGCCGGGCGACGGCGGAAAAGGCTTCTGGAGGCTGTTCAAAGAGGCTTTTTACGGAAAGGCCGCAGGCGTTTTGGACTTTTTCCATGCCGTGCGGAATGTCTGGAAAGGGGCCAGGGCATGGCTGGACGGAAGAACGAGCGCTGCTCGAAAATGGTTTGCGGACGCGCGTCGCGGAATTCGCGAAGGCAAGGTGTCGCAAGTTTTGCGGGAATTGAGAGACGAACCGATGATGGAACGGCTTTCTCCGGAGGAACGCAAGACGCTGGAGAATTTGACAATATATCTTGAAACTCGCAAGGAGCATATGGACTATGGCAAATTCAAAGCCTTGGGATTGCCCATCGGAAGCGGAACAGTCGAAAGCACGTGCAAATGGCTTGTTCAACAGAGATTCAAAGGAGTGGGAATGAGGTGGAGTGAAAAAGGATTTTCCGCCCTGCTTCATTTAAGACTTGAATGGGTCAACGAAGGGTTCGAAGATTTATTTTCAGCTTCCCCGAACTAATG
>CAZNTU010000500.1:0-1645 GCA_964575975.1 uncultured Desulfobacteraceae bacterium
CTCAAGGGGGGAATTGCACCGCCCTCCGACCGCACGGGTCGATAAATTCGGCATGTTACCCGTTAAGTTTACAATGTCAAACTAACCGCTAACGGCTAACCGCTAACCGCGTTTTACGGCTTTGCCGCTGGTTGCCGACTCTCGTCTTCCCGGGTTATCCCTTTGATTTTCAACGCCTCGAAAGCGATTTCCTTCCGCAAAATGGTGTCGTTGGATTCGAGAATGTCAATGTTCGTGGCAAAGAACCAAACTTGGCCCACCGTCTTTTCTTGTTCCGTCTTCTCGGCTTGGCCCGCCTTCTCGACTTGCTCCATCGTCTCGACGTAGCCTACGAACCATCCCACCATAGGCTCCGGTTTCATGGCCCATCCGGTTTTCGCCCTCACGGTGTACGAGGGGGTTTTCTCGATCTCCATGGCGTTGGCGAGCAAATCGTACGAGGACGCCTTGAACGGGAACAGCCGCGAATACACGTTTTTCAGAAACGCGACTTGCTCGACGGCGCTGATCGCAAGATCTCCTTCGAGCCAGAAGGTCGTCGTCTCCGGCCCGGCGTTCCCGTTGCCGTATTGCATCGATTGAAGGTAGGGAACATATTTTTCCAGCCCCACTCGCTTGGCGAGTTCCTGGTAGAACCAAACGCAAGAAGCCTGGAACGCAGTCTCGATGGACTGATCCTGGTTCCACGCGGGCAACCCTTTGTCCTGGCCGTCCCACTTGACGATTTCTTTCCCGCCGCCCACGGCCCTCTCTTCGAGCGCGATGAGGGTGTTCGGGATTTTGAAGGTCGAGGCCGGGAGGAAACGCTTTTTTGCGCGAGCATCGTTATGGATGTAAGTCTTTTTTCCGTCCAGAGAGGAGATGACGATAGTCCCCTCCGCGTTCCTGCTTTTGAAAATGTTTGCAAGTTCCGGGTCTTCTGCGCGAACAATGGACGAAGTCGCGACGATCAGCAAAATGGCGAATAGGTTCGCAATGTTTTTCACGATCTTGTTTTTCTCCTTTTAAACACTTTGAATGGTTCCAATTCCGAGTTGGCGGCTAACTCGAGTCAAGCCGATTCGAGATTGTCTAAAATCCGACCCCAATCCCCAGGCGTACCGGCACTGAACATCATCCGCCGTTCCGTTTCCGGGTGCGATATCCGTACTTCGCTTGCGTGAAGCGCCTGCCGGTCCAATTTCAAAATTCGCCGGTCCTCGTCGGTCATGGAATCGGCGATCAATCGGAGGAAAATCGTCTCGTCCGAGCCGTAAAGCTTGTCCCCGACAATGGGAAAACCCAGGGCCAAAAGCGTGGCGCGTATCTGGTGAGGCCGTCCGGTTTCCGGGACCGCCTCCACCAAGGAAATCCCGTTTCCCTCTCCGATTCCCCTAAAATGCGTCACGCACCATTTTGCCCTCTTTTCCGCCATTTCATTCCTGTCGCCTGAAACGAAAAGCCGTTTTTTGCGAACGACGCTATTCGAATCGCAGGTCAAATACCCGGACGCCTCCATCTTTTCCATGGAAAAGGAACCCGAAACGAGAGCGAGATACCGTTTCTCGACCAGCTTCTTTTGAAATTGCACTCCCAGTTTATCCGCCGCATCCGCCGACTTGGCCAAGATCACGACTCCCGACGTCTCCCGGTCCAGCCTGTGGAC
>CAZNTU010000501.1:0-1643 GCA_964575975.1 uncultured Desulfobacteraceae bacterium
GGTACGGAATGTAAACCGTTTAATGCCCTATATATAAAGGTATAAAAAAAATGCGAAACGTATATTTGAGTTTTCTGGGATTGGTTTCCTACAACCCCGAAACGGATCGGCACGATTACAAGCCCGCCGTGTACGAGCTGAACGGAAAAAATCGGAGGAGACCAGGTTCGTGCAGGTCGCCGAGATGGAACTTCTATGCGGGGCAAATTTCGACCTCGCCCTGGTGGCGGCGACCCGAAAATCCCGCGATGCCCATTTCGAAGAACTCGGTGTATTACGGCGTGTACGAGAAGGCAAGACAACTCGGGTACGCCCCGATCATCGACATGAAGGATTTCTACCTGATCAACGAGTGGGCCGACGCCGTGGGGAGGCTCGTCGAGGACGCCGACGCCCGCAAGATGGCCGAGGTCGCCGAAAGGACCGCCGACTTCCAGGCCGGAGAGCTGAACGACGAATCGGTGATTCGCACGTTCGACGATCTGACCAACACGATCCGCAACGTGGACGTCAACAACGTCGCGAAAAAAGCCGACGCCGCCGTCCGCCTGATCCGGGAAAAGGAACGGCGCGCATCGGCCACGGGCAAGATTCTTCTGAACCTGGTGATCGACAAGTTCGTCCGATTCGCCTTCGAAACCCCGTCGGACAATCGATACGACAAGAATTATTTCCTGGTTCAAATCGAACTCGTCCGCCTTCTTCTATAACACAAACTCTTCATGCAGGCCTACACGGTCATGCGGGAGTTCATAGCCTCCGCCGCCATGATCCCGTTCGAAAAGACCGGCATGAACAACAAAAAGCGCAAGACAAGAAGGGTCCGGTACGGCGAGGTTTTCTTCAAGATGTACCAATATCCCGAGGAGACGTGGAACTTCGGAAACAGCGACGACCTTCGTCTGAAAATGATGCCTTTCTACGACCGACTGAAGCGGGACGGCGTCGGCCCGATATTCGCCGGCTTCTCCGGAAAGCTGTCAAAGTACCGCAACGGTTTCGATCATGCGTGGACGGAAAAGGGCGGCGCCGAAAAAGATATTGAACAATTCGGAAAAGAATGCTTGAACGAGTTGGAAAAAGCGCTGGACCTCATGGTCGCCCGGGGCGTTTTCGACGGCTTGGAATAGAATTCCCCGAGCGTTGGAACATGCGAACGGCGAACCGGAAAGGTCTAAAAGTGTTGAGATTTTGAAAAAAACGGCCTTAAGTCCCTGAAACAGTTGGACTCTGGCTCCATTGTGCCGATTGTAATAATTGGGATTGCGAAGTCTCAAAAACAATCGACAACCGAAAGGAGCCAGAGATGAAAAAACGAAACGACGCCTTGTCCAACATTCAAAGAGTTCTGAACCAACTGAAAAAAAGCCTTGGATAGAATCGAGCGGCAAAATTGCCTGCTGCCCGGCCAACGCCACCCGATGTTCGATGCGATCGGGAACGACATCGAAAAACGCGGCAATGGATCGGAGAATTTAGCGCGTTCGCCGGTCTTCGGATCGTCGATCCCAAGGCCGAAGCGGCGGTGGAAAAGTCCATGAAAACCTGCGGCCAGATGACGCCGGTGGTCGCGGGGAGCTTCGAGGGGGACGGCTACGAGATGATCGACGGCTTCAAGCGTCTCAGGGCGGCGGCCAGGCTGG
>CAZNTU010000502.1:0-1639 GCA_964575975.1 uncultured Desulfobacteraceae bacterium
ACCTTTTCTTGTCGTCGGTCCGGATGGACCTGATTTTAACTTCCAACCCGTTCTTCAACGTCTCGGCCGCCAAATAGTGTGCCGCGTCCATCGTATCGCCCTCTTTTTTTTTATGGTTCGGTTCCGCCTAATGAACTCGGATTTCGACACCGGCCGACGCGTTTTCGGCAATGGGTTTGGCCGCTTCTGCAAACGCGCCAGCCGGCATCGAAAGCCATCGGATATTTCCTTGGCAAAAAAGATACCAATTCGTCCAAATTCGCGAAAATCGCCTGGAAGCTTATGAAGATAGCCTGTTCGGAACGCGTCGGATTATAATGGAGAATATTCGAGAACGGAATTTCTGACGAAATAACGGCAGAGTGGTATTATTTTGGCATAAAGCAACGAAAGTGGACTTCCACAATGCTGTTGAAATGGTCGTATTGCGGTGATAATTGTTTATGTTTGATAAATATAAACATTTGGTTTTTCAAACAACCGGCGAAGGAAATCGAAAATGAACAAAAAAATCCTGCCTCTCGGCATTTCCGATTTCAGGAAACTCATCGAAGGGGACTATTATTACGTGGACCGGTCGAATTTCATCCGGGAAATTTTAGAATCCTCGGCAGAGGTCATTCTCCTTCCCCGCCCTAGACGCTTCGGAAAGACGCTGAATCTGAGCATGCTGAAATATTTCTTCGACAAGAGCGAGGAGAGTTCCGGCGAGCTTTTCAAGGGTTTGGCCATCGAGAAAAGCGAATATTTCGATACATACCGGGGAAAGTACCCCGTCGTCTGCCTCACTTTCAAGGACGTCAAGGAAGAGGGCTGGGAGCGGTGCCTGGAGCATTTGAAATCGCTGGTCAGGTTCGAGTTCTCCAGGCACCGGCATCTTCTGGAGGGCGACCTTCTCCATCCGGAGGAAAGGACATGGTTCGAATCGATCCTGAACGGGGAGGCGGGCGAGACGGACTTCGGCAGCGCATTGAAGCACCTTACCGAGTATCTTCACAGGTTCCACAAGCGTCCGCCCGTGATTCTGATCGACGAATACGACACGCCGCTTCACGCGGGGTACAACCGCGGGTACTACGAACGGGTCGTCGGTTTTTTGCGAAACTTTCTCTCCGCCGGGCTCAAGGACAATCCGCACCTGTTCAAGGGGGTGGTCACCGGCGTTTTGCGCGTGGCAAAGGAGTCCATCTTCTCCGGATTGAACAATCTCGGCGTCTACACCATTCTCGTGGAGGAATTCGAAGACTCGTTCGGCTTCACCGACGAGGAGGCGCGAAAACTTCTGGAAGACTACGATTGTTCGGATCGATACGGAGACGTGGTCGATTGGTACGACGGCTATCTTTTCGGGAAAAAAACAATCTACAACCCCTGGTCCTTGATCAACTTCGCGAACAGCAAGTCGAAAAAGCCAGCGCCCTACTGGATCAACACCGGCGACACGTCCATCCTGGAGCGCCTGGCCACGCGCGGGGGAAGGGAAATCCGCGAGGAGATCGGGCGGCTGGCCGAGGGCGGCCGCATCCGGGAGCCGATATACGAGACCATCGTGATGCAGGATCTGGACCGCCGGGACGACCTGGTCTGGAGCTTCCTTCTGTTTTCCGGATATCTGAAGCCCGTGCGGCAGATCGACGAC
>CAZNTU010000503.1:0-1637 GCA_964575975.1 uncultured Desulfobacteraceae bacterium
CCCCCTCAAGGGGGGAATCGCGCCCCGTCAACTGGTTCGACCCACTACCAATTTTTCCAGGTCCTCGTTGGCGGCGGCGACGACGCGGACATCGACGCGCCGGGTGCGGCTTTCCCCCGGGCGGGAGAATTCGCCGTCCTGGAGGACCCGCGGCAGCTTGGACTGCAACTCCATGGACGGGTTGCCGATATCCTCCGGAAAAAGGGCGCCCCGGTCGGCGGTCTTCGAAAAGCCGGCCCGCTCGCGGTTCGCCCCCGTGAAGGCGCCTTTGGCGTGGCCGAAGAACTCCGCCTCGAACAGGCCCGCTGTCGGCGAGGCCATGTTCACGGCGACGAAGGGCGTTTTCGAGCGGCTGGCGGCCTCGTGGACGGCGCGGGCCGGCAGTTCCTTTCCCGTGCCGCTTTCCCCGTTTATTGGAATAGGTACGTCGCTTGCGGCGGGCAGTTCCGCCTCCCTGAGCACCCGCGTCGTCTTCGGAGACCGGGCGATTATTTTCGAGAACGCCTTCGGGTTGTCCGGCGCGACGGGTTGCGGACGCTTGTTCGGGTGGACGATTTCCAGCAGCCGTTTTCGTTCCAGGGTCCGACGCGGCGATTTGGCATCTTCCGCGCACGCGTTTTCCTCGTTTTGCCATGCCCGACGCAAATCGGCCGCGAATTTCTCCGTGCTTGAACGAACGAACCGATCGCGATTTGCATATCCGGCAGCGTCGGGACCACCCGCGAACCAGTTGCGGAGCCACCGATCAAGCGGATTGGAAAAGGGTCGAAGCGGAGCCGGTTGTCGCCTCCATCCGTGCCGGCCAATGGAATCGATGTTGCGCAGCCAGCGGCCGAATACGACGCGCGGTACTTTTCAGAAGGATTTCTCTATATTCTCGATCCGCCTTTTGAAAAACAACAACAGACTGTCTTCCGAAAAATCGCCGCAAACAAGCCATCTCAACCAATCATCCAAAACAAGGAGGGCTTCTTCGGTCAGGCGATATTTTGTGGGTTCGATGGAGTCGTGGTGCCTGCCGACGGGTTGAATATGGTCCAGTCTAAGAACGGATTCGTTTGCGCCCGGAACGGGCAATTTGTCCCGCATGAATCGAGGATACGTGCAATCAATCTTCCGCGGCAATAATCGAAAGAACCGTCCTCGGTCCACCAATCCTCCGTCATGTACTGAACGGAATCTTCAGGGTACATCCGGATCGAACCTCGCTTTGGATTTCCGGATATCGTCCGAAAAACGGGCGATCCCCTCTATTTTTGGCGATGGGACGTTCGTTCCTCGTCCGCTTTTCTATTTTACAAAGGCGCCGCTACGACGTACAAACACGTATCTTGAACGAACAGGAGACGAAAATCATGGAAACGGAGACTCGAAAGAAAAAAGAACGGATCAATATCAGGCCGGAGAGCGGCGCGAAGAGTTTGATCGAGAGAGCGGCGAGCCTGGAGGGGAAAACCGCAAGTAGTTTCATGCTTCAAAGCGCTTTGGAGCGCGCGGAGAAAACGGTCGAGGCGCATGAAACGACGCATAGGTCTAAAAGTTTTGAGATTCTGAAAAAAATGGTTCCAAGTCCCTGAAATAGTTGGACTCTGGCTCCATCGTGCGGATTGCAGGAATTTTGGGATGCCGAAGTCTCA
>CAZNTU010000504.1:0-1597 GCA_964575975.1 uncultured Desulfobacteraceae bacterium
TCCTTGGGAACGTGGACCAAGTCGAGTTTGAAATCCGCGCTGGTCAAATACTGATTGGACTCGTCGGTAACTTTGACGTTGAACCACATTTGCTGTCCGACCGTGGAATAAGTCCCCGACAGCCTCACCGGCGTGGGCGCGCTGCCGATGCCGCCTGCGGGAAACAGGGGCGACTCGCCGAGCGCAACCTTGAGGGACTTGACGAACTCCTGTTCCAGGCAGAGCGGGGGCTGCCCGGTCAATCCGGGCGACAGGGAAATTTCCGACGCCTGCAATGAGTCGAATCCGTTGTAGTTGAATTCGAGCATTCTCATCAGAGTCCTGGCGACGCGGCCGAAATCGATCTTGGTCCACGCGGGGTCCATGGAGGCCTTGGGAATGCTTCCTCGAACCACTGCGATGTCCCGGCTGCTGGATTCCCCCATGAGACGAATGCTGGCCGTGACGACCCAGTCGTTTCCTTCCGCCCCGTAGGTCCCGATCAGCCTCCAGGGCTCCTCCCCGACTTCCTGCAGCGTTATGACAGCGCCCTTTTGGGACATGGCGGCAGCGATGGCCTCCCGGAACACGGCGGAGAAAGGCAGGTTGATCTGCGTATCGCGTTCCCAGAAATTGTTTTCGCTGACCTGGATTTTCTTCCCGGACAGAAGAATGCTTTCGTTCATTTCGGCCGTCATGTGCCTGGCGCACATGCTGAGGTCGGATTGCGCGCCGTAGTCGGCGGCATGGCCCGGTGCGACCGGGGAATGAATGTAAAGAATGGCCGCTATGCAGGAAAGATACACTTTCACCAAAAACGATACAAAAACATCTTTTGCTCTCATCTTCACTTTGGAACCGTCCCTGTTAGAAATACGTCGGCATGGCCACATCCCGAGCGGAAACCGTTGTCATAAAAGGGGTTCGGAATCGCAATTCGCGGAGGCCGCTTGAGCGAGGAGTTGTCGTAACATTTGGTTTGGCCGGTGTCGGGCAGGCTTCCGGCCGTTGCGACGCTGGCATAAAAGACAGTAAACAAGACAAGAGCGATTTTTCCCATTGAACAATCCTTTCGTTTCGGCCAGCGCGTTTTCAGCTGCGGTTTGACCGTTTGGATGCGCGCGGCTAAAGCCCCCACTGCAAACGTCTCGATATTTCCATGAAAGATATAAAAATCAAACCTCTATTTTCCCGGTCCGGTTACGGGAGAATATACTTAAGGGAAAGGATTTTTTTGTCAACACGTTCTTTTCTTGGGAAGCGGGCGATTTTCTGGAAGTTCCCGTAACTCTTGGAAAAATTGAGATGAAAAATTTTTTCGGGGATGGGGGAGGACGGGCGCAAAAAAAGGCGGAGCCTCGCGATAGGCACCGCCCTTTTTATTCCTTGACAAATAGGTTATCTTCAGCCCGTGACTCGAAGCCCCGCCTTATCTGTTCGCCCCTCTATCCTTGGACGTCGATCCCCAGATCGCATCCTAGGGCCTTGTCGGGGTTCTCGCACTCGAAGTTTTGGCTACGGGTGTCGGCGTGGCCTTCTTCCCGTTCCCGGTCGGTCTCGATATAGTCTTGAACTTTCGCCATAATGTCACCTCCGTGTGTTTGTGTTGTTTTCGTTT
>CAZNTU010000505.1:0-1562 GCA_964575975.1 uncultured Desulfobacteraceae bacterium
CCTACGTATTGCATAAGTTGACGCACAGGCTGTACGGCATGGAACCTTGGCTGAACGCGCACAAGTCCGCGATCGAACAGGCGACCGGCTGGCGGATCGGCGAGAAGGACGCCACCGACGACCGGCTCGGCAGAATGCTCGACGTTTTCGGCGAAGACGACGAAAAGATATCTTCGTTTCAGCTCCAAACCGGCAGGCGAATCGTCAGCGCCTACGAACTGCCGACCGAAGTTGCCCGGTACGATACGACCAGCTTCGCCGTGTTTCACGAACCGGCCGATTCTCCGAACGGAATCCTGGAGTTCGGGCACAGCAAGGACAAGCGCCCCGATCTTCTCCAGTTCAAGCAGGGGCTGGGCGTTTTGGATCCCGCCGGAATTCCGTTGGTGTCGGAGACGCTGCCCGGAAACCGCGCGGACGACCGATGCTACCTGCCCGCGTGGCGGCGCATGGCGGAAATCCTCCGCAAGCCGGATTTTCTGTTTGTCGCCGACTGCAAAGCCGCTTCCATGGAAACGAGATCGACGATCGACCGCGACGGGGGCCTCTACCTTTTCCCCCTGCCGATGACGGGCGAGACGCCGGCATCGTTGAAGGAGCTGGTTCTCAATCCGCCGGCAAGGATTCAAGACATCGTTCTGGAACCGAAAGAGGATCAGGAGGAACAACGAAAGGTCGGATCCGGCTTCGTTGTCGACAAGGAGCTGGAATCGGAAACGGAGGACGGCAAGACGCATCGATGGCGGGAGCGATGGCTTGTTACTCTGAGCGACGCCCATTCGGCCCGGCAAACGAAGGCCTTCAAGGACCGTTTTGCCAAAGCCGCCCGGCAACTGGACTCCATGAAGCCTAAAAAGGACGAAGGCGCCGACGAGTTGCTGGAGAGAGCCCGAAAGGTATTGAAAGACAAAGGACTTCAAAATTTCGTCCGCGTCGAAGTCGACGAAACCGTGGAAAAAAAGAAGAAATACAAGTGCAAAGGCCGTCCCGGCCGGAACACTCCCTATGACATAGTCGAAAATCGAAAGCTGACGCTTGCCGCAACTACCGATTCCGAGGCGATAGAACAATATCTTTTGTTGGCCGGCTGGCGTATTTTTGTCACGAACGCGCCCGCCGAAATGATGAGTCTCGACCAAAGCAGCCAATACTATCGAGACGAATATACCGTCGAAAGAGGCTTTCACCGCTTTAAAAGAGGAAGCATCCCCGCGTTGCCCGTTTTCCTCAACATAGACGCGAGAATAAAGGGCCTCATGATGCTTCTTACAATCGCCCTTCAAGTCATAGTATCGATCGAATTTGTCGCCCGACGGGAATTGGACCGCAACGACGAGTCGATATCCGGCTTGGTTCCGGGAAATCCCAGGATGAAAACCAAGCGGCCGACTGCGGAGCGTCTACTGTCTCAATTCGACAATATTCATTTGCTGATTCGGATCGACGGCAACAGGAGGACTGGAACGATCGTCGAGGAATTGACGTCTCTGCAAAAACGCATTCTGTCTTTGCTGAGGCTGCCCGAGACTGTCTACGACCTGAATTTCGATAGTCGAAAAATC
>CAZNTU010000506.1:0-1561 GCA_964575975.1 uncultured Desulfobacteraceae bacterium
CCCTGTCGCGCGAGCAAGCCGATCTTCTTGCCAAGACGGGCATGGCGGTGGAAGATCAAGCCGAGGAAAAGCGGTCGGCGGCAGGTTTTTTCGACCGGTTGAACGCCGCAAACCCCGAACTTCAGGTAACGGCGGTCCTGAACCTCGACTGCAACTTCGCCTGCACGTACTGCTACGAGGGAAACACCAAGGGCAAGCATTACATGACGACGCAAACGGCGGACCGGCTCGTTGAATTCGTCAGAGAGAATTTCACCAAGGACAAGAAATATCTTCGGATCGATTTTTACGGCGGAGAGCCGCTTTTGAGCCTCGACCTGATAAGGCGAATCTCGTTCGGGGTCGGGGAGTTCGCGAGATCGTCGGGCGCGGTATTCAAGTTCAATTTGACCACGAACGGTTCCCTGCTGAAGCGCGGAGCGGTAGAGGAACTTGCGGCTCTAGGACTGGAAAGGGTCCGCGTCACCCTCGACGGCCCCGCCGAATTCCACAACCGCTCCAGGCCGTTCAAGACCGGCGTCGGAAGTTTCGACACCATCGTCGCCAATCTCCGCAACGTGTGGGACTTGGTAAACGTCGGAATCGGCGGCAACTTCGAACGTCATAACTATCGGAGTTTCGCGTCTTTGCTGGACTATCTGGCAGAGACGGGCCTCGGCCCGGACAAAATCGGCGCGATCAAGTTCGATCCGGTAATGAAACAGCCACAAGGCGATTCGACGCTTCCCGAGTTCAAAGGAGGGTGCGCGTCCATCAACGAACCATGGATTTTAGAAGCCGAAGCATTTCTGCGGGAGGAAATTCTCAAAAGAGGCTATGCGACCCAGAAAGTTCGTCCCGTGACCTGCATGGTGGAGATCAAGGATTGGTTTGTCGTCCATTTTGACGGCACGATTTACAAGTGTCCCGCCTTTATCGGAAAAAAGGGCTTTGCGGTCGGCGACCTGGAAAACGGGGTCGGGGATTACGGCTCGATTTATAAAACGGAGTATTGGAAAAACGAAGAATGCCTAAGTTGCGAGTATCTTCCCCTGTGTTTCGGCGGATGCCGCTACATGTCCTACATCAGAGAGGGCCGGATCGGAACCGTGGATTGCAGGAAAACCTACATCGATGCCGCCCTGGAAACCCTGGTGAAACAAGACGCGCGATATTTGCGAGGTAAAGGTCGAATCGATTAGATTCCGCCGATGTGCTCTCGGTTAAACGTCAATCAGTTCCAGTTCTTCGATTTGAAGAAAGTGTTTTTTTTCGAGCCAACCATTATTTCGAATCGAGTGACGGCTGAAACAAACACATTTCTTGCTTCTGAAGTGGTCGATCAAAATAGAAGTATCAACGTTAACTTTTCGGGCTTCCAATTTTCGTAACCTTTTTCGATTGTATCGTAAAACTCTTCAACGTCTTCCTCGTCCCGAACAGGCGCGATCGTCAGCGCTTTGAACGACTTCGCGAGAATTGGATGCAATGCTTTGATTCCGTCGATATTTTCAGCCGCACAGCGGCGCCACCGGCCTTTCAATCCGTTCTCTGATTCTCGCGTTCGAGCCCGTAGATGGCC
>CAZNTU010000507.1:0-1555 GCA_964575975.1 uncultured Desulfobacteraceae bacterium
CGGAATCCCACTCGTGCCCCTCGTGTTTTCCCGGCGGGGGGGCTTGCGATAAATACATTGCCGTCGTGGTTTTCCACGATTTTTTTAACGATGCTCAACCCCAGACCCGCGCCTTTTTCCTTTGTAGTATAGAAAGGATCGAAAATGGATTTTTGCTTTCCCGAAGGAATCCCCGGTCCCTCGTCCTCGACCCAGACCTCCAAGGAAGTCTTGCCGGTTCCGCAAGCTGCCCTGACCGCGATTTCGCCGTCGGGAGGCGTTGCATTCACGGCGTTCAGCAACAGGTTCAACAATACCTGGACGATTTGGTCCTTGTCCAAATGCGCTTCGCCCAAATTTCCATCGACTTCCTTTCGGATGCGAACCTTTTTGGAGGCAAGTTCGGGTCCGATCAAACGAACCGCGTGATCCACGACATCCGCTATGTCGGCCGGTTTCCTGTTCGTTTTCAAAGGACGCGCAAAGGTCAGAAGATCGGTCACCACCTGATTTATCCTGTCGATCTCCTTGACCATGATCTCCGCGTATGCCCGGTCTTTCGGCCTGTCCTTCAGAATATGAACCAGGAATTTCGCGAAACCGCGTATGGAGCTTAACGGGTTGCGAATCTCGTGAGCGACGACTGCGGAAAGT
Organism: uncultured Desulfobacteraceae bacterium; assembly: GCA_964575975.1. Taxonomy (GTDB): domain Bacteria; phylum Desulfobacterota; class Desulfobacteria; order Desulfobacterales; family SKZT01. Next base: position 634 of record CAZNTU010000507.1, read on the forward strand.
TGGCCTATGGCGGCGAATTTCTCCGCCTGACGCACCTTTTTTTCCAAACGTTTGATTTCGCGAAGGTCCCTGAAAATCAAAACGGCCCCGCCGAATTTTCCTGAATCGTCCCTTATGGGAGTCGCGCTCAGCGCCAGCGGAATTTTTTCTCCGTCCGACCGTTCATGGAAAATTTCCTTGTCGAGCACGGGTATTCCCCCGTCGAGGGTATCGCGTATTCCCGTTTTCCCGAAATCGACGACATTTTGCATTTTTGCTCCGTGAACCTCGTTTTCATCGAGGGCGAGAAGGTGGAGGGCGCTTTGGTTGCAAGATAAAATTTTTCCTTTCCCGTCGATGCCTATCAATCCGGAAGGCATGCTGGCCACCAGCTGGCGAGCGTAATCCCGCGTTTGTTTAAGAGTCTTGTCGACCAAGTAGTAATTCTGTATGACGAACAGAAAAAACAGCGCTCCCGACCCCAGCGCCGCAATGATCGCGACCATGACGAAGGTATGGTGCATATCCTCGCTTCGGGCCTGCTCCAAATGGCTCATTTTCAAACCGACCACGATCACCCTGCCTTTGCGGTCCAGACGAAAATCTCCGTCAAGCCTCTCCGAACCACCGGCCTCCTCTTCGCTCCAACCGTCCGCCGTTTCGTAAGACAAAAATCTTTCGGCCACCTCGTAGACTGCGGTTTCGTCAGGGAAACGGACTATTCGCGATTCCTCAATTTCGCTTTTCCCCGGATCCATTTTCCAATCGGATTCTTTCCCCTCCATGGACGGATTGGAATGATGCCCGATCACGCCGGACGAATCCATCAGATAGATGTACGCTATATCCTCGTTTTTGGCCGTCTCGACAAGAAGCCTGTCGATGATGGTGTCCTTTTTCCCGGCGGAGGAAACCACCCCCGCTCTGGCACCCGCCTCCAATG
>CAZNTU010000508.1:0-1548 GCA_964575975.1 uncultured Desulfobacteraceae bacterium
CCTGAGCTGGTATCCCAGCCTGGCTGGAAGCACGGGCTCGGGGCTGTTGTAAAGCGAGACAATGGATTCGACGCGCCGGGCGATACCCGGCAGGTCCCCTTGGTCATCCCATTTGCCTGCGATCTCGATATCGCTGCCGGAACGTTTGCTCCGGACAATGGCAAGGGCGTTTCTCCCGCCTTTCGCCTTGGCCGCCTTTTCGGCGCGCCGCGCAAGGTTCAGTGCCTGATCCAAAGGACACGAATGGTGGACGATGGCGATGCCGACACTGAACGTGGGAGTTTCGCTGGAAAGATTCAGATTTTCCCGGATTCCTTCCATGATGGAATAGAACTTGATGCGCAGCGCGTCGGCGCACGCGACGGTTCTGTGGACGGGAAGGTAAGCCAGCACGTCGTCGCCGCCGGAATAGACCAGGGAACCGCCGAAATCCTTGATAACGGAACGTACTTCGGCCGCGAACCTGCTCGTCTCCCTCGTGAATTCGATATGGCCTTGTTCGATGTCGATGGAGTCGATCATTTTGCCCATCCGGTCTCCGTCGCCCACGAGAACGACGGAATAGAGATTGGGCTCGCCACATTCCCCGACAAGCGCCGCGCGCGCGGCCCATGCAGCGCCGACGTCCTTGTCGTCGCCCAACGCCTCGGCAAGTTCGTTTTTCTTCGCGTAGTAAAGATCCGAACAGACGGGCTGCTCCAATTCGGAGATGGCCGTTTCCGTTTTTCTTTTCGTGTTCTCCGTGCGGATGGTCTCGCAGAATTCCCGATAGAGCCGCTTTTTCTTTTCGTCCTTTTCTATTCCCTCCAGCCACGGCTTCAGGGCGATGTCGGACAGGTCGTAGAAATGCTGTCTTCTCAGCCGGTGGTGCGACAGAGGATAGAACCGCTTGATGCATCCCATGGCGTCGAGCTTTTCGTTCTTTTTGAGCAGTCCGACGATTTCCTTGGCCTTTTCCGGGATGACGGATTCGCGCATGCCGTCCAGGCTGTTCTTGACGATCCTCTCGCCGTTCCAGGAGGGCGCCGCGAACTCGCGCAAGTTCTTCCTGGAGGACAGGAGCTGTTCCACGCGGTTCCGGCACTTTTCGTATCCGCCCGATTTTTCGACGTCCGCCCAGACCGCGTAGAATTCGCCGTAGTCGTCCGCCTGCTTCGTGAAAAGCTCGAAGTCGATCTTGAATTTCCCGATCCGCTGGATTTCCTCCAAAGTTTGTCGCGAAAGTCTCTCCATATGCTTCCGCCATTCCGACTTCGCCTCTTTCTGAAGTCGGTCGGCCTCTTCGGGAGAGTTCGTTTTCGCCATGATTTTATTGGAGACGTTCAGCTCGGTTCCTTCGTTCAGCTCTGACGCGTCCATAACGGCCGGGAAAATCAGGGTCGCGCCGTGTTCGTGGAGGCTGCGCGCCACGGTCTTGGAAAGCTCCGAAAGCGCGTACGACCCGAAAAAGAGGTCCCTGAGCTTGCGCGCCGACGCGATGAAATCCTGGACCGGTCCGATGCCGATCAATAAAAGCGTGTCGCTCATAGCGCCTCCTTTAGATTGAGT
>CAZNTU010000509.1:0-1540 GCA_964575975.1 uncultured Desulfobacteraceae bacterium
TGACCCGAAGTCCCAAACCCATTACCCGAGTCGCCGAAAATGTCACTATCGTTACAGCCAAGGATATCGAGGCAATGAACGCGCACACCGTGGCCGAGGTTCTGAACCGGGTGCCAGGACTTTTCGTGAATTTCCACGAGGGGGTCGGGAGCTTCGGTTCCACATCCATTCTTCATATCCAAGGTTCCGAACAACGCCATGTTCTTGTATTGGTGGACGGAGTTCCCTGGAACTCGCTGGCCGGCGGCGGCGCCGAAACAAATACGATTCCGGTCGGCATAATCGATCGCATCGAAATTGTCAAAGGACCCGCATCCTCCTCCTGGGGGTCTTCTCTCGGCGGGGCAATCCATGTAATCACAAAATCATCCGGGTACGCTGCGGACCCATCCGGAAGCGTTAGGGCTTCCTACGGGGAACGAAACGCCCAGGACTACCGGGTCGAATTGGCGGGTAGAACCGAAAAGTTGGGGTATTATCTTTTCGGCGGCCGGCAGGATTCGGACGGCCCCGACGATTCCCGGTTTTACGAAAGCAACAGTTTCTTTTCCAGGCTGTCCTATGCTTTTTCGAATAAAATTGACCTGGGATTGAGTGTTGGCTATAGCGAACCGGAAACGGGACTTGGAGAATATATTCAAGCGGATATTGAACAAACGGGCGAGATCCGCAATTTCTGGGGAACAGCTATGTTAGACGCGTATTTGACGCGTGAGCTGACTTTCCATTTCCGCCTGTTCGGCCTGGGACAAAAGTCCATGCTGGAGAGCGATTCGCTCGGCCTCGGTTTTACCGGCTCCAAGGGCGATCTCTTTCAAGAAATCGAATACGACGAACAAACTGTCGGGGCTACGGGCAAGCTCGTTTTTCAGAAGGGAATTCACACCGCCGTTTTCGGGCTGGACTACAGTCGCGGCGAATTGGAGCAGACCGTCGATTCGGGACGGTTTTTGCAAGATTTCATGGGAGCCCCGCCCCGTTTGCGAACCGATCCCGAAGTCAAAAGAACGGGGGTATACCTCAACGACACCGTCGCTTTCGAACGTCTGTCCGTCACTCCGGGGATAAGATACGACTACGACAGCAATTCCGGTTCCTTTACAAGCCCCAGTCTTGGGCTGACGTATCGACTCGGAAAGGAAACGATATTGAGAGGTTCTGTGGCAAGAGGGTTTACGGCCCCTCCTTTGGCCTGGACTTCGGGGGGTGGTTTGTTTCTCGAACCCAATCCCTCGTTGAAGGAGGAAAGCGTCTGGTCCTACCAGTCTGGCTTCGAGACTGCGGCCTTGCAATACCTGTGGATCAAGGGGACTGCTTTTCGCCACGAAATAGACAATGTTTTCGAAAGACGACGCTTCATCGAAGATCCCGCGAGCGTCGAACAGATATTCGTAAACAGTGGGGAAAGCCGTCGCCAGGGGTTCGAGCTGGAGGCCGAAACCCTGCCTTTTTACAATACCTCGCTTCGGGCGGGAATGGCCTATATGGATATGAAGCCGGCCGACGAGAGCGGGGCCGACGAAATATATTCCTTCAACGT
>CAZNTU010000510.1:0-1538 GCA_964575975.1 uncultured Desulfobacteraceae bacterium
GGCTCTTTGGCAAATCGTATGGGTAGGGAGCAATAGTCATGCAATGCCTACGTTAGGGTTCAATTTGTCGAATTCCAATTTGCCTGTCAGCAAAAGCACGACGATCTTGAAATTCTTGAAGGTCTTGAAGCCTCTCGCCTTGGCCTTGGCGGCCTGAACGACGGAATTCAAGCCTTCCAGAATGCCGTTGTTCAATTGCGATTTTTTCCATTCCAGAACGCCGTCCCAGTGTTTTTTGATCGTCCTGGCCACGTCGATTACAGGCTCAAGGCGGCTGTGGGTCGCCCAGAAATACCATTTTTTCAACAGTGCCTCGAACTCCTCCTCGGTCTTCGCGTCGTATATGGCCTGGAAATTCTCCCTTATGTGATACGCCCTGATGGACTTCAGGTTCCATTTCGGCATTTTCAGCTCCTCGAGCTTCTCCCTTTCCTTAATGGTCAGGTTCTCCTCGTTTTTCAACAGAACGTAGCGAGACTTGACGAGTACGGGCTTCGACCCGACCTCCCGGCGCCTCACTTCGTCCACTGCGGCGTTGACGAGCTTCATTATGTGGAACCTGTCGAAGGTTATGTCGGCCTGCGGCAGGAATTCGTTCACTCCTTTTATAAACGCCGGCGACATGTCGCAACTGACTTGCTTCACCTGATTTCGGTCTCCGTTTCGCGTTTCGAGGGACGCGACGAAGTCTCCGACGGTTTCGTGGTCCTTGCCCTCGGCGACGTGAACCGTCCTTCTCTCGTTCATGTCGACGAAAATGGAGACGTAGTTGTGCCCCTTCGTCCGGCTCGTCTCGTCCATGCCGACCGCGGTGACTTCGGAGCAGTCCTGCGAGGCCAGCGCCGAACTCGTGTACTCGTCGAGCATTTTCCAGATTTTCTTGTCGTCCTCGCCTATTATACGGCACACGCAATGCACGGGCATGTGCATGCACATCTCGATCGCGAGCGCCTCGAACAAAAGCGTAAAGCCCGGGCTGACGCCGTCCCAGGGCGGCGAAACCAATTCGGTCTTGTCGTCGCCGAGATCGAGCCTCGGGGTCCTGCAGTGCAGATAGCATTCGTGTTCGAAAAAATTCAGATGCCTCCAGGTCTTGACCTTCGTGTCCTTGACCTTGTAGAGGTCCGGAAATCCGTCCCGCGTGGAGGGGAAGACGCTTCCGCGCTCGAAATCAAGATGGACGTCGAGCCTTTTCGCGTCAACGTCGAATTCGATTCTTTCAATGAACCAGGGCGAACATATCCCAAGCGCGGCTTCGAAAATCTTGATATCGTCGAACATTTCGGCTCCTTCCCTTCCGTTTTCGGTTTGTTTCGGGCCGGTTTCGTCCATCGCTTCGGCCCCGTGGGATTTACAAACGCAACGGCCGCGTTCGGGAACTCGCGTCGGCGTCTCCGACTCTCGCGGCCGGCAAAAGTCCCTTTCGTTATCATTTTTAAGGGAAAAAATAAAGCCGCCCTTTGACGTTTTCCGGGATATTGCCGCCGATTTGGCTCAGCAATAAACACCTCTTTACCCACTCAAAATGGAAAAGAACC
>CAZNTU010000511.1:0-1534 GCA_964575975.1 uncultured Desulfobacteraceae bacterium
TCCGATACCTGCCGCATAATGTCTAATTCCTATGGGGGAGGTGAATTGTTACCTTCCTTCAGAAGATAGGCGACTCTGAGTTCGGGGCATTCGTCCAGGACCTTCTTCAATTTTGTCTCCTCGGCGGGCGAAAGGTCCCGTGTGTTTCTGACCAGTATCCACCGGCTGCCCTTCAGTATTTCCCTGATTTCCTTCGAGGATTCCTTCTGGTATTTTTTACGGACGGCTGTTATTCGCTCGTTCAATCGCTTCGTCACGTGGAACCTGTCAACTACTATCCGCGCTTTCGGCAGTTTGCTTCGGACCGCGTGGCTGCAAGGCCCCCACATGTCGATGGACACGTAGCGTACTTTGCTTCTTTGCTCTTCGTCGAAACCGTCAAGCCACTTCTCCAGTGCCTCCTTGCTTCTTTCGGGCAGTATTTCCAGTATGCATTTTCTCTCTATGTCCGAAACGACCATGGCGAACTGCCTGTGCCTTTTCTTGAGAGATATTTCGTCTATGCCGAGTACCCTCGGGCATCGGGGCGAACCGTCGCGGCCGAGCCGTTTTCGGGCGAACCGGAAAAATATCTCCTTCACGGTCGATTGGCTCAACCCCTCGTTTTTCGCGACGGCCTTGCGGTTGTCGGACAGGCAGCGCCGGTAGACATGCGCCTCGAAATCGAGGGTCTGCCTTCGGAGTTGGTCGGCGAATGGCAGCTCCTCCGTGAATATTTTGCCGCATTCCCCGCACTCGAACCGTCTCGAGAGAAAATGCAGGAACGTCCTTTTACCCCAAATGTCCAAGTGGCGAACGCATCGTTTCTTCTCTTCGTGAACGTCCGAGGCGAACGCGCCGCACTTGGGGCACAGCGCGAGATCGTCGCGATGGGCGCATACAAGATGCAAAACTTCCTCGCCCCCCTCCCGCCTCAGGGAAAAACATCGTTACAATCAGGCAGGAGATTCCGAGCAACTCGGTAAGGACGGAATCCTTTACCTTGGTGAATTCCTGTTCGCAAACTCGTTTCACGGATTTGGCAGCGTCCTTTATAAAATGCAATGGTAAAGCCAGCATACGGGAAAAAACCTCCTTCAAAAAAAGGTTAATCTTTCCCATATTCGTTTACTGCAAAACCTATAAAAAAATCAGAGCCCCCGCAATATTTTTTGTAAAAATTTCAACGGGCGCATAAAAATCCCGGAAAAGCGCGAACGGTTTTCAATCGGATTGGGGCGCTTCACGATCGTAAAACAATCCGTGCGCCGCATAATTTCACATTACGGGAAAAATTTCCCCACAATTCCGCGATGAACCGTTTTTATTTCCGCGTAATATTCCTTTTTCAGGCCGTCATAATTATAAGTATAGAACTCTCCGGCGCCCTCGCCGTCGGTAATCGATATCGGATTGCCGTATTTATCATAGGCGAAGTTTTTCTCGTTTTGGTTGGGATCGGTTATTTTGGCCAACCGGCCCTCAAGATCGTATTCGTACGCCGTTTCCTTTCCGGCCGCATCGCGGACCAGCGACAAGAGGCCCTCGGTATTGT
>CAZNTU010000512.1:0-1529 GCA_964575975.1 uncultured Desulfobacteraceae bacterium
CCAGCCCTTTGAAGGTTCAACTATTTCTTCCGTTCTTTCCGTTCGGCTATCAACTTCGCCGTCGAAACATGCGGTCGTTTGGGATCGCTTTTCGGCTTTTCCTTCTTTTTCTTCGGCCCTCTGACATGCTTTCTAAATTTTGGCATGTCGACGTTTCGGGCAAGCTGCCTTAAAAGCTCGCATAGCTGCTCGGTGTCCAAATCCCGAAAGGCAATCCATTCGTCGTCTTCGATCGCTATCAGCATTCCTCTGTACGTCATTTGTATCTCGTCGGCCAGATAATAGCCGGACACCTGCGTTTCCACGGTCTCCGCGCCGTACTCGCTCGACAACGCGGCCTTGATCGTGGAAAGAATCGTGTACGCCACCAACGCCGTGCAAAATCCGAAAAGCGCCGCCTTCGGGTAGCCCAACGAGTTTATCTCCGAATTGAAATATTCCGCCAACTGTTGAAACGCCGTTTCTATCGTCCATCTTTTTCGATAAATTTCGGAGACTCGAACGCCGTCCGCCTTTTCGCTCGGCAGATTGGTCAAAATGGAAATTTCCCGATCCCCGTCCCGCGTCGGCTTGTCAAGTCGAACCACGATTCGCCGCAGTTGCATTTCATTGCCCGATTCGTCCCGAACGACAGCAGGCTGTTCGTATACTTCCCCCGTCTCCGTTCGGCCGACAAAGGACAATTCGCCGACAATTTCGACGGGGCAGTTGCCGTGCAGGCGAATTATGAAGAAACCTTTCGAAGCGATCGCGAAAAGAAAGGATACCACGCAAAAGTTTCTGTCGGCGACCCAAACATCGCCCTGCTCGACCGTCTCCGCGACTTTTTTCAACAACGACCTTTCCTGGGCGTGGCCGTCTTCGCACGCGAAAACATCGATCGGCAACCGAAGCGCGGGGTCGTAGGCGACCAGCGACTTTCCCGGCAGCGCCCCGGACGCCGTATCCCGCAATTCCTTGATGCGGTGCTCGCTGGCTTCGATGCAATTGCCGTCGAGCATCTTTACGCGAAAACCCGGCAGCAAGGGCTCCAGTGTTCCGCCGAGCCTTTCTATCACGGGAGTCGCCTGTCCCGCGGCGAAGCGAACCATTTCCTCCGACAAGGCCGGCTCGAGACAATTCAACTTGTTGTATACCGAATTGACGGATACGGCGATGTCTTCCTTCAAAGCCTGAAAGGCGGCATGGACTGATTTGTACGAACCGCTCACGACAAGGCTCATGATGTCGAAAACGGTCGAGAAAAGCAACTCCCGGGTATATTGCCTTTCCGCCCGGGCATCGAACCATTCGTCCATTTTTTCGGAATTGAAGGCGCGTTCCATCAATCCCCTGGCCATGACCGATATCGGGCTTTTTTCCATGAAACGTTTGAAGATCTTGCCGAATTTCATTTTCACCTCCACAGTGTCGTTAGAGTTTCAATCCTGACTAACACTGCGGAACGGCCTGTGTCCAGTGGAAAATTTGCTCTCGATTCAAGTTTCTATGCTTTCGTTCGAAAATTAGTGGTACCTTCAAAGGGCTGG
>CAZNTU010000513.1:0-1503 GCA_964575975.1 uncultured Desulfobacteraceae bacterium
CGTTTTTTTGACGAAGACCTCTCTCTTGAGCATGAAGGCCTGCCCGACGTGCGGAAAGTCGAGACAGTCGTTCAGTTCGGTCGTCTTCCAGATACTGCGGGTTTCGATGCGCCCGTGTTCGCCCTCGGAGACGTCGACGCACTCGGCTTCGGTGCTCTCGCCTTGGAAACGAAGCTCGATGTCGGACCGGAGGGTGGGCCGGTTGTTCTTTACGATGAAGAAGCAGTGGGCGCTTCGTTCCCGGACCAGGTAGCCGGCGAAGCTCCTCTGCGTACGCGGAGCGTCGGCCGTCACGTTCGTTCCTTCTATGTCGAGAGGTTCGAGCAGGGGGGCGGCGGTCTCGGTCTCGTTGGTTCGCTTTTGCTCCTCGGAGTCTTCGCCTACGGACAGGGTTCCCGCTTTTTTCGGGAGTAGCAAATTTTACTGTCATGGCCTACGGCGCCCATGACGTGCGCGCGCCTTCCGTCCTCGTCGATCGCGTTGCACATGGCCTTTCCGTCGATGGCGAGGCTTTCGTCCCCGGCCCCGTAGGTTTCGTTCCATCTTCGGAGGGCGGAATCGAGGCATCGGGGCTCCACGCGCACCAGGACGTCCCTGATGATCGATTCGCCGGGAACGACGTACCGGCCGTTTTCGAATCCGCAGCCGAAACGCGCCCCGGCCTTCCGTCCCAAGTCGTCGGCCCAATCCGAAACGGCCTTGTATCCTCGCATTCCGCACAGAATCGCCGCGGCCGCTATCGCGAGGACCGTCTCCAGCCTGTGGCGTCTTCCCTGCGCCCGGCGGGGGTCGGGAATCGTCCTGAAAAAATCCGGCGGCGAACGCATGCGGTCGGCCTTCATCTTCGTTTTTCCTCCTGCTTTTTTACGTTCGTCTTCGAGAAAAGGGCGGGACAGAATCCGCCTCGCGTCCTTTCGCAACGGCTTTACGAATACCGGCTTCGAGGCTCCGGCCGTCTCCGAATATCCGTTCCCTCTCCGCGCGAAACCCCGCGTCCGGCCGACAAGGAGCCAGTTGGAAGCCTTGTATGCGGCTCCAGAGAACAGCTCCGGATCGACGAAGGTCTCCGCGAGGACGATCCTGTATCCGAAAAACTCCATCCAGTCGTCGGCCAGTCTCTTCTCAGGCACGGGGAGACGGTTCGGGACGCCAGATTCCTTATGTGCCAGCCCGGCGGAATCAAAAACCCGCTGCTGTTCGCGATCAGTTTCAAACGCCCGTATCGGAGGCCGTGCCCCCATCCGATCCATTTGTCCCTGGCGCCGCCTTTCAGGGCCGCGGGCGAGAAGCCGAGCAGGGAGACCCATTGATCGTCCACGCAGCCGACGTACCACAGCGTCTGGCCCATTTTGGGAACGAACCCCGGATAATGGTGTCTTTGCATCAGTTCGCGGAACCCGCCTTCCTCCGTCCTCGACACCGGCCGGACGACAATTTCGTTCAAGCACACGGATTTCACCTCGTATCCTATTGTCCGGCGACAGAATACACCAAAATCGGGCG